>NZ_JBSZKT010000005.1:0-326222 GCF_055690525.1 Streptosporangium sp. H13245 | reverse complement strand
CCGTGTACTTGCCCTCGAAGCCGGTGCCCCAGTCGGAGACCTTGGTGAAGACGGCCGTGTTGGGAGCGGCGAAGGCGGGGGTCGCGACCATTGACAGGCCGAGTGACATGCCGAGCGCGGCGAGGACCGCGGTCAGCGTTCGTCGAAATCTCATGGCTCTTCCTCGGTTGGGGGGTGCGAGGTTGGGAGGTGTTCGGGGTGCTCAGGTGCTCCGGGTGTTCGGGGTGCTCCGGGTCTTCGGGGGGCGGGATTCGGGGCCTGCCCGGACGGGCAGGCCCCGGGGGTCGCTAGGGCAGGGTCGCGAGGTGCGGCTTGACGGTCCTGGAGAAGTTCCAGTTGTTGCTGGCGTCCCAGTTGATGGACCAGGTCATCGCGCCACGGATCCCGGGGTAGGCGCGCGGCGGCACGAAGCTGCCGCAGTTGGTCCGGGTGGCCAGGCAGGTCAGGGCCTGGTTCACCAGGGCCGGGGCGACGATCCCGCCGCCCGCCGCGCCGGGTCCCGCGGGCAGGCCGAGCGCCACCTGGTCGGGGCGGAGGCCGTTCTCCAGCTGGATGCAGGCCAGCGCGGTCATGAAGTTGACCGACCCCTGCGAGTAGGCGGCGTTCTGGTCGCAGCCGAGCATGGAGCCGGAGTTGTAGAACTGGGTGTGGACGACGGTGAGGATGTCCTTGATGTTCAGCGCCAGCTTGAAGTACTCGCCGCCGGTGGACTGCATGTCGATGGTCTGCGGCGCCATCGTGATGATCAGGTTCGCCCCCGCCTTGGCCCGCAGCGACCGGAGCGCCTGGCCCATGTAGGTGGAGTTGAGCCCGTTCTCCAGGTCGATGTCGACGCCGTCGAAGCCATAGCTCTGCATCAGGGCGTAGACGGTGTCGGCGAACTTGGTCGCGGCGGCGGCGCTGGCCACCTGCACGCGGCCCGCCTCGCCGCCGACCGAGAGGATGACCTTCTTGCCTCGGGAGTGGAGGGTCTGCACGTCGGCCCTGAACTGGGCGTCGGTGTAGCCGCCGAGGGAGGCGGACAGGCCCGGGTCCACGCCGAAGACGACCTCACCGGGGGTGGCGGTGGCCTCTCCGAAGGAGACCGCGACCAGGTCGTACTCGTTGGGCACCGCCGACAGCCGCAGCTCGACGGCCGGGTTGTCGAAGTTGTGCCAGTAGCCGGTGAGGAAGTGCTTGGGCAGCTGACCGCCGCTGGTGCAGCCGGTCGTGGTCGCGGTGGCCGGGTCGCTCTTCTGGCCCTCGCCCGCGGAGTTGTACGCCGCCACCGTGTAGGTGTGCGCCTCACACACGCCCAGCCCCGACACCGTCGCGCTCGTCCCGGTCACGGTCGCCCTGACCGTCGTCCCCTCGTACACCCGGTAGCCGGTCACCGTTCCCGAGGACGCGCCCCACGACAGCGCGACACTGTTCGCGCCACCCGTCGCCGACACCGCGCCCGGCTTGCCGGGGGCTCCACCGGTGCAGCCGGTGGTGGTGGCGCTCACCGCTCCGCTGGCGGCCGACTCCCCCTGGGCGTTGTACGCCTTCACGGTGTAGGTGTGCGAGGTGCAGGTACCCAGCGAGCCGATCGTGGTGCTGGTCCCGGTGACCTGGGCCCGCTGCGTGGCCCCCTCGTAGACCCGGTAACCGGTGACCGTGCCACTGGAGGCACCCCACGACAGCGAGATCGAGGAGTTGGTCGTCCCGGTGACCGACGGATTCCCCGGTGCCCCCGGAGTGGTGGGAGTCGTCCCGCCGCCACAGGCCACGCCGTTGAGCGTGCAGTTGGACGGCGTCGCGCCGCCCGGACTGCCGTTGAAGCCGAAGCTCACGCTCGCCCCGGGGGCCAGGGTGCCGTTCCAGCCGACGTTGGTGAAGGTGAACCGCTGCCCGCTACGGGTCATCGACGCGTCCCAGAAGGACCCGATGTTGGCACCCGAGGGCAGGTCGAAGGCGACCGACCAGCCGCTGATGGTCGTCGTCCCACCGTTGGTGACCGTGTACTTGCCCTCGAAGCCGGTGCCCCAGTCGGAGACCTTGGTGAAGACGGCCGTGTTGGGAGCGGCGAAGGCGGGGGTCGCGACCATCATCGCCAGGACGAGGGCCGCCAGAGCGACGAGAGAACGAGCGATGGCGCGTAATTTCACGTTAACCTCATGCATTCCGTGGGGGTGACCGTACGACCCGCGCCACGCGGGGGGTGCGCGGGCGCGAACGTGGGCGCGAGCCGTACGGCGGGGTGGGCACGGTTTCGCCCGGGGGCGGGACCGTTCCGTTGATCGGCGCGGGACGCCGGGACCGCCGGGTTCAGCGAGTCGTCACCGGGTCACCGGCACCCGCGCCGCCTGAGCCGGTGCCGGTACCCGCGCCGGTGCCCGGACTGGCGCCTGTGCCGATACCTGTACCTGCGCTGCCTGTGCTTGTGCCGGTGCCTGTGCTGCTGCCTGCGTCGGCGCCTCCGCCTGTGCCGGTGCCTGTGCCGTCGCCGTCACGTGCCCCGGACGTCGCCGATCGGCGGGTGGCGCCGCCGGGATCCGGCAGCGGCGCTCCGGGGACGGGCCGCGCCCGGCTTTCCCGGGGATCGGGGGCCCGGCCTCGGGGAGGATCAAGGGGGCGGCGAAGGTGTCCGTGGTCGCGCGCTCGCCCGTGGCTCGCGGGCCCCGGTCTGGCGCCTCGGGGCGGGCGACGGCGGCGGCCACGGGGACGGCGACGGGAACGACAGGGACGGCCGCGGTGCCGGAGACGGCGGTGGTGCCGGGCGCGGGCAGGCCACGGTGAGGGCTTGCAGCCACAGTCAGGACAAGTAAGGGAAAGGTGCGCCGCATGATCGCTCCCATGGACGTGGAACCTGGGGGGTGAGGCGTCCGGACGGTCGGACCTTCAGCAGCGACGGCTCTCGCCGCCGAGTTTTCGCAGCTAGAAATCGGTCGGAGGGGAAGCGCGGGCCACGGGCACTCCCTGTCGGCATTTCTTTTAGGAAAGTTTCCTAAGAGTTGTCGCGATCGTAGCCTTGACAGACCCCTGCCACAAGGCCCAAAAACGTCAGCCGCCGATACCGTGTCCGGGCGCGTTCCAGCGGGGGACGGGGACGCCGGTGCGGCCCGACTCGCGTGGATCGGGTTCCGGATGCTCCGGCCGGGCGCCCGGTACCGGGAGTGAGGACGCGGAGGCGACCCCGGTCCGCGAAGAGTTCCTTCCGCGAGGCCCCGATCGTCGGCTTGATGAACCCGGAGGCCCCGATCGTCGGCCCGATGAACCTGAGGGCGATTCCGCCCTTCATCCGGCTCGCGGACCCGGCCTACGGCACTTCCGCGCCGTCGTTCCTACTTCTGGGCGCGCTCTACCCGTCGGTGCCGATCTTCGATCGGACGTTCCCGGCCCGGCGCGGGCTGTCGGCCGTCCGGCGCGCTCCACCTGTCGAGGCCGATCTTCGGTCGGACGTTCCCGACCGGTCGGCTCCGGGCCCGGCGCGCTCTATCTGTCGGCGCCGAACTTCGGTGTCACGTTCCCGACCTGTTGGCTCCGGGCGCGGGCGTGGGCGCGCTGTTCATCGGCTTCGGGGCGAGACCGGTCGCCGCGCCCCTCGGTCGGTGCCGGTTACCGCGAGCCCTGGTTGGCCTTGATCGCGACGCTGACGAGCGAGAGGAACAGCTCGGCGTCGGCCCGGCCCTCGATGGACATGGCCACCCACCCCGTGTCGGCTCCGGGGGTGACGCGGTGGCAGTCGGTGAGCACCCGTGCCCATCGGTCGATCACGGGTTTGGTGAGGAGCAACTCCGCGGTGTGGTCACCGGACATCCTGACGATCTCCCGGCCACCGGCCCGGAACCCCAGCCCTTTCCTGGTACGTTTCAGCGCCAGGTCGGGCCAGCGTACGAGCTGGGCCGCGACATTCTCGACACCCTCGGTGGAACGGCGGAACGCGTGCGTGCGCAGCACTGCCATGTCTCTCATCGTCGCGGACCGGCCCCGATCAGGAAAGCTCCTGTTTCTTAACCGTTACCGGCATAGTGATCCTTTTCATGAATCGTAATGATCCTCACCGGTCTCATCCGTTATTGCAGTGTTATTGAGTTGTTTTCACGAGAGCGCTAGCCGGGGTCAGGTACGGTGAGTGGCCGGTGAACTCCGGAACCAGCCCTCTCCAGCAACCCCCTGCGACGGCCTGACATGCGTGTGTCATGCCGGGGTAGGCGTGAACGCCCAGCGTCTGCCACCGCACCAGCCCGTGGAGTGTCAATGAGCCATCAGCCCATCGTCCTCCCCCGCCTCGCGGCTCTCGCCAGGCAGGCCGCGCCGAAACTACTCGAGGGCGTCGTCGCCCCCCTCGCCGTCTTCTACGCCGCCCTGGCCCTCCTCGGCCTGAAGGGCGCGCTGATCGCGGCGGTCACCTGGGTGTACGCGGGGGTGGGATGGCGGCTGGTCCGCCGGATCCCCGTCCCCGGGACGATGATCCTCGCCGTCATCGCGATCACCGTACGGGCGCTGCTGGGCTTCTGGACCGGGAGCGCGGTGATCTACTTCCTCCAGCCGGAGCTCGGGACGATCTGCATCAGCATGGTCTTCCTCGCCTCGGTGCGCCTCAACCGCCCGCTGGTGCAGAAGCTCACCCTCGACTACATCCACCTGCCCTCGGCGGTGCTGAAACACGAGCGGGTCCGCCGGTTCTTCGCCCGTATCACCCTGCTGTGGGCGTTCGTGCTGCTGGCCAACTCCGCGGTGAGCATCTGGCTCCTGCTGCACGAGTCGATCGGCACCTACCTGCTGGTCCGCACCTCGGCCGTGGCCGTCATCAGCGGCCTGGCGGTGGCCTTCTCCCTGTACGCCTTCCGCCGGATGCTGCGCCGCCTGCACTACGACCCCGTGGCCACCCCGGCCGTCGCCGCCCCGCCCGTCTAGGACGCCTTTCCCGTACGGGGGAAACCGCCGTGCGGCGGGCGTACGAAGGAGGGGGCGGGAGGTTTTCATGGTCATCGCGCAACATCCGAAACGCTGGGCCGGTTTGCCGGTGTTCGCCGTCGCGCTCGTGCTGGTGGCGGTGGTGGGGTCGCTGGCCGCCGTCAACGCCGGTGGTGAGTACCTGTCGCTGGAACGGCCCCCCTGGGCCCCGCCGCAGTGGCTGTTCGGCCCGGCCTGGACGGTCCTGTACGTCATGATCGCCCTGTCCGGCTGGCTCGCCTGGTCGGCGCGCGGCCTGACCCCGGCGCTCGGCGTCTACGCGGTCCAGCTGGTTCTCAACGCGGCCTGGACGCCGCTGTTCTTCGGCGCCGGGCGGTACGGCCTGGCGTTCGCGGAGATCGTCGTCCTCTGGCTCGCGATCGTGCTCACCATCGTCCTGTTCCGGCGGATCAGCCGCCCGGCCGCCTGGCTGCTGGTGCCCTACCTGCTCTGGGTGACGTACGCGTCCGCGCTGAACCTGGCCATCTGGCGGCTCAACTGAGCCGCGTCTCCTCCCTGAGGAGGAGGGCCCCCAACCGAAGACGGGGGATGACTCAAGCCGTTCGAGTGATGCGCCCGGATCCGTCCGATTCCTAGGGTCGACGGGACGGACCCCCGGTGATCTCAGGGGCGTGCTCTGGGAACACCGGGGTTCATCCCCGATGTCCAAGGGGTCGCCGGGCCGTCAGCCTTCTGCGTGAGACATTCCGCGACCCCCGGCTGGAGCTCGATGTGACACAGGCCATCCTCGACGTCCTGCACGACGTGATGACGTCTCCATGGATCTACCTGGCGCTGTTCGCGCTGGCGATGCTCGACGGGTTCTTCCCCGTGGTCCCGGCGGAGACGTCCGTCATCACGGCCGGGGTGTTCGCCGCCTCCACCGGCGCCCCCGACCTGCTCCTGGTGATCGTGGTGGCCGCGCTGGGCGCGTTCGCGGGTGATCACATCTCGTACGCCATCGGGCGTACCACCAACGACCGGCTGCGCAACGGCAGGCGCAGCCGCAAGGCGTTCGCCTGGGCGGAGCGGGCGCTGGCCGAGCGGGGCGGGCTGGTCCTGGTGGTGGCCCGCTACATTCCCGGCGGCCGGACCGCCTGCACCCTGACCATGGGCGCGGTCGCCTACCCCCGGCGCTCGTTCGCCCTCTTCGACGCCGTCGCCGCGGGGTCCTGGGCGGTCTACTCGGGGCTGATCGGCTACGTGGGCGGCGCGGCCTTCGAGAACGACCCGATCAAGGGGCTGCTGCTCGGCCTGGGCATCGCCCTGGGGATCACCGCCGTGGTCGAGATCGTCCGCTACCTCCGCCACCGCCGTGCCGTCCCGGAGAAGGAGGCCGCGCTGGTCACCTCCGGTGACTGACGGAGGGGCGGCGTGACTGCGTGACGCGGAAGCGCCCGGACACGAAGGCGTCGTCGGTGAGGGAGGCGTTCCCCGCCGGATTGAGCCCGCTGACGTGGTAGTCGCTGTAGGCGGCGGAGAAGTTGAGCGGCATCGGGCCGGTGAGGTTGGAGGTCAGCGCGGCGCCCGCGAGGGCGAAGGCGTCCTCGGCCCGGCCGACGAAGTCCTCGTCCACCGAGTAGCAGAACGCGGTGATCGCGCCCTTGTCCCCGGCGTCGGCCGAGGCCGTCCGCAACGCGGCCTCCCGGTCCTCGGCGGGGACGAGGAACGCGACCGGCCCGAACCGCTCCTCGCCGTAGACCGCCGGGTCCCCGGTGGCGAGCAGGAGCGGCCCGCTGGTGCGGGCCGAGGGAAACTCCGGGTGCTCGTACGGCGCGGCGTCCAGTAGCACGGTGCCCCGGCCGCGCAGCCCGTCCAGCAGGGCGAGCGTGGCGGGCGACTGGATGGCCGCCAGCACGGAGGCCGCCCGCCTGGGCACGGTGGAGATCTGCCGTACGGCCTCCGCCAGGGCCTCGCCGACCTCCTCGAAGGAGACCGTTCCCGAGGAGGTCCGCACCCCGGCGCGGGGCACGAAGATGTTCTGCGGGCTGGTGCACATCTGCGCGGAGAACAGGCAGAGCGATCCGGCGACGGCCCGCAGCACGGGCGCGAGGTCGTCGGCGGAGTCGAGCACGACCGCGTTGAGCCCCGAGGTCTCGGTGTAGGAGATCGCGGGGAAGGCGTTCGCCTCCACCCAGGCGCCGAACGCGGCGCTCCCGGTGAAGTCGACGATCCGGCAGGCGGGGTGGCCGATGAGCTCCTTGGCGATCGGCGCCCCGGCGGTGTCGACGGCGAGGGTGACCAGGCCGGGGTCGAACCCCGCCCCGGCGAGGACCTCGCGGCAGGCGCCGACCGCCAGCGCCATCGGCAGCACCGCGGTGGGGTGCGGCTTGACGATCACCGGGTTGCCCGTGGCGAGGTTGGCGAAGATCGCCGGGTAGGCGTTCCAGGCGGGGAAGCTCGCGCAGGTGACGACGACCGCGACCCCGCGCGGCACGATCCGGTAGCGCTTGTCCAGGCTGAGCTCGGAGGTGCCGAAGCCCCGGGCCCAGGTCGCGTGCGGGGTGACCCGCTCCATGGCCGACCAGGCGGCGGCGATCGCCTCGATCCCCCGGTCGAGGGCGTTCGTGCCGCTGCCGGTGAAGCTCATCGCGGCACTCTGGCCCGCGGTGTGCATGGTGGCGGGGACGAACTCGAAGGACCGCTCGTAGATCAGGTCGCAGGCGGCCAGGCAGAGGTCCGTCCTGGTCTCGGGGGTGGCGTCGCGCCAGGCGGGCCACGCGGCCAGGGCGGCCCGGTAGACCTCGTCGGCGCTCGCGACCGGGTAGGCGACGCCCAGCGGCTCACCGGTGTAGGGCGAGACCTCGCCCCGGGCGACGGCGTGGGCACCGGGGTGCTCCGGCAGGTCGAACCGGCCGCCGAGGCGGGACTCGTGGGCCCTCAGCCCGGCCTCCCGGGCGCTGTCACCTCCAGGGTGGCGGGAGGGCGCCTCGGGGTAGGCGCTCCAGCTCTCCCTGGTGCGCCTGGCCTCGACCGCCCGCGCGAGCCGTGCCGACCGCTCGACGTTCATGACCGCCTCCAGATCCGTGCCGAACGCCCGGCGCTCATGACCGGCCGCGCGAGCCGTACAGAACGCCCGGCGCTCGTGATCGACCGCGCAGGCCGTACCGACCGCTCGACGTTCATGATCGAACGCGCGACCCGTACCGCCCTGGTAAGCCGTACAGAACACCCGGTGTTCATGATCGCTTCCAGATCAGGGTGTGCCATCTGCCGCCCTCGGCCGCCGCCAGGACCAGCCGGTCGCCGTCGGCGTTCAGCTCGCGGACCTGGACGGTGCCGGCGAGGGCCGGGTTGAGCGCCACCTCGACGTCGTGGGCGACGTGGCCGTCGCGGACCTCGTAGCGGCCCGCGTAGGCGAAGAACGAGGTGAACGCCTCGGCCAGCGCCTCCGGGGGCGCCTGCCTCGGGCTGACGCCGGGCAGCGGGGCGCGCCCGGCCCGCGCGATGGTCGCGCTCATGTGGCCGTCGGGGGTGTAGCAGAGCAGGCCCACCGCGTCCGTGCCGAAGGGGTGGGAGACCCGTCCGTCGGCACCCACGATCCGCCACTCGACCAGGTGCCAGGCGCCCACGAGATTCATGCCCGCGAAACTACGATAAGAAAAGCCAGCAGGTCAACAGCCCCGACGCGAATCTCGGGGAATTCCCTGCGAAGTCAGGGAGAACCCCTATGGCTCCGGCACCTCCATCCGGGGGACGCTTCGACTGTTCACCGTAAGCCCCTTAACGGACGCCTCCCAGAGGTGATCCGGTCATCTCGCCATGTCTTCATCTGCTTGGGAGGAGTGCGCATGACTGTGCTGGCTGCCGGCCTGGCGTTGCTGGGATCCCTGTTCTTCGCACTCGGTGCCGCGCTGCAGCAGTTCGAGGCGGCGAGGACACCCAGCGCCGGCCTCGTCCATCTGGCCCGGCGCCCCCGATGGCTGCTCGGCGGGCTGGCCATCGCGGGCGGCACGGCCCTGCACATCGTCGCGCTGAAGTACGGCCCGCTCACCCTGGTGCAGCCGATGGGCGTGGCCAGCCTCCTGTTCGCCCTGCCCTGCGCCGCCGCCCTGCAACGCCGCAGGCCGAAGCCCGGCGAGCTGGCCTCGGCGGCGGTGATCGCCATCGGCCTGATCGGCCTGGTGCTGGTCGTGCCCGAGCACAGCGGGAAACCGCACCTCAGCACCGGGGAGGCGGTGACCCTGCTCGCGGGGGCGGCCACCGCCGCCCTGGTGCTGTGGGTCCTCGCCCGGCAGGTCTCCCCCGCCGCGCGGGCCTGCCTGCTCGCCATGGGGGCGGGCGTGCTGTACGGCGCGACCGCCACGCTCACCCGCGTCCTGGTCGACGGCAACTGGGAGCTCTGGTTCCTGCTCGCCGTCCCGATGCCCGCCCTGATCGCGCTGGCGCTGCTCCAGCGCGCCTATGCCGTCGGACACTTCGGCGTGGCGTTCGCCGCCCTGCAGGTGGCCGATCCCCTCACCGCCGTAGCCTTCGGCGCCCTCCTGCTCGGCGAGCCTCTGCCGACGGGCGCGGCGAGCACGCTCACCGCGCTGGCGGCGGCCGCCCTCACCGCCGCCGGAACCGTCGCGCTGGCCCGTACCACCCCGATGTCCCCTCACACGACGTGTGTCCCCTCACACGACGTGATGGCACGATGAACGGAGCATTATGGCCATGTCAGCCACCGCCCTGCAGACCCCCGCGCAGGGTCCCGCCCTCCTCTCCGCCCGGCCCCGCCGGGTGCTGATCGGGGCGGACACCTACCCGCCGGATGTGAACGGTGCGGCCTACTTCGCCCACCGGCTCGCCCAGGGGCTGGCCGAGCGGGGGAACGAGGTCCACGTGGTGTGCGCCTCGGACGAGGGGCCGGGCAGGACCGAGCACGTGGACGGGGTGACCGTGCACAGGCTGCGCTCGGCGCCGGTGCTGGTCCACCCGACCATGCGGGTCACGGTGCCGACCAGGCTGGACCGGCTGATCGACAGGATCGCCCCCGACGTGGTCCACGTGCAGGCGCACTTCATCGTCGGCCGCGCGGCGATCTCCGCCTCCCGGCGCGCGGGCATCCCCGTCGTGGCGACCAACCACTTCATGCCGGACAACCTCTTCCAGTTCGCGCACATCCCCGCCCGGTTGCGCGAGAAGGCGGGCGCGCTGGCCTGGAAGGACTTCAACCGCGTCTTCTCCAAGGCCGACCGCGTCACCACGCCCACCGAGATCGCGGCCGGGCTGCTCACGGGCAAGGGCTTCGGGCCGCCGGTGGAGCCCATCTCCTGCGGCATCGACCTGGCGAGGTTCCAGCCGCGCGCCGAGCCGAAGGCGTGGGCCCGCAAGGCCTTCGGCCTGCCCGACCGGGACACGATCGTGTTCGTCGGCCGTCTGGACGAGGAGAAGCGGCTGGACCAGCTCATCCGCGCCCTGCCGCACGTGCTCAACGGCGCCGACGCGCAGATCGCGCTGGCGGGCACCGGCGGGCAGCGGGTCGCGCTCGCCAAGCTGGCCGACCGGATCGGGGTCGGGGACCGGGTGTCCTTCCTCGGGTTCGTCCCCGACGAGACGCTGCCCCAGGTGTACGCCGCCGGGGACGTCTTCGCCATGCCGGGCGTCGCGGAGCTGCAGAGCATCGCCACGCTGGAGGCCATGGCCAGCGGCCTGCCGGTCGTCGCCGCGGACGCGATGGCCCTGCCGCACCTGGTACGGCCCGGTGAGAACGGCCACCTGTTCCAGCCCGGAGACGTCCAGGAGCTGGCCCGGCACCTGGGCGCCCTGCTCGCCGCCCCCGAGGTACGGGCCACGATGGGCGCCGCGAGCCGCTCCATCGCGCTGACCCACGACCACCACACCTCCCTGACCCGGTTCGAGCGGATCTACCAGGAGGTGGTGCGATGAGCGAGGAGCCGCCGTCCCGCTGGCCGGGCGTGGCCGGGCCACTGGTCGCCCTGGCCACGATGGGCTACGCGCACCTGGTCGCGGCGGACACGGTGAGCCCGCTGAACGGCCTGATCAGCGACTACGCGCTGCTCGACGACAGCGCCTGGGCGACGGTGGGCGGCACGATCGCCCTGGCCATGGGCTGCCTGTGGGTCGCGTACCTGCTGGCCCGGGTGGAGCCGGTGCGCGGCGCGGCGCCGCGCGCGCTGTTCGTGGCCGCGACGCTGGGCCTCCTGCTCACCGCCGCGTTCCCCACCGACGCGGCGCCCGGCGTCGTCTCCGCCGCCGGGGAGATCCACCGCTGGTCGGCGGCCGTGGTCTTCACCGCGCTGCCCTGCGCGGGGTGGATGCTCGGCCGCCGGTCGGGGAACGGGCCCCTGGCGGCGGTCTCCGTCCTGTCGGCGGTGCTCCTCGCCTGGTTCCTGGCCGCCCACCCGGGCTCGCTGGTCTCGGACCTGATCGACGGCGCCGAGCACTACGGCCTGGTGCAACGGCTGCTGGTGCTCTCCGAGATGGCTCTGATCCTCATGGCCGCCCTCTGGGCGGACCACCGCGACGGCGCGACCGGCCGGTCGGCCGTGAAGGTCCGGGGTATGACGATTCCCGCCCAGCCCGGCCCGGACGACACCCGGCACCCCCGCCAGCCGATCGGTCTCGGTTGACGGCGAAGCGGCTCCCTTGAATCGCCCATGGGTGAGTAAATGAGACATGCAGCACGTACCTACTACGGTCTTACCTACGCTAACGTAGGTTACGGTTGCGTAGTCTTCGAGGGAGAAACCTGATGCGAGAGTTCAGTGAGACCGAGCTGCTGCTCGAGCTTGAGCCTGTCGTGGCGGGGGAGCTGGACCGGCACCACAAGGTGGCCAAGGAGTGGTTCCCGCACGAGTATGTCCCCTGGTCGGAGGGGCGAAACTACGACGGCCTCTACGGCGGGGACGCCTGGGTCGAGACCGACACCAAGATCCCCGAGGAAGCCCGCATCTCCCTCATCGTCAACCTGCTGACCGAGGACAACCTCCCCAGCTACCACCACGAGATCGCCACGACCCTGGGCCGCGACGCGGCGTGGGGCACCTGGGTGCACCGCTGGACCGCCGAGGAGGGCCGCCACGGCACCGCCATCCGCGACTACCTGACGGTCACCCGCGCGGTCGACCCGGTCGCGCTGGAGCGGGCCCGGATGGTGCACATGAGCGAGGGCTTCACCAACTCCTACGAGGGCGTGCTCGCCTCGGTGGCGTACGTCTCCTTCCAGGAGCTGGCCACCCGCATCTCGCACCGCAACACCGGCAAGGCCTCCGAGGACCCGAACTGCGAGCGGCTGCTCGCCAGGATCGCCGCCGACGAGAACCTGCACATGCTCTTCTACCGCAACCTGCTCAACGCGGCCTTCCAGCTCGCCCCCGACCAGACCATGCGCGCCGTGACCGACGTCGTCACCACCTTCCAGATGCCGGGATCCGGCATCGAGGGCTTCACCCGCAAGGCCATGACCATCGCCAACGCCGGAATCTACGACCTGCGCCTGCACATGGACGACGTCCTGCAGCCGGTGCTGCGCCAGTGGGACGTGTTCAACCTGAAGAACCTCGGCGCCGACGGTGAGAAGGCCCGCGACGAGCTCTCCGACTTCCTCGCCCGGCTGGAGACCACCGCCTCCCGCTTCGTCGAGCGCCGCGAGGCCCGCCGCGCCCGCCAGGCCGCGACCGCCTGACCCCCGCCCCCGCCCCCGCCCCCGGACTTCCCTAGCAGGCGGGTGTCAGGCCGCGGCGACCAGCTCGCGGGCCGGGACGCCGTCGGTCTCCGGCCGCAGGCGGCGCAGGAGGGCCAGGACGAGCAGGGCGGCCAGGCCGGTCGTGACCGGGGGGACGAGGAAGGCGAACGCCGCGCCGAAGCGGTCCACGAGCTGGCCAGCGACGGCCGCCCCCGCGGCGATGCCCACGCCGACGGAGCCGTTGAGCCAGGTGAACGCCTCGGTCCTGACCTCGGCCGGGACGAGTCCCTCGACCAGGGTGTAGCCGGTGATGACGGCCGGGGCGATGACGAACCCGGCCACGGCGGCCCCGGCGTACAGCGGCGGGAGCGATCCGGCGAGCGTCAGGGCGACGGTCGCGGCGGAGAGCAGCCCGAGGGTGGCGGCCAGCCTGGCCGGGGCGCCGATCCGCCAGCGGACCATCCCGTAGAGGATGCCCCCGACGAAGCTGGCGCCGGAGAAGGTCGCGTACACCGGTCCGGCGGCGGTGGCCTGGCCGAGGGCGGCGGTGTAGGAGGTGACGCCGACCTGGAGGCTGCCGAAGACGGTACCGAGGGCGACGAACGCCCCCGCGAGCACGGCCACCCCGCGCAGCCGCAGCACGCCGCGCCGCGAACGGACCCGGACCGGCATCGGCTCGGGAGCGCCCCCGCGGACCCCGGCGAACACGAGCGTCCCCGCCACGACCATGACCAGCGCCACCGACAGCGCCCATACCGGTGAGAACCCAGTCGAGATGGCCACGAGCAGCACCGGGGCGAGGGTGAAGGTCAGCTCGTCGGTGATGGATTCGAGGGCGAACGCCGTGTCCAGCCTGCCCGACCCGCCGAGCACGTACGCCCAGCGGGCACGGACCATCGAGCCGACCTGCGGCATCGTGGCCCCGGCCAGCGCCGAGAGGACCACCAGCGAGACCGCCGGGGCGTGCGCCGAGGCGAGCGCCAGCAGGGCGCCCAGCGCGGCGGCGTGCACGACGACCTGCGGGACCAGCACCCTCGCCTGACCGTACCTGTCGGCCAGCCGCCCGGTCCGCGGGCCGACCAGCGCGGGCGCCACCGCGGCAGCGGCGGCGGCGACACCCGCCACTCCGTACGAGCCGGTGGACCAGTGCACGAGCAGCAGCACACCGAGCTGGAGCATCGCGTTCGGAAGGCGCGCGACGAAGGCGGGAAGCAGGAAGCGCCACGCGCCGGGCGAGCCGAGCACGGCGAAGTACGAGGTCAACAGATCTCCGTCCATCGTCCAGACGGAGACTCCGCCCGGTTCGGGAGCCCACCGGGGTGGCGGGCTTCGACCGGGGTTGATACCGCTCTCGCGGCCGCCGTGCGGTCATCGTGTACGTCCATCCCGAACGCACCGACGAGTCACCTTATGCCATCTTCCTCACATTCGAGGACCGGAAGGTGTGCGGGGACCCGGAACAGCCCCTCCCCCGGGCGGAGCAGGTCGTGATCTCCGGCAGATCGAAAGTCCGCAGGCCGTCATCGGGTGCGACCGGCGACGTCCTCCGGTCGACCGGGAGCCGGGGGCGAGTCCCACGGGGAGCCGGTGCCGACGGCCAGCCGCAGGAGGGGCCACGCCAGCACCACGAGGGCGGCGGCCAGGGCGGCCACGGCCACCATCGCCCCCGGCAGGCCGGTCGCCTCGGCCCAGCGTCCGACGTAGACCGGACCGGCGAGGAACCCCAGGTAGGCCACCGTGGTCACCACGGACGTCGCCCTCCCCCTGGCCGCCTCGCCCACGTGTGCCGCGACCACGCCCATCAGCATGGGGAAGAGCACCGCCGTACCGGCCGCGGCCAGGGCCAGTCCCAGCAGGACCACCGGGACGGCCGTCGCGACGGACACCAGCGCGGTCCCGGCCGCGGCCGTCACGGCGCCGCAGGCGAGCACGGTCGCGGCGTACCGGGAACCGACCGCACCGGCCGCGAAACGGGTGAGCGCGACGACGGCGGCGAACACCGCCGGGCCCGCGGCGGCGAGCGCGGGCCCCGCGTCGGCCACGTCGGCCAGATAGACCGCGCCCCAGCTCTGGTGGGCGTTCTCCACCGCGAAGGCCAGCGCGCCCAGGCCGCCGACCACGAGCAACGGGAACAGGCGTACGGCGTACCTGCGCCCGGCCCCCGCCGCGCCCGGAGCGGTTCCCTCGGTGACCGAGGCGGCTCCCAGCGCGTCCGGGACGGTCACCTCGACGGCCGGAGCGATCCCCGCCGGATCCTGGGCGGTTCCCGCGGTGACCGAAGCGACTGCGATGGTCTCCGCCGCGTCCGGCGCGGCTCCCCCGGTGACCGAAGCCGCTCGCCAGTCGGCCACGACGCTGAGTGCCGCGCCGACCGCCACCCCCGCGACCAGCAGGAACGGCACGACGACCGGTACCCCCAAGCCGCCGAGCAGCAGTCCGGCGGAGAGGCTGCCGACCACCACCATGGCGGAGAAGGTGCCGTGCGCGCGGGTGATGACCGGCCTGCCGGACGCCCGCTCCGCCGAGGCCGCCGCCGAGTTGATCGCGACGTCGGCCGCCCCCGAGGAGGCGCCGAGCAGCGCCAGCCCCGCCGACAGGCTCCAGACGTCGCGTCCGGCCACGGCCACCAGCGTCCCCACCGCGCCGAGCGTCACCAGCAGGAGCGCGGCCACCCGCAGCCCCCAGCGGTCGACCGCCCTCCCGGTGACGAGCATCGCGGGCAGCGCCCCCGCCCCGATGAACAGCAGCGCCGTACCCAGCTGCCCGTCACCAAGCTCCGCCTGGGCACGGATCGCGGGCACCGAGGCACCCCACACTCCCCAGAAGACACCGAACGCGGCGAACCCCATATAAGCCGTACGCGCCCGGACTCCGCTCTTTCCACCTGACATGTGTGTAACGATACACAAATCAGCTGTGTATCGATACACAGATATCCTCGGCCCATGAGCGGACGGACGGCGCGGCGCCGGGTGACCATGGCGGAGGTCGCCCGCGCGGCAGGGGTGTCGGTGATGACCGTCTCGTACGCCTACGGCCAGCCGGGCCGGGTCTCCGACGAGGCGCGGGCCAAGGTCCGCGAGGCCGCCGAACGCCTCGGCTATCCGGGCCCACACCCCGGCGCGCGGTCACTGCGCAGCGGCCGGACCGGCAACCTGGGCGTCGTCCTCGGCGAGCACCTCACCTACGCCTTCGACGACCCGCAGGCGACCCGCTTCCTGTCCGGCGTCGCCCAGGTCTGCGCCGACCACGGCATGGCGCTCACCCTCGTCCCCGTCACCGGAAGCACCTCCGACGTCGACCGGGTCACCGAGGCCGCCGTCGACGCCTTCGTGGTCTGGACGACCGCCGACGACGACCCCGTCATCGACGCCATCTCCGCCACCGGCCTGCCCGCCGTGGTCCATGGGGGCCCGCGCCGCGACGGCCTCTCCTTCGTCGCCGCCGACGATCGCGCCGCCGCCACAGCCGTGGGCCGCGAGGTCTTCGCGGGGGCCCGGCGCCCGGGGGTGCTGAGCTTCCCCCTCGACCGCGCGAGAGTCTCCAGCGTCGCCTTCGGTGTCCCCGGCGTCGTACGTCCAGGAAGCACCTGCGGTCCTGGAACCATCGACACCGATTCCGGAACCGACGACGCGTCCGGTGCCGGTTCCAGAACTGCCCGCGTCCCCTCCCCCGGTGCCGCTTCCGGGACCACCTCGGACGACGCGTCCCCGGGCATCGACCCCGACGCCTCGACCTTCCGGGTGACCCGCCAGCGCCTGCGCGGCTACCGCGACGCCTGGGCCGAGACCGGCGGCGACTGGTCGCAGGTCCGGGTGGCCGTCTGCTCCGTCAACAGCACCCACGAGGCCGAGGCGCTCGCGGCCGAGCTGCTCACCGGCCCGTACGCCTGCGACGCGATCGCCGCCATGGGCGACGAGCTGGCCTTCGGCGTCCTGCGGGCCGCCACCCGCCTGGGCCTGGCCGTGCCCGGCGACCTCACCCTCAGCGGCTGGGACGACTCCGACGCCGCCGCCCCGGCGGGGCTCACCACCGTCGCCCAGTCCCTCCGCGACCAGGGCGCCCGCTGCGCCCGTACCGCCCTCGGCCACCCCACCCCCGCCGACCGGGACGACGAGGTCGCCTGGCACCTGGTCAGCCGCGAATCCACCCGGCGCCCCTGAATGGCTGATACGGCGGGGCGACTCCCCAGCCCCAGCGGGCACCAGGCTGGGAGTTCTGTTCGACGTATCCGGCGAACGCCACCCGGAACTCGGTAGGAGGGGAGGCCCACCCCGTCGGTCACGTCCATCAGCAGGCTGACCCACCTGCGGCGCTGCCGCTCCGGTGAGGTGCTTGCCGAGATGCCGGGAGAACGCACTCGCCTCCGCGCGGGGGTGGGTCCTGACGGTGACGGAGGACGGGGGCTCGGGCCAGTGCAGAAGTCGTCTTCGACCTGGGGTTGGTACGAGCCCGTTCCGATGCGGGAAGCTGGGGCTGATCACGCGGTGGCGCCGCGGCCGTGGACGTCGATGGGCGGCGGAAGCGTCCGTAGCCGCTCGTGGAGATCCCGCACCGTGGTGATATCCGCGTCGCCCAGCGTGGCCGCCACCTGCCGCAGGCGCTTCCGGGATGTGGACCGCAGCCGATCGGCCGGGACTCGCTCCAGCACATCGAGGGCCCGCGCGGCAGCATCCCCCGGCCGCACCGGCGTTTCCGCTTGGGCGAGCACAAGCGTCGCCGCCGCCCAGCCCGGCGTGTACGGCACGCACCCCGCTGTCGACGCCTCGGCGCGTCCCACGGCCCGGTCGGTGCGGCCCAGGGCGAGCCATGCCTCCGCCTCGTGCAGATCCAGCTCAGGTGCGTCGAACCCGAACCGCCCCGGGGCGCCGCCGGCGGGGTCCGCGGCGAGGAGGTTGCTCGCTTCTCCCAGAACACGTTCAGCCTCGGCCGCCCGGCCCAGCTGAGCCAGCGACGGCAGTACCGCCCACCCCAGCAGCTGAGCCCGCACCAGCGGAGACGTTGCTTTCACGGCGCCAGCCTGCGCGTAGGCGAGAGCGGCGATCTGGTCGTGACGGGCGCGGGCCACCATGCTCTGGGCTCCCAACGCCCACGCTGCCAGGCGGGCGTCCCCGACCTGGTCGCCGAACGCCGCGGCGACCGCCAGGTGCGCGCGGGCGCCGCTGTGGTCGGCCAGGTGGAACGCGAGGTTGCCGAGCAGCCCGGACAGCCATCCGGCGGCGCGGCGCAACTCGGCGCCGGTCGTAGCGTCGGCGGGGGCGGCCAGCGCGTCCCCGAGGAGGCCGCGGGCGGCGTGTACCTCGTCGAACAGGGTGGACGGCGGGTGCTTGGAGTAGTTGAGGGCGTAATGCTCAACGGTCGCCTCGGCGAGTTCGACGACCAGTGGCCCACCGTGGGGGGCGTCCAGCAGTGCCAGGCGTAGCGACTCTCGGATGGCGGGCAGTCCACTGGCTGTGGTCATCACATCTCCTGGCAGCAGGACCGACGCCCACCCGGGATGGGCCTCCGATCGACCGTATCTCTGCTCCCCGTACCCGCACACGCACCGTGGCCGTAGCCCGAGCCGATCAGGGTGCACCCCGTAGGCACGGGCCAGCATCGTCGTGTACTCCGGGCCCGGCCGGTTCGGTCCGTGCTCGAACCGGCACAGCATCGCCTCCGACAAGGCCGGTGGCCTCAGGCCGTCAGCGAGATAGAGGCCCGCGATCCGCGTGACGGTCTGGGCACGGGACCAGCCCTCTGCCCGCGTGGCCGTCCGGGAGCAGACAGGCCCGGCCATCGGCATCCGGTCGGCCGACGTCGGGTTGACCTCTGGACTCGCCGCGCACATCACCACCACGGGGGCCGCCTTCTTCGTGAAGGCGGCCCCCGCCGCCGCGCCGGTCGCCGAACACCTGCTGCGCGAGCGCACCGCCAACCAGACACTTCCCTCGGGGGTTCCTGCGCCGCGCCTGCTGTGGACCGGCGACGTGGCCGACTGGCACGTGCTGCTCTTCGAGCACGCGCCTGGCCGGGAGGCGGACCTGGCGCCCGGCCCGTACGCCCGCGACGCGATCGCCGCCATGGGCGACGAGCTGGCCCTGGGCGTCCTAAGAGCCGCCACCCGCCTGGGCCTGGCCGTGCCCGGCGATCTCGCCCCCGCCGACCGGGACACCGAGGTCGCCTGGCACCTGATCAGCCGCGAATCCACCTGAAGACCTTAAATACGATTTTTACCTATTCATCAGCATAAAAGATGCAGGCTTCTCTATAAGAAGGGTTCGAAGGAGCGTGAATTTCTAGCGTAGCGACTTTCCTTGTTCTCGCACCCGACACCCCTTCGACCGCTACTCTCGCATCTCGAAACCAACGATCCGCCTTCACAATGCGAGGTCGCCATGGGCGAGCATGCAGTCAGCAAGAAGATCAAAATCAAGAGTGTCGCCTGGCCAGCGGCAGTAATACTGCTCGCAGCCACGATCTGGCGATATCAGCATTCCGGCAGACCCATAAAGATCTCAGTACACACATGAAGATAAATAAGTCTCTATTTTAGACTAAATCCCACCTTAAGCGATACTTCCGTGATAACCGAACTATTCGGACGTTGCGGTCTCATTGCGGTTCTATCGGTCGCGTTCGAAGGTACGCGCAAGGCACCTCCGCAGCCCCTATTGCTGCCGGTATCGCAGGCGGGCCGATTTTGTCGGTCCCGCCTGCCACCCTCTCTTCAAGCAATTTCTCGCGGTCAGGCAACACAGAGAGGTGTTCGCGGTGAGCACGAGTCTTTCGGCGCGTCTTCTGAGCGCGCTCGGTGACGACAGGAAGCACACGGCGCTGGTGGTGCGAGCCAGATATCAACCGGTCGGCGGTGCGGGCAACGTCGTGATGCCCCCCACCTTCCCCACCGACAAGAACGAGAAGGACCTCACGAAGAAGTACGTCGTCGCCGATCGCCTGGTCGACGGCGAGCAGGTCAAGACGGTCACAATCGACCAGGAGCAGTCCCAGTCCAACCGGCTGGAAGAGGCCCTGCGCGACGCCCGCGACGCGGGCCGTCTCACCCTGCCGATGTTCGAGCTCCGGACGAAGACGTCCCGGGGCGAGATCCGGCTGACCTCGCTCGACTTCCCACACCGCTACGCCGACGCCTACCTGCGCGACAGCACGATCGGAGGAGTCCGCTTCGACCAGAGCGCGATCGGCGAGCGGCTGCGTGCCGTCAGCGTGGCCGACGTCCGCCCGCTGTTCGAGCGGGAGCCCCTGTCCCTCGTGCTCGGCGCGTGGGACTCCCACCGCAAGGGCCGCTGGCCCAAGTTCGCCCGCCTCTACACCGCGACCATGTACGGCGTGGCCCCCCACTTCGCCGCGCGACGCGGAGGCCGCCTCGACCCGCAGAACCTCACCGGCTCGGTCGACGACAAGACCAAGGCGGAGAACCACTGGAAGTTCGTCGCCGACGGCGAGAAGAAGAAGGGCGGCAAGCTCAGCGAGATCGGGCACGGCAACATCGCCCCCAACCCGGTGCCGGGCGGAGCGACCGTCGCGGAGATCCGCCGGATCGCGAGCATCTCCTTCGCGGGCCTTGAGCGCCTGCGCTTCGGTGACGCCTCGGCCGAAGCCTGCGTGGCCGGACACGCCACGCTCGCCGCCCTCACCCTCGTCGGCGACCGGCTGGCGTTCGGACGCCCGTCGGTCTGGCTGCGCTCGGGCTGCGACCTGGCCAAGGCGTCCGAGACGGTCGGCCTGGAGCTTCCCGGCGGCAGCGTCGAAGAGCTTGAGGTTTCCATACGAGAGGCGCTGGACGCCTATCACGAGCTGCGCGACGAGGCGGCCCGGCTGGGTGTGCCGATGGCCGACGACACGATCGAGGTCACCCCGATCCCCTCGCTCCAGCAGGCGATCGAGTTCGCCTTCGCCCAGTCCGCCGCCGACGAGGAGTAACAGCCGTGGCGCTCACTCTCACGGTGCGGCTGCGCCATGGCCGCTACGACGCCGGTGACATGCGGCCCAGCCGGGCCGAATGGCCCCCTCACCCGGCCCGGCTGTTCTGCGCCCTGGCCGCCTCGGCGGTGCGGGCGGACGACTGGGACGCCCTGCGCTGGCTGGAAAGTGCCGGAGCGCCGGTGGTGCATGCGGCCATGGATGACGCCCGGCTGGGCCGGACCGACTCCTACGTGGTGACGAACCAGACCGAGCAGAAGAGCGGCAGCCAGACCTGGCCGGGCCGCACGAACGGGGCGCGCAGCCGCGCGTTCGTCACCCCGGCCTGCGACCGGTTCGCCGTGGTGTGGCCAGGCGCCGACCCCGACCCCGGCGTGCTCGCCAAGCTCGGCGCCCTGGCCCGGCGGGTGCCGTACGTCGGCCGTTCGACCAGCCAGGCCGAGGTGACCGTGACCGGTTCCCTGCCCGACGACGAACCGGCCTGGTCGGAGCTTGCCCCGGTCGCGCTCGGCACCCCCGGCGCGATCGAGCTGCGCGTACCCTACGTCGGCTACACCGATGCGCTCCGAGACGCCTACGACCGTGGTGGGAGAGCGTGGGAGGCCGCGCGGGCGCTGCCGTACTCGCAGGTCGTGGCGGTGGAAGAACCCGCCCCGACACACCTCTCCCCCTGGGACGACCTTATAGTCTGGGGATTCGAGCGGCCCAGCGCCCGCATCAGCGGCGATCAGGTCGCCCGGCTCACGCTCGCCCTGCGCAAGGCCGTCATGTCCAGGGTCACCGAGCCGATCCCCGCCCAGGTGAGCGGGCACGGGGCCGACGATAAGACCCACGTCGCCTTCCTCGCGCTTCCCGACATCGACCAGCCACACTCCGACGGCCACCTCCTGGGAGTGGCGCTGGCACTCCCTCGCCACATGCCCGCCGAAGACTGGAACCGGCTGGCCAAGGCCGTCATGGCCGACCCGCTGACCAGGCTCACCCCCTGGCCCGGTGAGCCCCTACGGCTCGGCCAGGGTCAGAATCTGCGTACCCTGCGTCGCGGCCGGTGGACCGGCCGGGCGGAGGGGACTCGCACCTGGGTCACGGCCACCCCGATGATGACCGACAGCTTCGCCCGTCCCGGTCGCTCGTACGAGCAGATGGTCGCCAAGTCGCTGCGCCGGGCCGGTTTTCCCGACGTCATCGACGTCGAGGTCTCGACGGCGCCGCTGACACGCGGGGCGATCTGGCGTCCCCGGCCGGGATCCCTCCCGTCCAACCGACCGAAGAAGCCCATCGTGCACACCCGGGTCGTCTTCGACCGGCCGGTGGTGGGACCGGTGATCGCGGGTTCGCTGCGCTATCTCGGCCTCGGCCTCTTCGTTCCCGAGGGGATCTCCGGATGAGTGCCTTCGCCGTCACCGACTTCCCCGCCTTCTACAAGGAGGTTCACGGGTACGAGCCCTTCCCCTGGCAGACCGCGCTTCTCGAACGGGTGGTTCGGGAGGGCTGGCCGGAGCTGATCGACGTCCCCACCGGCCTGGGGAAGACGTCCGTGATCGATGTCGCCCTCTTCGCGGCGGCCCTCGGCAGGGCTCAGGCTCGCATCGGAGTTCCCAGGCGCGTCTTCTTCGTGGTCGACCGTCGGCTCATCGTCGACGAGGCGTACCGGCACGCCGAATCCATCGCCAAAGCTCTCCTCACCTCCGAAGACGACAGCCTCGCGGCCAAGGTCGCCGCCGCCCTCCGGGTGGATGGAGACACCGCCGAAACTCCGGTGGAGGTGACCCGGATGCGCGGCGGGGTCAACTGGTCGTGGCGGTGGGTCGAGCGACCTGACCGGCACGCGATCGTCGTCGGGACCGTCGATCAGGTGGGCAGCCGGTTCCTCTTCCGCGGCTACGGTGTCGGGGAATACCTGCGCCCAATCGACGCGGCACTGGTGGGCACCGACAGCCTGATCGTGGTGGACGAGGCCCACCTCTCGGAGGCGTTCCTGGCGAGCGTGCGCGGGGCCACGACCTGCGACGAGACACCGGCTTCGATCCGGCCGGTCGTGGTCAGCATGTCCGCCAGCCCCGAGGCCGACACCGCCAACGTGCACGGCATCACCGAGGCGGACGAGAACCACGAGGAAGCGTCCAAGCGGTTGAAGGCATCCAAACGGCTCCACCTGGTGGACGTGCCAACCACCAAGGCCAACACGGCGAAGGTGATGCCCGACGCCCTCGCCCACTGGGCGCGGGAGCTTCACCGCGAACACCCGGTCGTCGGTGTCGTCGTCAACACCGTGGCGCGGGCGCGAGCCGTGTTCGAGCTCCTGCGCACCGACCGCGAGAGCCGCTGCGTGCTGCTGACCGGCAAAATCCGTCCGCTGGACCGCGACTACCTGCTGTCCAACCACTACGAGCGCATTAGGGCGGGCCGGGACCGCGCGTCCGCCGAGCCGATGTTCGTCGTGGCGACCCAGACGATCGAGGTCGGCGCGAACATCGACCTGGACGCGCTCGTGACCGAGTCGTCCTCGCTGCCCGCGCTCATCCAGCGCCTCGGCCGCCTGAACCGCCTCGGCGATCAGAAGACCGTGGCCTCGGCGGTCGTGCTGCACGGCTCGGCGGACTCCGACGGCGTGTACGACACGGCCCGTCCGGCGACCTGGGCCTGGCTGTGCGAGCAGGGAGGCACGCCCCTCACCCACTCGCAGAAGGCGCGGCTCCCCGCCGGATCGACGGGCATGGACGTCTTCCCCTCGGCACTGCGCGCACTGGTCCGAGCCATGCCCCCCGGCCGGTGGGCGACGCTGCGCGAGCCTCGCTCCTACTTCCCCTTCCTGGGCCGGGCCCACCTGGACGTCTGGGCCCGCACCTCACCGATCCCCCTCAACGACATCCCGGTGGATCCTTACCTGCACGGGATCGACCGGGAGAGACCCCAAGTGACGGTGATCTGGCGTGACCTCCCCGACAACGAGGACCTGTGGCCCGACCTCGTCGGCCTGGTGCCGCCGACCTCGGCCGAGAGCATCGAGCTGCCGCTCCCCTACGTCAGACGCTGGCTCCGCGGGGAAACGGGCGGCGACGACATCAGCGACTTGGAGGCCGAGCACCTCCCCGACATCGCCGTCCCGCCCGGCGGCAGGTCCGTGCTGCGCTACCGCCCACGCGGCAGCGCCGAAGTGGTCGGCCCAGCGAAGATCCGCGCGTCCGACCTCGTCGTCGTCCCCACCTCCTACGGCGGTTGCGACGAGTACGGCTGGCATCCCGACAGCCGCGAGCCCGCGATCGACATCGCCGACCTCGCGCAGTCCGGTGTTCGGGGCGGGATGACAATCCGCGTCGGCCCGAGCCTGGTCCGCGCCATGGAAACCTACGCTCCCGACCTCGCCCTCGAAGTCACAGCCTGGGTCGAACGCCTGCGATCCGACCACCAGGACGCCCCGGCCCCGGACCCCACGCTGTCGCTCCGATCCACGCTGAGCAAACCCCAACCGGGTCAGGACGAGCTGCCTCACCTGACGATGCTCAGACGGCTGACCGGCCGCTCCCAGGGTCGGCTGATCCACCACATCGACACCGGCGCCCTCCTCCTGTCGTTCGGAACCACCGCGTTCCGTGAGGACACCACCGCCGCAGGGTCCTCCATCTCCGCCGCGAAGCTCTCCCTGGCCGTCCACCAGCGAGAGGTGGCGGAGAAGGCCGAGGAGTTCGCCCGCAACCTGGGCATGGAGCTGAAGGTCATCCAGGCCGTCGGGCTCGCCGCCCTCTGGCATGACGAGGGCAAACGCGACCCGCGCTTCCAGGTCATGCTCCACGGCGGCGACCGCTGGGCGGCAGCGGCCAGCGACGAACCGCTCGCGAAGTCAGGCATGAACCCCGGCGACCGCGCCGCCTTCCGGCAGGCCCGCCGGAGAGCGTCCTATCCGGCTTCAATGCGCCACGAGGTGCTCTCCACCCAGATCTCGACAGCACTGCTGGTCGACGTACGCGACGTCGACCACGACCTGGTCCTGCACCTCATCGCCAGCCACCACGGACGAAGCCGTCCGCTGTTCCCTCCGGTCATCGACCCCGCGCCGACCACCAAAATCGAGCGGGACGGCCAGCCGATCGAGGTTGACACCTCCCGGTCGGTCGACTGGACGTCTCCGGGCCGCTTCGAACGCCTCAATCAGCGCTACGGCCGCTGGGGGCTCGCCCGGATGGAAGCCGTGGTCCGGCTGGCCGACATCTGGTGCTCGGCCCTCAGCGAGGAAC
This sequence comes from Streptosporangium sp. H13245, assembly GCF_055690525.1. NCBI lineage: Bacteria > Bacillati > Actinomycetota > Actinomycetes > Streptosporangiales > Streptosporangiaceae > Streptosporangium > Streptosporangium sp. H13245. The sequence goes on along the minus strand of NZ_JBSZKT010000005.1, from coordinate 301,514 downwards.
GGACATGACGACCTTCAGCACGGAGCTCCCCGCTCTCGACGGACGAGACCCGCTCGGCTTCCTCGCCGCCCTGGGCCTCCTGCGCGTCTGCGCCGACATCTGCCACGTACCCGCCGCGCTCTCCTTCTCCGATACCACCGCCTGCGCGATCCTGCACAGTCCGTACGAGACGGCCGAGGAGATAGCGGACGCCCTGCGCGGTGTCGTCGCGTCGATCCCCGACTCAGCCGTCCTCCCCGACGGCGGAGCCGGTTTCCCACCACCGTCCGGCTCGGGAAAGGACCCACTGCGCCGATCCCGCGAGGACTTCCACCAGCTGATGGCGAGTCATCCCGAGGCTGTGGAAACCTGGCTGCCGTCCCTGGTCACCGACCTCGCCCTCGACAAGCAGGGCCGCTGCGCCATCACACCGTTCACCGCCCCCAGCGGGCAGCAGAAGCTACGCACGTTCTTCGAGAAACCCCTGGAGGCGGTACGGCACGAACCGGAGCGACTCCTGGAAGCCCTCATCGGCTGGCGACGGGTCGAGGGATTCACCGGCGAATACCTCGACCACCGGGTGCTGCGCAGCAACAGCGACGACACCGAGGGCCGCCCCGGCCGGGAAAGCGGCGTCCCCGGAGCCACCTGGCTGGCCACCATGGCCCTGCCCCTCCTCCGCATCACCGGCGACGGTCACCGCCTCCGCGCCACTCTCTGGCACCGAACCGGCCCTACCTCAGTCATGCTCTGGCCCCTCTGGCGGCCCGCCCTCGATCTCCCCTCCGTGAGGTGCCTTCTCGACCACCCCGCCCTCGCCCCCCGCGACCGCGTCCCCACGGTCGCCTCCACCTCCTGGCCAGCCCTCGGCATCTTCAACGTCTACGGCGCAGAACGCCAACGCATCCCCGGCCGCACCTTCGACGGCGTCCTGGCTCCGCTTCTCGTGACGGTCACCTGATTTCTGGCACGCGTACGCACGACTCGCCATTTGAAAACCGCATAGTGTCTGATCCTCGTCCCGGCGGAAACCTTGTCTTGCTCCACCCGTCTCTGCGGCGGTTAGGAACCCCAAGCACGCCCACTTTTCCCGGGAGGTTCCGAAGTTCAAACGAACACTTGAAGCACCAAACAGGACATCGCGTCGATTCAGCGTAGTTACTCATGGTCATAAAGCCAGCTCGCGAACCGTTTCACCCCGGTCTCCGGACCGGTCTCATTGCGGCCATCCAGCGCCGAGGGTAAATCCCGACCAGCACCAAGGTTTCACCCCGGTCTCCGGACCGGTCTCATTGCGGCGGTCGTGTTGTGACCTATATCACACCCCAGAGACGTAGTTTCACCCCGGTCTCCGGACCGGTCTCATTGCGGCGCGTAGGTGTGCGAGCTGTCGTCCTCGGAGAGGTCGCCCGTTTCACCCCGGTCTCCGGACCGGTCTCATTGCGGCACCGCAAATGCGTGGGGGAGCCCCGGCTACGGCGGCACCGGTTTCACCCCGGTCTCCGGACCGGTCTCATTGCGGCAGATCGTCGGCCGCACTGCCGACCAGCTGCGTACCCTGTTTCACCCCGGTCTCCGGACCGGTCTCATTGCGGCTCGTGCGTGCCGACGACCTCGCGGCCGAGCTCGGCCGTTTCACCCCGGTCTCCGGACCGGTCTCATTGCGGCGGCGCCGCCGTCGCGACCGGCACCCCGCTGCCCGAGGTGTTTCACCCCGGTCTCCGGACCGGTCTCATTGCGGCAGCTCGAAGGAGCAGCAGCATACGTTCCACTTCCCGGTTTCACCCCGATCTCCGGACCGGTCTCATTGCGGCTGCAACATGCCGTACAGGCCGTTGATCAGACCTTGCAGGTTTCACCCCGATCCTCGCGATCGGTCTCATTGCGGCGTCAAGGTCGCCTACGATCCGGCGTGGACAGACACCGATTGCACCCCGGTCCTTGCGACCGGTTCCATTGCGGGGGTGAGGGGCGGGCACCGGAGACGTTCATCCCGTACGAGTTGCACTCCGGTCCTCACGACCAGTCTCATTACGGCGTGCCAACGCCACCGGCAAGCGCGAGATGACGATCGTTTCACCTCGGTCCTCGCGACCGGTCTCATTGCGGCCTTCAGGGCGAGGCGACTCGACTCCGCGCCGCTTTGGAGTTTCACCCCGGTCTCTGGATCGGTCTCATTGCGGCGCGCGAGCGGTAGCCGCCGGTGCCGCCCGTTTCACCCCCGTCTCCGGACCGGTTTCATTGCGGGATCAGATAGCTGGATCGTCGAATTCGCCACTCTTAATGCCACCGATAAAGACATGCCATTCAATAGACGTGAAGATCAGAGCGGGACCAGTCCGATCTTTGCTGTCGCGGACTCCGACCCGCTCATGGGGAAGCGTGGCAACCTCGACGCACTGGCCGTTGCCGCTGCTGCGGGTGCTCTTACGCCAGGCTGCGCCCGACAGATCCAGGGCGGTCATCTCGCCTCCCTCACGTCGCATCTTTGGCGATCTTGGCTATCAGCGAGCACGAGTCGTCGGGGCCCAGTGCCACGGCGCGGAGGTGCTCAAATATGAGGGTATACCGCTCGACGTCGGTTTCCGCATCCAGGAAAAGATCTCCCGCCATGCTGTCGACGTAGACAACCGCCGGGTCAGGCTGCGAAAACTGTAAAAGTGCAAACGAACCTGGCATGCCCGGGTGAGCGCCTACCTCGAACGGGATGACTTGAAGGGTCACGTGAGGGAGGTCAGTTGCTTTCATCAGATGACGAAGCTGGGCCAGCATCACCTGCGAGCCGCCGACGCGGCGGCGTACAGCGGCTTCGTCAATAATGCCCCAGAGCCGGAGGGGAGACTCACCGAACAGGAGTTGCTGTCGCTCCATGCGGGCTTGGACACGGCTATCGATCTCATCCCTGCTGGCGGTGGGCAGCACTCCTCGGATGACGGCCTGAGCGTAGTCCTCGGTCTGGAGCAGACCCGGCACGAACAACGACTCGTAATTCGACACCGAGTATGCCTCGGCCTCAAAACCGATGTAGGTCGTGTACTGCTCGGGCAACTCGGAGGAAAAGGACCGGAGCCAGCCTCGTTGAGCAGCCGCTTTGGAGAGATCCACGAGTTCGGCTCGCTGGGTGGCCGTGACCGCGTAGGCGTCGCACAGAGCGGCGAGAGTGCGCGTCTGCGGACGAGTCTTCGCGGTCTCGATGCGATACAGAGTGGCTTCGTTGATTGAAGTCCGGGTGGCTACGTCCTCGCGAGTCAGCTGAGCGGCCTCGCGAAGTCGTCGTAATTCGGCGGCGAGACGACGCAACCGGACTGTGGGGGCATGGCGCCTGCTGGACAACGGCGACCTTTCTGGACGAATGATGCGTTCAAAATCTGGCGATGATCATTGCGGCGCAATTAATGCAATCAATGTATCTGCACGCCTTGCATAGTCCTAGGAGCTGGATGCAAGCTTGCCTCAGATGCTTCCACACCTACCCATGGTCGGTGACGGAGAGCTCCCAAACAGTTGTCCTGAGTTATATGGACCGATGGAGGGGCGGCGAGAAAATGAGAATGCATGATCTTCAGGAGTGGGGCGGCAAGCTGGTGGAGCTGGCCTGGGAGTTGAACGATCTTGGGGTTGACTCCGTGGTCCGGTTCCCGCCCGGACGGCAGCCGAGTATGGAGATCTTCCTTCCACCCGGACGACCAAGGCCCACGGCCGAGCAGCAAAACCACGTCTCGGCGTTCAGCTGGGAGCGAGGGTGCGAGCACGGCACCCGGACCAGGGCGCGGAAGGTCTGCGAGCGGATCACGCGGAGGACGCGGTGAGGGCGCTGCGGCTACTGGGCCAGGTTGAGGTGCCCGCCCAGGTCGCGGCCGTTCCCCGGGCTCGTCGCTACGTCCGCGACCTGCTGAAAGGGCTCGACCATCCGCACACCGACGACGCGCTGCTGCTCGTCACCGAACTCCTCACCAACGCGATCCGCCACTCCGACTCCGGCCGATGCCCCGATGGCCGGGTCATCATCGCCGTCGCCAACCATCTTGGAACGCTCCACATCGATGTCGTCGACGCCGGATCGGTCGGGCAGCGGCCTCGCCTCTGCGCGGACGTGAGTCCCGAGAGCGGCGGAGGGCGCGGGCTCTGGCTGGTGCAGGAGTTGTCCTCGGCCTGGGGTTGGTACGAGACCCTGGCCGGGCGCGTGGTCTGGTTCCAGCTGAGCGGACAGTGACATTGTGGTCAGCTGGGACTACTCGCCCCGCTGCCTCAGCCCGCACGTCCTCCCCGCCCGCTCCCACTGCGAGGCACTGACCTGGCACCCTCCGCGCGGGGACGGGCAGGCCCGGGTACGCAAGTGGACCTGCGACTGCGGTGGCCTGTTCTACGAGCTGTGCCAGGCGGGCGGGCTGAGGTTCATCCGCCGTACGCGACGGCACCGCTCGATCGAGGAAAGCGACCGCTGGCAGGCCCGGGAGGCGGACGCGATGTGGATCGCCCTGCTGCACGGCCTCGTACGGTAATCCACTGCTGAATTCGCTCCTATCAAATCCACACCCCTCCAAAAGAGCATGACCAATCCCGCTTTCGGAGCAGCCTTGACCCACCTCACCGTCCGTTGGACCCTTGGCTTGCCCTGGTGTCTCGGCTTGGAGGGAATGTCTCGTGCGGAGCGATGTCACGCGGGCTCACTACGATCGCCTCGCTGACAAATATGACGAGAACTGGGCATACAGTCCGGAATTCATTCAATGGATGACCGGAAACATTCTCGACCAGCTGCGGATCACCCCGGATCACCGGGTGCTGGACGTCGGGGGCGGGACCGGCCTGTACGCGCGGGAGCTCGCGGAGCACGCCGAGGTGGTGGTCTGCGCCGACCCCTCCCCCGCGATGCTCGACCAGCTTCCCGCCCATGAGCGTCTGGTCCCGCTGCGCGCCGGGGCCGAGGAGCTCGCGGAGCAGCGCGTACGACCTCCGCACGACGGCTACGACGCGATCCTGCTCAAGGAAGTGATCCACCACGTCGCCGATCCGCCACGGGTTCTCGACGGGCTGGCTCGTCTCCTGCGGCCGGGTGGGCGGATGCTCGTGGTCATGCTGCCGACGAGCATCGACTACCCGCTGTTCGACGCGGCGCTGAGGCTGTTCCGCGAGCGCCAGCCCGATCCCGTCGGCATCGCCGACGCGATGAGCGGCAGCGGACTCGATACGGAGTTCACCTACGACGAGTTCCCGCTCGCTTTCAGCACCGAGCGTTATCTGCGAATGGTCCGAAACCGCTACATGTCACTGCTTTCCAGCTTCGATGATGCAGAGTTGGAAAAGGGCATCGAGGAAATCCGGGGTAGGCATCCGGGTGCCGAGTTACAGTGCCTCGACCGGTTCGCCTTCGTATTCGGGGTGAAAGCGTGAGCAGCGTGGAGCTCGACAGCCGTCTCTACCAGCTCCGCAACGAGCTGGACGACCACTCCCGCGTCGCCCGTCACCTCGGCCTGGACTTCGAGCGGCCGATCAAGTCGCTCGGTGACGGTTACCCCGAGAACGCGATCTCGCTGGTCGGGAAGATCACCGAACGGATCCTCAAACAGCTCTGGCGGCACCACAACGTCCCCGGCGACCCCGGCGGGAAGGCCCTGAGCGAGCTGATCAAGGGGGCTCAGCCGCACATTCGCAGCAGTGGCGTCCTCGACTCGCTGCGCGACATCCAGCGCCTGCGCAACCGGTCGGCCCACGACGGCTACGAGATCGCCGACGAGGACGGGCTGACGGCCGTACGCCGATTGCTGGACGTGCTGGCCTGGTTCGGCAGCACCGGCAGCGGCATCCTGACCGGGGACGTGCCCAAGCTCTCCCCCGAGGTGGCGCTCAAGGCGGAGTTTCTCGCCGGGCTCTACCTGACCCTCGACTACAAGCCGGTCAAGCGCTTCGAGCTGTCGCGCAACACCGTCTACCAGCTCTTCTTCCGCGAACGGGGGCTGCGCAGCGAGTACGTCGAGCTGCTGCTCAGCAGGAACGTCGACGACGTGGCCGCGGTGCTGGAGGCCACCGGCGGTGAGCTGCTGCAGACCCAGCTGCCCAAGCTCACCCGGTTTCTCATCCTGGAGGAGGACGGCGTCCCCGTGGTCCCGAGCCCGCTCGGGGAGGACTATCGGATCGTCACCTACGACCGTTTCATGGACGCCTTCGTCGATCTGGACCGGCATCTGGCGGACGTCTTCGGCGCCTACCCGAAGCTGCTCGACCCGGCGGGCCTCACGATATCCGGTGACCTGCTCACCACGGACGAACGTACCGGCGAGCAGCGGATCTCCCGGATCGGTGCCGCCGACCGGTTGCTGGACGAGGTCGCCTCCTCGGGCGGGAACCTGCTCATCGTCGGCCGTTCGGGAAGCGGCAAGTCGACGCTGCTCAAGCAGCTGGTCGCCGGGTCGGCGACGGCGAGCCGACGCCGTTACCGCTTCTACTTCGACATGAGCCTCAAGGGCCGCGACGAGGAGTTCCGGGAGTTCGTCACGCGCACGCTCGCGCCGTACATGGCCGTCGAGAACTCGTACGTCTTCGACGTCTTCCACTACTTCGCGCGGTCGGGGTCGGTGGCGTGCGCGCTGGACGGCCTCGACGAGGCGGTGCCGTCGATGACCCAGGAGGGGTTCCTGGAGCTGTTCACCGAGCTCGCCCAGGTGCTGTCGGCGGAGTCCGCGGTGGTCACCAGCTCGCGGGTCTCCTTCCTTGAGGACTCCCCGCAGGTGCGACGGCTGCTGGACGGCACCGCGCTGGTGTCGGAGAAGCTCGTCCAGCAGCTCCATGCGCAGGGTGTGAACCCGCTGCGCGTGCCCCGTTTCTCGGCGCTGCGGCTCCAGGACGCTACGGACGCCGGGACGCCCCTCGAACTCCGCCTGGCACGCGAGCTGGAGCTCGACGGCGGCGACGGCCGCCCGCACCTCGTCGATCTCGCCTGGCGGCACATGACGCGGGTGGCGTCCTCGGCCGGTCTCGCCGATGCTCTGCCGTCGATCGTCGAGTACTTCGGTTCGGCCTTCCTGCGTGGCCGTACGACGTTCACGTTCGTCGAGCTCGTCAACGAGCTGGGCATATCGCTCTTCGAGGGAGGGCGGCTGACCTATGGCGCCTTCCGGTTGAAGGAGTTCTTCCGGCCCGTCGACTCGTCCGGGATCGCGTTCGCGCACTCGGCCTACCAGGAGCTGCTGGCGGCCGAACACCTGCGCACACCGTCCGGCCGGGAGTCGGCCGTCGAGGCGGGTCCGCGTCTGACCGAGCAGGTCCGGGAGTTTCTCTACCGGCGTTCCCGCCAGGCGCCGCAAGATCCGGCCGACGACTGCGTCCTGCCCGCGGGCGCGTACCTCGTCGGGCCGAGTCACCACCTGATGCTCCGGCGCGTCGAGCGCCCGGTGCGCTTCGACCGCTTCCCCGTCACGGTCGGCCGCTACAACCGCTTCCTGGAGGCCGTACGAGAGCACGGTTCGCAGCAGTGGGACCACCCGGACAAGCCACCGGAGTTCTCCCACGAGCCGTGGCAGGAACGCCTCAAGGTGCAGGAGTACTTCACCGACCCGGCGTACGAGAACCATCCGGCGATCTGCGTCAACTACTGGAGCGCCCACGCCTTCGCCCGGTTCGAGGGCAAGCGCCTGCCGACCTCCCTGGAGTGGGAGGCCGCCGCGCGGGGTGGCGACGGGCGGTTGTTCCCCTGGGGGGACGACATCGACCTGGGGATCGTCAACTGCGCCGACTCGTGGAGCGGACGGCCTTTGATCACGTACGAGGCGTGGCGGGAGGAACTCGACCGGGGGCGGCTCAGCCAGGCCATGCCCGGACCGGTCGACGCGCATCCGGCGAACGTGTCGCCGTTCGGGGTGCGGGAGATGGCCGGGAACGTCTGGGAGATCACCGGCACGGTGCTGGAGAACCTCAACGAGGTGGTCATCTGCGGCGGCTCCTACGACAACCCGTACCGGGCGTTGCAGGTCTCCTCCAAGGGGTTGTCCCGGCGCCGAGGGTGCAGCAACGCGGTCGGTTTCAGATGCGTCGAGGAGCTCGGATGAGCATCGAGGAAGCCGGGACGGCGAGCGGCCAGCGGTTCGGTCACATCGTCGACCGCATGCCGCTGGGCAGCGGGCACGACGGCCGCCAGGGCACGTACGTGGTCCGCGACATCGAGACCGAGACGCACCACTCCTTCATGTACTCCGACATCGTGACCGAGGGGTTCCGGACGATCCGGACCGGCGAGCGGGTGAGGTTCATGGTCGACCCGGACGACTCGGAACGGGCGCGCTATGTCATCCGACTCGACCTTCCGGACATCGAGGACTACTACCGGTGACCCGACTGGCGAGGCAGGTCGTTGTCGCCGTCTACGAGGCCAGGTTCCCCTCCACCCCCGAGTGGGCACCCGGGCCGCTAATCCTCCAGCATCGGCAGGTGCGCTCCACCGCCGAGGCGCGCGGCGAGTACTACAGCGACAAGGCCGCCCGTGTGCTGTACGGGCGAGACGATCACCCTCGCCGCTGGCACGACCCCGTTCACCGCGTCGTCGGCGATGTCGAGGTCCTGGGTGTCGAGGCGCTACGGGCATCCGACGAGCCGGACGCCTGCGGGCTGGTCGCCATTCACCTGCGGCCTAGGCGAGGGGCACCACTGTCGCTGCTGCGCGGCCTGGCCGGTCGCCGGGACGCGGCGCCCGTCGGCTTCGACCCGCAGTCCCTCGTCGAAGGTCAGGCGAAGATCGAGCCCGGACGCCCGTTCACGGTCTGCTTCGTGACTCCCAGCGGCAGAGGACTTCCTCGCCTCTATCGCCAGCCCAGATACTGGCGCTGGCCCGCGACACACCAGTGGCTGTGGGCCTTGGCCTCGCGTACCACCCTGGCGGACTATCCACCCGACCCCCAGAACCTCGAACCGGCCGACAGCGAGATCATCAGACTCTCCGTCGACTGGCACGCCGCCGTCCTGCGCGACGGCGTGGGCGTGATCGGTGTCCGTAATGATGACGGGGCCGAGGATCGGTTCTTCGGGTACGGGGAGTTGTACGTGCGCTCCATCTATCTGGACGCCCTCATGCTCGGCCTGCTCCAGAACCAGGGGCTCAGACACCTTGAAGAGCACAGTGTGGCCGCGCTCGACTCCCCCCGCCCGGAGGCGATGGCCGAGTTGGAACGGGAGGTGGGCTCCTTCCGGCGCCGCCTGTGGGCTCAGCACCTCACCAGCCACGGCATCCCGAACCGGCTCCTGACCGCCTACCAGCGCCAGCACGGCCTCCGTGAACGCTTCGAGCAGATTCTGACCGAGATCAGCGACGCCAACCGGCTCACCCGCGAAGACGAGACCCGCCACGTCAACAGCGCGGTGGTGGTGTTCACGCTTGTCACCGTCCCGGCCGGAATCGCGCTCGCACTGCTCCAGGTCGTGGAACCGGACGACCCCTGGCTCTACGCCTCCGTCGGCGCGGCCCTCATCGTCTTGACGGCCCTGCTCCTACGCACCCGCTCCGCACGCGTCGCCCTCCGGGCCCTACGCCGCCGCTTCACCGCGTAGGGGAACGCAGGTTGTCAGAGCAGGCCCGCGAGGGCATCCTGATCTCGTACGCGGGCCTCGCCATTTGAAAACGCACAGCGTCTTGATCCTTGGTCCACTGGAGTTCTTCAGCTCACGCCATCGCCCTCTGGCAGCGGTCAGGAACCTCAAGTACGCATGCTTTCCCTGGGGGTTCCTAACCCCAGACAAGCAGTCATAGGGTCAAACCGGGCACTTCTCTGGTGTTGACTTGATTACTTTCCGACATATTGCCAGTTCGCGAACCGTTTCACTCCGGTCTCCGGACCGGTCTCATTGCGGCTTGTCCGTGGTGGGCCGGTCGCGGAGGATGCGGGCGTTTCACTCCGGTCTCCGGACCGGTCTCATTGCGGCCCTCAAGGCCAGGCTCGGCTCGTTGTGGGCGGGGGAGTTTCACTCCGGCCTCTGGGCCGGTCTCATTGCGGCGGCGGAGGGGTGCGCCCCTACGGCTGGGGAGTAGACACGTTTCACTCCGGTCTTCGGCCCGGTCTCATTGCGGGTCCGTCCGGGTCGGCCAGGCCGCCCAAGCCCTCAGCGACCAGCAAGTCCGTCGCGCCCGCCTGTGGTTTCGCGTCGTTCGGCGCGGAGCCTAGACTATAAGCCCCACCTCGTCGGCCGCGTCCATCAGCAGGCTCACCCACCTGCGACGCTGTCGCTCGGTGAGGTGCCTGCCCAGATGCTGGGAAAGCATGTGCGCGTACCCTCCGCGCTCGCGGGTGTAGCGGTCGGGGCCGCCGAAGACCTCCGCCAGCCACAGCGCGACGTGTCGCGGATGGCCCGGGTCCATGTGCGCGAACAGCGGGCCGATCACCTCGTCCTCGCGTACGTGGCCGTAGAACGTCTCGGTCAGCCGCTCGAACGCCGCCGCGCCGCCCGCCCACTCGAACAGCGTCGGCTCGGTCTTCCCGAGCACCCACCCCCAGCACCTCGGCCACCCGATCCGGTGACATGCCCCCTCCAGCAACCGAAGGGCGAAGATCTTCTCCTCGAACGTCGCTCTGCGATCTTTTCTGGCCATTCTCCCGCTTGCGCCTGCCAAAACTCGATCTCTCAGCGCCACTCAACACGTACCAAAACTTATGATCGGCTCAGTATGTCGGAGGCGGTCGCCCGGTCCGGCGCCTTTGCGGCCGCTCCGGCGGGCGACGAGGCGGCCAGGAAGGTCCGGCGGGGAAAGCGTACGCTGCACGTTTTTCAACGGATGACGGAAAAGTGAACTCTCACTGAACTCTCACGACACCAAGATCGACACGGAAGTCGTCCAGCGTGAAATGAGTCCTCCGAATCCGCAACAGGCGTTTTCGGCAAACGGGGCAGAGAATGAACGGATACGAAGTGAAAGCGCAAAAGCTATCGTATGGAGGATGATCCTATGGACCAGGAGGAGATATTCGACCGGTTCTCGGCCATACGAGGAACCGGTACCGCGGCAAACGGCTTGGTCAAAGTGGAGATCAACGGGGTCGGGGAAATGGCCGATCTGCTGATCGAACCGAGAGCGATGCGCCTGGCGTCGGAGGAACTGGCCACGGCCATCAGGCACGCGTTCGGCGAAGCGCGGTCCGCGGTCGACGCGCAGATGGCAGAGGCCATACCAAAGGCCATGGAACAGAGCATGCCCGAGCTCCAAAACACTTTGAAGGACATCACGATGAGTGTACGGGGCGACCTGAGCGAAACACTGGCCGTCGCCAACGAGCTGTCCAGAAAGCTGGACCAGCTGATGCGCCCGACCGCATGAACACATCGCACGGGCACGAGAGTGACCTCGGCAGCGAAATGGCGGCGAACACATGAAAGACATGTTGCGGGTCGTTCCGGAAGGCCGCCTGGCATCGGCCTCCGAGATCTCGGAGGCGGCCGACCGTATCGATCGCGCCGTAGCCCATCTGAGGTACCGGACATCGGGTGGGGGAAAAGGAGAAGGGAGCGACGGTCGCCCCGGAGCCGATTTCGACAGGGAATCGGCCGAACTGGTCGGCCTGGCACTGGACGCCTACGATTCCACCGTGCGTCGCCTTCACGACTTCGCCGTCACGTTGAACGAGAACACCAAGAACTATGGCGCCGCCGAGCAGGCGGGCGTGGACGCGGCGCGCGGTCTGGGTGCGGGGGAGGAACGCTCGTGAGTAAGGCACTCCCGGCCGAGCTGGAGTCGGTCCGCGGTCTGGTTCGCGAAGACGCCCCATGGCCGATGGACGAGACGGAGAGGCTCCAGGCCGCGCGAGACTGGACGGACCTCGCCACCGAGACGCGACGACTCGCCACCGAGGCGGACTCCGCTGTTCGGCGGGTACGGGCGGCCGGCAACTCGGGAGAGGAGGTCGATGCGTTCGAGGGTGCCTGGAACACCGCGGACGGTCCCCGGGAACAACTGGAGAACAATACCGCCGCCGCGGTCCTCGCGGGCGCGGGAAACGTTTTTCTGGTGGTGTACAAGGCCGCCTGGAAGCTTGTCTCCGTATATCTGCTGATAATTTTGCTCGTCTCTATCTACCAAGCGCTCCAACTCGGGCCGGCCATCGGCGCCGCCGTCGCCGCACGGCAAACCGGGAGCGTCCGCAGCGCGCTCCAAGCCGCCCTCCGGAAAATTGAGAGCAATATTCAGGGGAGTGCGATAAAAGCCATCCAGAACGCCCAAGCGATCTTGCGGGCCACCTGGGCGGCACCGGCTACGTACACATCGGTTCCCCTGCTCGTCTCGGTGATCAAAAATGCCTGGGACGTTGATCCGCAAAAAGCGCAAGAAGTCGAAAGGGTGCTGAACGAGACCGAGATCGGCAGGGAGGCACTCGCCTGGGTTCGTGCACACAACGTCCCCATCGCGTACACGGATATGGACAATGCGGGTGAGTACGCGCTGTTCGACTTCATCCGCATCGCGGACAAGGGACTCACTGCCGAGGAAATGGCAGGAACATTCGTTCACGAAGTCAACCATGCGCGTCACCGATACACACCCGACCCCTTGACGATGCAGAAAAATGAATATGTTGGGGCCAGCATCAAGGAGGAGGCCCAAGGCGAAATAAACGCCGCCCGGATGTTCCAGCAACTGGAGGCCGCTCGCGGAACCGAGGTATGGAGTGGCGGTGTCCAGGAGTCATACGAAGAGGCTTACGGCAATGCCGTGCGACAGTCGGAGGTCAGTCGAGAAAGGGACGGTGAACCGGCACCGACAGAAGACGAGAAACGGCAGATCGGCGAGAGTGCCGCCTATCAGCACTTTGTGACGAAACTCTCTGGACCCACGCACGAGTACACCGACCTGTACAGCAAAAGACGCGACGTTTCTCTTGTAGAAGGGATCCTCGACGTGCTTTACAGCTGAGTGGCGTCCGGGGCGGCCCTTCGCGCTTGATCCGCCTCGATTCGTCAGGGGTCAGCCCGTCGTGATCGGTTGCCCTTTTTGTCCCTAGGGTGAGGGCGGCGGTTCTTCCGCGAACGGGGACTGCGCAGCGAGGTTTTCCCCCGGCCTCCGGACCGGTCTCATCGCGGGTCCTTGACCTTGCGGGCTCCGCCGCTGATCGAATCGCCGGTCTCACTCCGGTCTTCAAACCGGCCTCGTCGCGGCTCAGCCTCAGCGATCTGCTCATGAAAGTAGTTCGCCAGGGCTTCGGCGAGTGGGGCGTCGCCGTAGACCTGGGCCGTGCCGAAGGCGACCGCGGTCGCCGACAGGCTCACGCCCAGCGGGAGCGGGCCGGAGCCGACGTCGGCCAGGCCGTTCATCGACCGAGGATCCTGCCGCCGGGAGCATCCGGGTGCCGCTTCTCGCGACGCGTCACCGTGTCGGCGCGGGCACTTTCGCCTCAGGTGCGCATCCGCTCGCCCAGGGCGGTCTCGTAGGCGCGCATCGTCCGTACGATCGTGGCGCGTTCGGCCGGGGTGAGGTCGGACAGGACCTCGGCCCACGTCAGCGCGCTGCCCGCCAGCCACTCGTGGATCGCCTCGGCGTACTCCGGCGCGATCGCGACGACCCGCCGTCGCCGGTCGGCGTCGTCCTCCTCCCGCGTCAGGACACCTCGGCGGGACAGGTCGCCCACCATGAGGCTGACGGTCGTCGGAGCGACCTCCAGTCGCTCCGCCAGCCCGTTCACCGTGAGAGGACCGTCGTACTGCAGGTAGGCGAGCAGCGACAGGTGGCGGGGTGCGAGGTCGAGCGTCCGCAGCGGCTCCGGGACGGGCAGCCGCTTGGCCCGCCCGACGAGCCTGGGCATCAGCAGCAGCATGGACCGCACCGCCTGCTGGGTCGTCATGCCGTCCGCGTCGTTGACCATCTGGCACCTCACCGATTACCTTTATATACAAAGCTAATTTGACGGCAAACGAGAGGTCCACGATGCCACACCTGACCGTGCGAGTCCTGGAACCGCAGCTCGCGGGCAACGAGTCGGCCCTCATCGCCGCGCTGACCGACGCGGTGGTCGCCGTGTACGGCGAGTGGGCGCGCGACGTCGCGGTCATCCATCTCGACGGCGTACCCGCCGGACGGTGGGGCCTGCGCGGCAAGCCGGTCGACGAGGCCCCTCCCGCGATCCTGTTCGGTATCCGCGAGGCGGCGTTCACCCGCCCGGACAGCGGCGAGCTCATCGCCAGGCTCGTACGAACCGTCACCGACGCCACCGCCGACGTCCTCGGAGCGCACCTGCGCGACACCATCGCGGTCGAGCTCGTCGCGACCCCGGCCGGTCGCACCGCGATCGGAGGTGTGATCGTCGACGGCTAGTCCCGTTCTCGCACATCGAGGTGGTCGGACTTCGCCGGTTCGCCGGACGCGTGCTCCACGGCAGCGCCTCGGGAGTTCACGCGAGTCTCGCTCCGATCTCCGGGCCGGTCTCACACGGCCGCCGGTCCGGGACGGGGGCGACGGCCCCGGTGGCGCCGTACCAGGGCGGGCAGCCAGGGAGCGGCGCCGATGACGAGCAGCGACACCAGCAGCGGGGTGCGCCACCAGGGTGAGATGTCCGCCGGTGGCGGGGAGAGGGAGGGCGCCACCCAGGGGCGGGCGGTCTTCGACCAGGCCAGGAACGCGTCGCCGATGGGGAGGAGGCCGAAGGCGTACCGCTTGGTCCAGGGGGTGTCGATCGGCAGGCCGGCCAGTTCGCCGTAGTTCGCCAGTGCCCCGGCGAGCGGGGTGTCGCCGTGGACCTGGGCCGTGCCGAGGGCGACCGCGGTCGCCGACAGGCTCACGCCGAGCGGGAGCGGGCCGGAGTCGACGTCGGCCGGGCCGTCCATGCCGACGGGATACTCGCGTACGGCCGGTCCGAGGCCGAGCGGGGAGACGACGTAGCGGTCACGGAAGCGCCGGTACTGGTCGGCGGCGAAGGCCGGGTCGATCTCGACGAGGAAGCGCTGGCCGAGGCTCTGCGAGCTGCCCCTGGCCACCTCGGCCGGGGCGCCGGTGCCGGGGTCGGCCTCGTGCGGGAGCAGGCCGGTGCGGGGATCGAGCCGTTGGCGTACCGCCTGGAGCCATCGGTCGGCGGTGCCTGCGAACCGGGGAGGCAGCAGCGTGTCGTGCAGCCGCAGCGACGCCATGGCCACGGTCGAGTCGACCGGCCACGCCTGCCCGGGGTAGGCCGCGAGATAGGGCGACGCCGAGGTGTCGAACGCCTTGGCGAGCGCGGCGGAGTCGTCGGCGAACCGGCGCAGCTCGGCCGGGTCGCGTCGCGCGGAGGGTTGCAGGGCGAGCGTCCCGCCGCGCAGCCAGTTGGTCCAGCCACGGTAGAAGACGCCGTACGACGGGGTGAGGTCCGGGCTGAACGGGGCACGGCCAGGCGGCGACTCCAGCCGGGCCAGCGCCCAGCGCGCCTCCCGCAGCGCCACCGACCGCTCGCCGTCCGGTGCGCGCATGCCGAGCTCGACCCAGCTCAGGCCGTACAACGCGTGCAGGAAGAAGTAGCCCTCGGGGAAAAGGCTCTGCGCCTGGTCGCCTGCTCCCCCGTCGAGCGCCGCGCGCAGGAACGTCAGCTGCCGCCGGACCCCGGGCGGCTCGCCGGTCGTGCCCGAGGTGGCGGGTACGACGAGTCGTACCGCGCCCAGCAGCGCGCAGACACTGACCGCGACGGCGACCAGCCGACGTGACCACCGCAGCGCGCGGCGCGCCGGACGCGTTTCCGGGCGCGGTGTCCGGCGAGCTGCGGAGGGCGGCTTGATCATCCGCCGATCCTATTGCCGCCGGAGCCGCCACCGGGCCCCCTCACCGTCACCCCGCTCACCGGGGACACGGCCACGATCACGCTCTGAACGGCGAGTGTGCCTCCGCCCACTTCGCACTTCGCCTGGGCGACGGCGGGCCGGATCAAGTAACGGGCCCAGAGCCGAGCCGCGAAGCGGTCAATCCGTGGATGACCGCCGGTGGTCACGGTATTTCGTCGTCGGCTTCGGGCCTGCCGGTCAGTTTGAAATCGTGGCCCTGCATGACGGGTCCGTGGAAGGTGCCGCCGCTTATCTCGTTCCGTACCTCCCCGCGCGGCGTGGCGGATACGGACGTGGAATCACGGCGGCCGGTGACGAAACCGGCGATCGCCAGCCCCAGCCCAGCCAGCCCGGCGAACATGCCGAGCACACTGGAGAGCTGGTCGGCCTTGTCCAGTCCCACCTGGCTCAAGTAGACGCCCAGCCCGATGGCCGCCGTTAAGGCGAGGGCGCATCCGCCCCATTTTGCGATGCGCGACGACATGTCCACATCATCGCGCGCGGAACCGGGGCGGGAAAGTCATCGCGAATACACGAACAGGACCAAAAAGTCGGGGTTAATCAAAGTTGTGGGCGTCGCCGTACGCGCCGGACAATGACCATTGATGGATTCGATCCAGAACGAGATCAGTGGCGGCGCCTTCTTCGGCACGGTGATTCAGGGGCGGGACATCCGCGTTCTGTTGCCGACCGCCGTCACGCCCGCGCTGTCGGGCCTCCCCCAGGGGACGGACGCGTTCACGGGACGCGCGAACGAGCTGGGCGTCCTGCTGGATCGGCTGCGCTCCGGCGCCGTCACGACGGTCGTATCGGGGCTGGCCGGGGTCGGCAAGACCGCGCTCGCCATCCACGCCGCTCGCCGGATGCTGGACGGCGATTCGTTCCAGGGCGGGGTGCTGTTCGCCGACCTGCACGGCTACGACGAGGTCCGGCGGGTGGCGCCCGCGCGGGTCCTGGACGGGTGGCTGCGGGCCCTCGGCATTCCCGGCGAGCACGTACCGCCCGCGACGCAGGATCGGGAACGGCTCTACCGGTCCGTGCTCACCGCGCTGGCCAAGGAGAACGGTGGCCTGCTCATCCTGGTCGACAACGCCAGGACGGCGGCCGACGTGGTCCCGTTGCTGCCACCGGAGGGAACCGGTTGTGCGATCGTCACCTCCCGTCACTCCCTCGGCCTGCTCGACGCGCGGACCGTCCACCTCGCCGCCCTGGACGAGTCGGACGGCGCGCTCCTGCTGGCGCGGGCACTCGCCGTACTGCGCCCGGAGGACGCCCGGTGCGCGGACCATTTCATGGACGCGCGTCGCGTCGCGGAGCTGTGCGCCGGGTTACCGCTGGCCCTGCGGATCGTCGCGGCGCTGCTCGCCGACGATCCCGGCCGGCCGCTCGCGGCCCTCGCCGATGACCTGGAGCAGGCGCGGCTGGCGGAGCTCGAGTACGGCGAGGCCACGATCAGGGCCGCGTTCGACCTGTCCTTCCTGCACCTGTCCACCGAGCAGGCCGCCGTCTTCACGCTCCTGCCCGTCATCCCCGGGCCGGACACGTCGGCCGAGACGGTCGCCGTGCTCGGCGGGCTCGACCTTCCCGGGGCGCGGCGGGTGCTTGAGAGCCTCGCCAGGGCGCACCTGGTCGACCGGGACGAGGACCGCTGGCGCATGCACGACCTCGTCCGCCTCTACGCCGCCGAGCGCACCGAGGATCCGGGTGAGGCGCTCGCCCTCCTGATGGACCACTACCGATCCACGGTGGACGCGGCCCTCAGCCACCTCGAACCCAGTCTCACCGCCGAGAGCCGCTTCCCCGACCGGGCGTCGGCTCTGTCCTGGATGGATTCCGAACGGGTCAGCCTGCTCGCGGCCGTCCACGCCGTTCCGCCCGAGCTCCTCCAGCAGCTGCCGACCAACCTCGGTACCTACCTCTCGCTGCGCGCGCGCCACCACGACTGGATCGACGTGTGCCTGACCGGTCTGGACGCCACGCGTCTTCTCCGGGACCGCAAGCGCGAGGCGATCGCCCTGAACAACCTGGGGATCGCCTACCGCGAGACGGGTCTGCTCGACGAGGCGCTGGACGCGTACGAGCAGGGCCTCGCGATCACCAGGGAGCGCGGTGACCGGGACACCGAGGCGATCATGCTGACCAACCTCGGTGGCGTGCTGCGACGCCTCGGCCGGGGCGAGGAGGCCATCGCCGCCTGCCGCGAGGCCGCCGAGGTGTTCGAGGCCGCGGGCAACGCGCGCGGGCTGGCGCAGGCACGCGGCAATCTGGGCAGCGTGCTCCGCGACCTCGGACGACGCGAGGAGGCCATCGCCGTGCTGCACGAGGTGGTGACCGACTTCGACGAACTCGACGACCCGGAGAACGCGGGCATCGCCCTGAACAACCTCGCCAACGCCCTGCTCGACGCCGAGCTGCCGGTCGAGGCGGAGAGGTACGCGCGTGACGCGGCGGATCGCCAGCGCAGGGCCGACGCCCGCTACATGGAAACCGAGGCGCTGCTCACCGTCGGGCTGGCCCTGCGGGCGCAGGGCAGACTGCGGGAGGCGGCCGAGGTCCACGAACGGAATCTGGAGCTTCTCGCGGAGTTCGACGACGCGAACCGGGCCGCCCAGGTGGCGGCCCACTACGGCGACACGCAGGCCGCCCTCGGGCGACTGACTGAGGCGTACGAGGGCTATTACGTCGCCTCGCGGCTGTACGAGACGCTGCGGGATCCGTCCAACGAGGCCGCGATGATGGCGAACATCGGGCTGGTCTGGCTCAGGCAGGACCGGCAGGGGGAGGCGGCACGGATCCTGTGGACGGCCGCCGATCGGTTCGGCGCGGTCGGCGACGAGAGTAACGAGGCACGGACACTGGCCATGCTCGGCCCCCTCGAACTCTCCCTCGACCGGCCGGTCGCCGCCATGACCGCCTTCGGGCGAGCGGCGCGGCTGCATCACCGTCTCGGCGACGCGTACGCCGAGGGCTCCGCGCTCGCCACCCTCTCCGCCGTCCAGCAGGCCGACTCCCTCTACGAGACCGCGTCCCTCACCGCCGTCGAGGCGCTGCGGATCTGCCGGGAGACCGGTGACCGTCAGGGCGAACAGATCGCCCTGAACACCCTCGCCCTGGCCCTGAGCATCCTGAAGCGCTACGAGGAGGCCCTCCCCGTCCACCACGAGCAGGTCACCCTGTGCCGCGACCTCGACGACCGACGCCCCCTCGCCGACGCCCTCGTCAACCTCGGCCACACCTTGCGCGAGGCCGGCGGGCACAACGAGTCGAAGACGGCCCTGCGGGAGGCCGCCGACCTCTACCGCGCCCTGGGCGACACCGGCGAGGCCGGAAAGATCGCGAAAGAGTTCAGCGTGACCGGGCGGACGCGCCGCCTCCTGCGCGCCGCCGCCCGGCCGCTGAGGCGCCGCCATGCCCTCTTCAGGGATCTGATGGGCGTGAAATACCTGGAGATGGGGCTGGCCGAGGATGCGATCCGCTGCCACCTCATCAGCGGCGCGATCTGGCGCGCGGTCGGCGACCGCCACATCGAAGGGCTGAGCGTCCTCGATCTCAGTAACGCCTTCTTGGCCATCGGCGAGTACGACGGCGCCGGACGGGCCGCCGAGTACGCCGCCCAGATCTTCCGCTACGACGGCCACGAGTGGCACGAACTCCTCGCCTGTCTCAACCACGCCCGCGCCCACAACGCCGCCCTACGCCCGCGCGATGCCCTCCCGCCGTACGAGCGCGCCCTGTGGCTCGCCCGCGCGCTCGAAGACGCCGAGGCGGAGAGCATCATCGCGGGCGAGTACGACGAAGCCGGCAAGGCGCCGGACCTTCCCGGTGCCGTCGTCTGGACGGTACGGACCGGCGGGGGCGCCTAGCGGGTCATCCGGATTCCCGGCCGGGGTTGAACGGCATCGGGCGGGGATTCAGGCGACCTTGGGGGTGACGCGCATGCCGATGTACACGCACTCGGTGCCGTCGGTCAGGGTGGAGAAGACCACCGGGATGTGCTCCCCTCCGAAGGCGGGACCGCCGGAGGCGGCGAACACCGTTTCCGACACCGGCACCAGGTCCATTTCCAGGGGCGGGGAGAAGTCCTTCATGCCGTCGACGAACTCGTACCGGATGTGCGCGCCGTCGGCGTCCTGGGTGACGGTGGTGACGACGCCCTCGCGCCGGTAGGTGCCCACCAGCCGCGTCATGTCCACCGCGGGCGGGTTCGCCACCGGTCCGAAGGCGCCCGGCATGCGCACCCCGGCCAGCTCGTCCAGCAGTTCCCCGAACAGGTCGGCGTACAGCCCGCCGGTGCCGCCGCCGTTGGCCAGCAGGACGACGGCCACCCTCGCCCCCGGAACGACGCGCAGGTAGGAGTACTGGCCGATCGCGGCGCCGTCGTGACCGTAGCCGGGGACGCCGTCCCAGTCGTACAGGGTCCAGCCGAGGCCCCAGCCGTCGGCGCCGACGGTCCACTTGTCCGGGCTGTCGACCACGCGCCGCCGCATCTCCTCGGCGGCACCGGCGGACAGGACCCGGGTGCCGTCGGGGGCGACGCCGCCGTCCAGGTGCGCCCGCGCGAAGCGGGCGACGTCGCCCGCGGAGATGATGACCCTGCCGTACGGCCCTGCGGAGCGCGGCATCAGGTCCCAGGCCGTTCGGAGGGGGACGGCGTGCCGGGGCGTGCCGACGACACCGGTGCCACCGGGGCACCGGCCGGAAAGGATGGAACCGCCCTTGGGGACGGGCCAATGGACTTCGCCGAAGGAGGGAACCGTCTTCGGGAGACGGCCTCGCGGTTTCACGGCTTCGCGGCCTTGCGGCTTCGCAGTCTTGAGGCTTCGCGGCTTCGCGGTAATGGGGCTCGGGTTGAGGGGGACCGACCTCGCGGACGGTCCGGTGGCGTCAGGCCAGGACGAACTCGTCCCGACCGCGATGGGCCGGGACAGGCTCGTTCCGGTGTCGCCGGGTTAGGACCTGCTCGTCCCTGTGTCGCCGGGTAGTTCGCCGGAGGCGCGCAGGGCGTCGCGGCGCTCGCGCCACTCGGCCGCGAGCGCGGGCATCCGCTCGACGAGGAACTCGGCGAAGGCGGCACCCTCCAGGAGACGCGCCCGCCGGGCCGGGGGCGCCTCGTCCAGCACCTTGAGACCCTGGCGCGTGAGCGCGCCGAGCGAGGTGTACTCGGAGGGCTTGTCGACCATCCTCAGCCAGATCGCGGGGTGGAGGCTGACGCGATCCACCCGTTCACCGGCGGCGCGTGAGCGCTGGATCCAGGACCACTCCTCAAGCATGGAGACGGCGCTGCTGACGGCGGTGCGGCTGGCCCGCAGCGCCTCGCCGAGCTCCGCGATGGTCTGCTGCGGCGGGTCGCAGATGAGGAGCCACCCGGCCACCCGGCCGGTCATCGGGGGCAGGCCGTTCTGCCGCGCGAAATGACGGCCGACCTCGTCGGCGTAGGCAAGCTCGGCCTCGTAATCCATGTCACCGACATTACCCACATAACCGAAATAACGCAAATCTCCGACATTTGCGATGCAGTTGGCCTGTCACCCCAGAGACCGGCTCGCCACCTCAAAGATGCGGCCGACATGCCCCGAGATACGACCCGGCTTGCCACCCCGGAGGCGCGGCCGACCTGTCACCTCGGATCTGTGGAGGGCCAGGGCGAGCCGACGCGAGTGCGATCGGTCCAGGTCAGCCCGGTCTCAGTCTCACCCCGGCCCCGCCTCGTCTCGTGCCGTCCGGCGACTCGTCCATCCGGCAAGCGGAGCGATCCGCCCCACCGGAACTGCCGGTCCATGCTCAACCGGCCCTGTCCCGCCGGATTCTCAGCCGCCGAAGGCGGGGTAGCCCGGTAGTGGGGGGACGTCCCAGTCGCCGGCCACCTCCCGGAGCAGCAGGCGCATCGTCTCCGCGAAGGCCGGGAACTCCTCCAGGGTGCTCGCCATCTCCCAGCGGTGCCTCAGCAGCTGCCGCAGCGTGGGGACGGGACGCCGGGTCCTGTGCGTCGGCCCGTCCGTCGCCGTACGCGGGAGCAGGGTGGTCGTCATGTACACCGTCCAGAGCGCGATCGCCCGGCGGACCCCCGGCTGCCAGATCTCGTCCTCGGCCAGTTCCGGGTACGCCTCGACGACCTCCGCGCGGTACGTCTCCTCGATCCTCTCCGCCAGCCCGGCGGGCAGGGTGAAGACGCACCAGCAGGTGGCGAAGGGCATCCGGCAGTACGCGGCCGTCATGAAGACCGGCTGGTAGCAGGCCGACTCGAAGTCGATCAGCCGCAGGCCGTCCGGGGTGAGCAGGTTGTTGTCCGGGCAGGTGTCGCCGGGGGTGAAGGCGAGGTATTCGTCCGCGCCCGTCTTCGCGATCCGTTCCAGCTCCCCGGCCAGCTCCGGCGGCGCCTCGATTCCGTTCCCGGCGAGCGCCGAGGGGAATCCGGCCGCGTACTCCAGGGTCCACGGCTCCTCGTCCCAGGACGGCACGCCCAGACCGTACCGGGCCGACAGGGAGGCCAGGTCGGCACGCCGGCGCACCGACGCGGCGGACAGCTGTCCGAGCCCGCGCGCCCAGGCCGACAGGCCGTCCAGGGCGGCCTGCGGATCGTCACCGAGCAGTACGTCCGCGAGTGTCGGCGCGGTTCCGAGGTCCTCCATCACCAGCAGCGGGACCGAGGCGTCCACACCCAGCAGCTCGGGACCGGCCAGCCGCATCGAGAGCCCGGCCGCCTCCGCGGTGAAGGCGCGCAGGCCCTCACGCTCCGCGCCGTACTTCTTGACGACGACGCTGCCGCCCGAAGCCGTCCGGCAGCGCAGGACCACGCTGCGCGGGTTGCCCCCGAGGTCCACCGGATCGGACAGCTCGACGCCCACCACTTCGCTCGCGGCCCGCAGGATCGTATCCATCCCGGCATTCTGCCCTTCGCGAGCCGGACGAGAAAACTCTATTTCAGCCGGTCGGGAAGCCCGGACGTCAGCGACCCCGGAGGCACGGTCGTCATCTGGGGCGTTTCCGTGGCGTGGAGGGCCGCGAGGAGTTTGTCCATCGCGGAACGGGCGCTGGCGGAGGCGTACGGGCCGACGGCGGCCAGGGCGACCACCAGCGCGGCGGCCTCGCCGGGGGTGAGGGACAGCGGGGCGAGCCGGGAGGACGTGTCGAGGCGGTAGCCGCCGCCGGGGCCGGATCGCACGGTGATGGGCACACCGGCCTCCCGCAGCCGGGCGATGTCGCGTTCGATCGTGCGTACGGCCACGCCGAGCCGTTCGGCGAGCAGGTGGCCCGTGGTGGCGCGCGGGGCGCGGGCCCGGAGTGCCTCGATGAGCGCGTGCTGGCGCTCCACCCGGCGCAGGACCAGATGCTGGTCCATGGATTCGGCGGAGCGGTTCCGCGCCGTCGGCATCGGGAGATCCTCTCGCCATGACCGACACCGGCGTGTCGGTCACCCCAGCCTAGGGTCGGGTCATGGAGATCGAAGACTTCCTTTTCCGGTACGCCGACGCTCTCGGCGCGGGGGACCTTGACGGTGTCGCCGCCTGTTACGGCTATCCCTCCCTGATTCTCGGCGACGAGGGCGTGCAGGCCGTCGGGGGCGCGGCCGATGTGAGAACCGCCTTCGACGGAGCCGCCGAACGCTACCGCGCCCAGGGTCTTACCGGGATACGCCCGACGATCGGTGAGACGACCCGGATCACCGAACGGCTCGTCGACGTCAAGGTGCGCTGGGAGTATCTCGACGCCGAGGGCGCCGTCCGAGCGGAGGGGCACTACCGCTACACCCTCCGCGACACCGGCGGCGAGCCGGTCATTCACGTGGTCGTCCCGATCCCGGCCGCCGGGTTCGGAGCCCGAGGCGTCGGCACCTCCCGGTGAGACCCGTCGACCGGCCCGTCATCGCCCGGAAGCCCGGCCCGCATCGCCCGGGAGCCGGAAGCCGGAAGCCGGTCCGGGGGGTTCACCCCTGTCCGGGCGGACCGTGGCGGGACGAGCGTCGCGACGGACCGTAATCACCGGCCTCACGATTCCCGACAAAACGACGGGCCGGAGAAGGCGCCCGGGACGGGGTCACCCGCGCGCCGCGCGCCGCCGGGAGGAGTACGCGTACGGTCTCGGGGACACCGCGGCCGGGATGTGCCAGGCGGACGGCAGGGCCCAGCGGCCGAAGACGACCTTTCCGCCGTCCGGTGCCGGGTAGTGGCCCCACTCGTCGGTGCACATGCCGACGAGCCGCAGGCCCCGGCCGCTCTCGTCGTCCTCCTCCGCCTCGGCGACCTCGGGCTCGCCGTCACAGCTGTCCCAGACCTCCGCGAACAGGTCACCGGCGGTGAGGCGGAGCCGCAGGAGGATCGGGAACGGGCCGGCGGCGCGGGCGCGGCCGGGCGGATGGCCGGAAGCGGGCGGGCGGGCGTAGCCGTACGGGACGGGCGGGGTGGCGGTGGCCTTGATGGCGTTGGTGGTCATCTCGGAGACGACCAGGACGCAGAGGTCGGACAGCTCCTCCAGGCCCCATGTCCGCAGTTGCGCGCGCGTGAAGTCGCGCGCCTGGGAGGCGGCGGCCGGCTGCGCCGCCAGCCGAAGTTCGTTCGCGTCCAGGAACAGGTGGTCGGCGGCGTCCAGGTCAAGGTGAAACGGTGAGTGCATCGATCCCGGCCGTTCGACGGGGAGCACGGTCATTGGTGGCTCCAGGGAAGTTCAACGGAGGTACGGTCGCGCGCCCCGGCGCAGGATTGAGGGACGCCCCCGCCCGAGCGGTGAGACCACGCGGATCTGACACGGCTCCGGCGTTGTCCTCAACCCTGCTGCACGGAGCGTGCTGGAAACAGGCGACGGCACCGAGTCTGTTCGTCACTCTCGGAGGTCATCTCGCCCCGTAGAGCGACGGCGGTGCAAGTAGCGGTGATCTGGTCGCCGGTTTACGCACTCGACGGTCACCGAACGTGATCGGCCGGTAACGTTCGGCCCGAAGAATCGCCGCCGGAGAACCCGCCGGGAGGGGCCGAGACGATGCCACGTGCACCGCGCAGCGTCAAGCAGCAGATGGACGCCTTCAGCGCTGAGCTTCGCGAACGTGGTTTCACGTGGGCCGAGGTCGCCGCTGAGTTCAAGCGACGCTGGCGCCTCAACTCCCGCCAGGGCTTCCGCGAGGCGCATCGCCTGACACAAGCCAAGGTCTGCCATCTATGGAACGAGTACTGGCCGAACGAGCCGCTGACGACCCGGAAACTCGGGTCGTGGGAAGCGTGGCCCGGCCCCACCGGCAACGAGCCGCCGATCGCCGGGCTCAACCGGCTGGCACGCATCTACCAGTGCCGCACCGCCGACCTGGTCGACGGTGAAGATCACCGCGATGCCGACGAGCACAACACACCGGCCGTCAGGTCCCGGGGGCGGGAGCTGGTGGCGGCCGGGGCGGCGGGCAGCCTCCGCCCCGGGGACCTCCGGGGGGTGCTGGCGGCCCTGCCCGCCCTGCCCACGGGACCCGTGCCGTTCGGGACCTCGCGCGACGAGGAGTACGACGCCCTGGTCCAGGCGCTCGCCCAGTGGGCGGCGACCTTGAAACGGCGCGACGTCCTCGCCCTGATCAGGGCCGCCGCCGCGGCGGCGGCGGCCTCTCCGCTGCTGGCCCGGCTCAACGACGACGAGCTCGACCGGCTCGCCCTGATCGCCGCCGAACCGTCCCGGGTGGACGAGGCCACCGTCGACCACATCGACGCCGTGCTGCACCACTGCATGCGCCAGGAGGACACCCTCGGCCCCCAGTCGGTGCTGGGGACCGTGCTCGCCCAGCACCACCTGGTGCGGTCGCTGATCCCGGCCGCGTCGACCGACGAGGTGCGTGACCGGCTGCTGTCGCTGCTGGCCAACATCTGCCGGTTCACCGCCTGGGTGCTGTTCAACCTCAACGACTTCAACGGGGCGAACCACTACTACGAGCAGGCCAAGTTAGCCGCGCACCAGGCCGACGACGACGCGATGAACAGCTTCGTCCTGGCCAACTGGTCGCAGCTGGCGACCTGGCGGGGCGACCCCAGGCAGGGCGTCGAGCACGCGCTGGGGGCACTGGCCTGGGGGCAGCGCGCCAACAGCAAGCTGCTGGTGTCGTACGCGTGTGACGTGGGGGCCCGCGCCTACTCGGCGGTGTTGCGCCGGTCGGCCAAGAGCGACCGCCACAGGGACCACGCCCGGTGCATGACCAGCCTCGACCAGGCCCGCCGCGAGCTGGGGCACGCGGGCGAGGGCGACGTGGGGGCCAAGCTGCTCTACTTCTACGGTGACGGGCAGTATCTGTCGACCAAGACCAAGTGCCTGCTGGACATGGACGACGCCCAGACCGCGGTGGAGATGGCCTCCCGGTCCCTGGCCAGGATCGATCCGGCGTTCGTCCGCAACATGGCGTTCAGCCGCCTGGATCTGGCGCGCGGGCACCTGCGGCTGCGCTCCATCGACGAGGCGTGCGAGCAGATCGGCGAGGCCGCCCGCCTCACCTGCAAGAACACCTCGCCGCGGCTGGCCCGCTCGGTGGTGGAGGTCCGCGAGACGCTGAATCCGTGGGCGAGAACCCGCCAGGTCGCCGCCCTGGACGAGAAGCTGCACACCTTCCAGCTCATCGCCTGACGGCTTCCCGCCCTTCGTGATCTTCGACCGGCGCGCACCGGACGTCACCCTTCGCGGTCTTTGACCGGCACGCACCGGGCGTCACCCTTCGGGGTCTTTGACCAGCGCGCGCCGGGCGTCACCTGTCGCGATGGATCAAAGTGCGCCGGATGTCACCCGTCGCGGTCGGTCAGCGTGCGCCGGGCATCTCCTCCAGCACCAGGACGTCGAAGACGGGGGCGGGGATCGGCGGGTCCATCAGCTTGTGGGACACCTTCCGCCATCCCCACCTCCGGTAGACCTCCCGGGTCCGTACGGCCTTGGGCTGCACCGAGAGGGTGGCCCGCTCGGCCCCGGACCCCGAGAGCAGCTCGTCGTGGATCCGGTGCCCGGCTCCGGCGCCCCGCCGTTCGGCCAGCACCCCGTAGTCGATGACGGCGAACGTCCTGGTCCCGGTCTCGGCCGCGAACTCCTCGCCGACCGGTTCCGCCAGCCTGCTCCACCAGAGGGTGTCGGCCGGCAGCAGGTATCCGTACCCGAACCCGATGACCTTCGGCCCGGAGCGCGCGGTGGTCAGCCGGAACCCCGGCCGGTCGACCAGCCTGGGGAAGTAGGAGCGCTGGTTGGCGAACTCCGCGGCGTTCCCGTTGAACGGGGGCAGTGAGAACACCGCCTCGTAGAGCTCGCAGATCGTCCCGGCCAGCGCGAGCGCCTCCCGGCGGCCGTGTGTCTCTATGGTCAGCTTGCCGATGGGGGTCGTGTCGGTCATGCCCTTCTCCTCGCCTCCGCCTTGCCGTCCTCCCCCCTCCGGGGGGCTCCTTACCCGTGGACGGGCGCGGTAGCCGCTCCGGTTCCTGCGGAGAGGACGGCTTTTCGTGGAAGGGGCGGTTTTCAGGAAGGGGACGGGTCAGCTCTTCGTGAGGTCGGCCAGCGGTACGGAGAGGTCGGCGAGCCGGCCGGGGTCGACGGTCGCGCCCGCGCGGATCAGCTCCTGCGCCGGTGCGATGCCCTCGTCCCACTGGTTGACGTGCATGCCCGCCACGACGCGCCCCCCGGCGAGCCAGAAGGCGTGGAAGGCCCCCGACTCCAGGTCCCCCCGGATGACCACGGAGTCGTACCCGCCGGGTGCGAACCAGCCGGAGAACTCCATGCCGACGTCGTACTGGTCGGTAAAGAAGTACGGGGGCCTGTCGTAGACCACCTTCTGGCCGAGCATGGCCTTGGCGGCCGCCGCTCCCCCGTTGAGGGCGTTGGCCCAGTGCTCGACGCGGACGCGGGTGCCGTACAGGGGGTTGAACGCGTTGGCCACGTCACCGGCGGCGTAGACGTCGGGGTCGTCGGTGCGGAGGGACTCGTCGACGAGGATCCCGTCGTCCACGGCCAGGCCCGCCCGCTCGGCGAGTTCGGTGTCGGGGCTGACGCCGATACCGACGATCACGATGTCGGCCGGGATCTCCTCGCCGTCGTGGGTGGCGACCGCGCGGACGTGCCCGGGGCCGAGGAGGCCGGTCACCTCGCGGCCGAGCCGTACGTCGACGCCGTGGCGCCGGTGCACATCGGCGAAGAAGGCGCCCAGCTCGGGGCCGAGCGCGGCGTGCAGCGGCACCGCCCTCGGCTCGACGACGGTCACCTCGCAGCCGTACTCCCTGGCGGCGGCGGCGGTCTCCAGCCCGATCCAGCCCGCGCCGACGACGACCACCCTCCTGCCGCCGCCGCGAACGGCCTCGCGCAGCCGCTCCGAGTCGCCGAGGCTGCGGAGGTAGTGCACGCCGTCCAGGTCGGCGCCGGGCACGTCGAGGCGGCGCGGGGAGGAGCCGGGGGCGAGCAGCAGCTTGTCGTACCGGACGCGCCGCCCGTCGTCGAGGTCCACGTGGTGCGCGGCCCGGTCGAGGTCCGTCGCGCGGCGCCCGAGGAGCGGTTCCACGGAGTTGGCGGTGTACCAGCCCTCGTCGTGGACGTAGAGCTTGGCCTTCTCCTCCTTGCCGAGCAGGTATCCCTTCGAGAGCGGGGGCCGCTCGTAGGGAGGCTCGGTCTCGGCGCCGATCAGCGTGATCCCGCCCTCGAAGCCCTCGTCGCGCAGGGACTCCGCCGCCTTGGCACCCGCCAGGCCCGCTCCGACGATGACGAACGTCTGCTCGGTAGTCATAGGTTCCTTCCTACTCCGATTCCCGTACCGGTTCCAACGATCGCGGGAACCGGCGGGCCGTGCGACCTTCCCCGAACCGGCCTGGCCTGGCCGGAACACGGGTGAAGCAGAGCGGGACGCGATTCCGGAATACATCGTGGCCGACATGACGAAGAAAGCCTTCTCGTCCCTCTCACCACACATGGAAAAATCACATGAAACCGCCGAGGACATCGTTCCCACAGACCGGAGAAGACACTCAATACTCTCGGATGACAGGACAGGGAAATTTTCGTTTACCCGGCCGGAAACGGAATTCCACTCCCCTCCAAAGGAGGTCGGATATATTTTCCAGGCCATCAAGATCGCGCCGCTGACGGGGATATCGATGAGCTCCGCCCACGGCGCGCTTTTTTGATAAGGAGCATGCCGTATGCCATTGAAGCGACGATTTGCCCGAGTCACGGTCAGCTGCGCCTTCGCGGTGGCCGCCGTGCTGAGTCTCGGAGCCTTCTCTCCCGCGCCGCCAAGCGTTCCGGACAGCCCGCCGCCCGTACTCCAGCCCGAGGGACCCACCTTCCAGTCGTGGGAGCCCGCGCCCCAGCCAGAAGAGATGGCGCCGCCGCCCAAGCCCACCGTGCGCGCCCTGACGGCCGCGGAGATTCGGGGAAAGGGACTCGATAAATACATCGACATGTCCCGCCAGAAGGAAACGGTTCCCAGCATCATCGACACGGACCAGGGGAGGTTCACCAGCAACCTCCTCCCTCCCGCGAAGCGGCCGGGAAACACCGGTCCCGCCAATTTCGCGACGGGCTGCTGGTATCTCGCGACGACATACGGATATCCCGCTCTCCAGGGAAGCGCCTACCACACCTGGTGCGGTGACGGCGTCCGGGTCACGTACACCTCGGCCAGTTGTACCGGGAGCACGAGCCTTTCCACCTATCTCTACGAGGGCTGCCAGAACGTCCAGGCGTACGGGGTCGGCTGGAATGTCTGGGACGTCACCGACAAATGGCGTTTCTGCACGGCCTACAACCGTTTCACCGGCGTGTGCTCCTCCCGGATCTACCCGTGGCAGAAGAACCGCTACGGCGCCAACGGCCAGGTCTGGCTGCTCGACTGGGGCAACTAGGGGGTGACCCTCCGGCGGCGCGCGGGCGAGGCTCGTCCGCGCGCACCGGCCGAACGGGACGGCCACCTCGCGATCATCCGGGATCGCGAGGTGGCCGTCGGCATGTCCGGGCCGAGCACGGGACCCGCACGCGAATTTCATCACTTGTTGACTTCCTGATTTCCCGGGCTTACCGTTGCGGCAACGCATTGGTTGCAGTGGTGCAAGGAGTTGCCCCGATGGATCCCGTGGACGGCGCGGAGCGCGACCGGATGGCCGATGACATCGGCGACCTCCGCCGGGCGCTGATCCCCGGTCTGCTGCTCCATCTGCTGAGCGGGTTCGAGGGCGACGAGCCCTCCATGATCCAGATCGCCACGCTCTACACCCTCGACGTCCCGGCCGCCCCGACGCTCCGCGAACTCGCCGGGCGCGTCGGCCGGTCCGTCTCGGCCACCAGCCGCCTGGTCGACCAGCTCGTACGGCGAGGGCTGGCCGACCGCAGGGAGGACTCCGGCGACCGGCGGGTGCGGCGGATCGCCCTCACCCCCGCCGGAGCGGATTTCCTCCGCACGTTCGAGCGCGTCCGGGCCGACGCGCAGCTCGAAGTCATGGCCCATCTGACCGCCGAAGAACGCGAGCTCGTGACCCGGGCCATGACGCTTCTCGGCGAAGCCTCAAGGAGACGCACCCATGTCGAAGCCGCTCATCCTGAAATTCGATGACATCGGGGCGGAGATACTGCCCCTGGTCGGCGGCAAGGCCGCCAATCTCGGCGTGCTCACCGCCGCCGGGCTTCCCGTTCCCCCCGGTCTGTGCGTCACCACCGAGGCCTACCGCAGGGTCACCGAGCGAGCCGGGCTGGAGGACGTGCTCGCGGCGCTCGCCACGACGGCCGCCGGGGACGTGCCCGCCCTGAACGCGCTGGCCGCGAAGGCCCGCGAGCTCGTGCTCACCGCGCCGGTCCCCGACGACATCGCGAACGCCGTGCGGAACGGCGCGACCGGTCCCGTCGCGGTCCGCTCCTCCGCGACCGCCGAGGACCTGCCGCACGCCAGCTTCGCCGGGCAGCAGGACACCTACCTCAACGTGGTCGGCGCCGACGCCGTGCTGGACGCGGTCCGGCGGTGCTGGGCCTCGCTCTGGACCGACCGGGCCGTCGCCTACCGGGCCGCGAACGGCATCGGCCACGACACGGTGCGCCTGGCGGTGGTCATCCAGGAGATGGTCCAGTCGGAGGTGGCCGGGGTGATGTTCACCGCCAACCCGGTCACCGGGCGGCGGCGCGAGGCGGTGATCGACGCCAGTCCCGGCCTCGGCGAGGCCGTGGTCTCCGGCGCGGTCAACCCCGACCACTTCGTGGTCGACACCGCCACCGGCGAGATCACCGAACGCCGCCTCGGCGACAAGCGGCTGGCCGTGCGGTCGCTGGCGGGCGGCGGCGTCGAGCACGTCGAGGCGCCGAGCCCGACCGGCTCCCCGGAGAGCGTCTGTGTCACCGACGCGCAGCTCAAGAGGCTGGCCGAACTCGGCGACCGGGTCGAGCGGCACTACGGGGCACCCCAGGACACCGAGTGGGCGATCGACTCCGGCGGCGTCCTCTGGCTGACCCAGTCGCGTCCCATCACCACGCTCTATCCGATCCCCCACCACGCGGAGCCGTCCGCAGACCCGGGCGGCACGGGCGGCACGGGCGCGCGGGAAGAAGACGGCACGCGGGTCTACTTCTGCTTCAGCCTGGCCCAGGGTCTCTACCGGCCGATCACCCCCATGGGCATGTCGGCCTTCAGGCTGCTGTCGTCGTCGGCGTTCGAGATCCTGGGGCTCCCGGTGGCCGACCGGGTGGCCGGGGCCCCCGTCGTCGCGGAGTCGGGCGGGCGGCTGTTCTTCGACGTCACCGGCTTCATGCGCGGCAGGGTGGGCCGCGTGGCCTTCCCGAAGGTGCTCGACGTGATGGAGGCCCGGTCGGCGAAGGTGCTGCGCGGCCTGTTCGACGATCCCCGGTTCGGCGTCACCCAGCCCTCGCTGCGCCCGCCCCTGCGCCGGGCGGTCAGGGTCGCGTCCCGCTTCCGCGTTCCACAGCGCGCCGTACGGGCCCTGCTCAAACCCGCGTCGGCGCACCGGGACGTGGAGCTGCTGGACGCGCGCCTCCGGAGGGAACTGGCCGCGCCCGAGGGCTCCACCCCGGCCCGGCGTCTCGACCACGTCGAACGGGTGCTGAGCCGCCAGGTGTTCCCGCTGCTGCCGATCATCGCTCCGGCGGCGGCGGCCGGGTTCGCGATGCTCGGGCTGGCGGCCTGGGCGCTGGGGAAGCGGGCCAGGCCCGGTGAGCTGCAGACGGTCCTGCGCGGGCTGCCGCACAACGTGACCACCGAGATGGACCTGGCGCTGTGGCGGCTCGCCACCCGCGTCCGCGAGGACCGCGACGCCGCCTCCCTGCTGCTGGGCACCCCCGCCACCGAGCTGGCCGGGCGCTTCCGCGCCGGATCGCTCCCCGGTGTCCTGGGCAGGGGCCTGACGGACTTCCTCTCCGTCTACGGCGTCAGGGCGGTCGCCGAGATCGACCTCGGGCTGCCGCGCTGGTCGGAGGACCCGACCCACATCATCGGCGTCCTCGCCAACTACCTGCGGCTGGAGGACCCGGCCCTCGCCCCCGACGCCCTGTTCGCCAGGGGCGCCGCCGAGGCGACCCTCATGATCAAAACGTTGAGCGGGCGCGCCGGAGGTCTTCGCGGATGGTTCGTCCGCTTCGCGCTCGGCAGGACCCGGGCGCTGGCGGGCCTGCGCGAGATGCCCAAGTACGCCATGGTGACCGCCCTGGCCGCGATGCGGGCCGAACTGCTGGCCGTCGGCGCCGAGCTTGCGGCGCGCGGGCTGCTGGCGAACGCCGACGACGTCTTCTTCCTGACCTTCCGCGAGGCCAGGGCGGCCCTCGCCGCTCCGGCCCCGCCCGGTCGCGCGCCCGGCACCGGGCCGGTCACCTCCCCCGCACCGGCGCGAACCGTCACCTCCCCGTCCGGCGAGACCGTACGGCCCGCGCTGGCGGAGCTGGTGGCGCGGCGGCGCGAGGAGACCGCCCGCGAGCTGCGCCGCAGGCACGTCCCCCGTGTCCTGCTGTCGGACGGCACCGAACCGGAGGCCGTCTCCGTACGGGCGCCGGTGGACGGGGCGCTGACCGGCACCCCCGCCTCGGCGGGCACCGTCACCGGCGTCGCCAGGGTCGTCCTCGACCCGGTCGGCGCGCACCTGGAGCCCGGGGAGATCCTGGTCTGCCCCTCCACCGACCCCGGCTGGACACCGCTGTTCCTCACGGCGGGCGGCCTGGTGATGGAGATGGGCGGCGCCAACTCCCACGGCGCCGTGGTGGCCCGCGAGTACGGGATCCCGGCGGTGGTGGGCGTGAGCGGGGCGACCGAGCACATCGTCACCGGCCAGAAGATCACCGTTGACGGCGCCTCCGGCGTCGTCACCGCCACCTGACCGGGCGCGGCTCGTTCACGACTCGTTCGCGGGTCCCATGGACGAGACCGCTACGGGCGGCGTCGCCAAAGCACCTGCTGCACCGTCTTCAGAAGCCGACTCCGGGAAGATTCCTTCGGGAAGCTGTTTTCGAGGAGACACCTCCGGGAAAGGCGGGGATCATGCCCTCCACCCAGGTCGCCGTACTCGGCGAGTGCGTCGCCGACGCCTTCACCACGAACGGCGCCCCGGGCGACTCCCCCACAGCCGAATCCCCCACAGCCGGTTCCGCCTCGGATGACGTCCTCGTCCCGGGTGGCGCGCGGGACGAACTCGTCCTGCGCGTCCTGCCCGGCGGCGGCCCCGCGAACACCGCGGTGGCCCTGGCACGCCTCGGCACCGCCACCCGCTTCCTGGGGCGGCTGTCGGGTGACGCCTTCGGCACCCTGTTCCGTACGCACCTCGGCGCCTCCGGGGTCGACCTGACCGGCTGCGTCGACGCCTCGGAGCCGAGCACCCTGGCGGTGGCGACCCTGGACGAGTCCGGCCAGGCCCGCTACTCCTTCCACGCCGACGGCGCCGCCGACTGGGCGTGGAGCGCGGCGGAGCTGACCGCCGAGCGGGTCGGTGACGTCGCCTGCCTGCACACCGGCTCGCTCGCCCTGGTCCGCGCGCCGGGCGCGGAGGTCGTCGAGGAGGCGCTGGCGGCGACCGCGACCCGTGCCACGATCTCGATCGACCCCAACGTGCGGGCCGTGCTCGTCGCCCCGGCCGTCTACCGGGAGCGGATGCCCCGGTGGTGCGCGCTGGCCGACATGATCAAGCTGAGCGACGACGACCTGGAGCACATCCATCCCGGCGAGCCGGTCGAGCGGGTCTGCGACACCTGGCACGACGCCGGGGTGCGCCTGGTCGTGGTGACCCGGGGCCCGCTGGGGGCGCTCGTCTCCGTCGGCGGCGAGCGCGCCACGGTCCCCACCCCGCCCACGGAGGTCGTCGACACCGTCGGCGCCGGTGACTCCTTCACGGCCGGGCTCCTGCACCGGTTGCACGCCTCCGGCCTGCTGGGCGGGCGGCTCGACCGGCTCGACCTCGACCTGGCGGTGGACGCAGCGACCTTCGCCGCCAGGGTCGCCTCGCTCACCTGCTCGGTGGCCGGGGCCAACCCGCCGTGGGCGCGCTGACCGGATTCTCAGCGTTGGCCCGCGAAGGGACACCGACCTCGCGCTAGTCGCCCGGCGCGGCAGAGCCGTACACCATGGTGTCGACGATGGCCTCGACGGCGGGCCGGGTGACGCTGCCGGGGGGCGCGCTGACCAGGGCGAACAGGGCGCTGCCGTAGAGCGCGATGAGCGCGGGGACCTTCTCGCGTGCGATCTTCAGCCCCAGCTGGTCGTGGTACCCGGCGGTGAAGCGCACCGCGACCTCCTGCAGCCCCGCCAGTGCCTCGGCCAGCGCCGGGCGGCGTACCGCCTCCAGCTGTAGCTCGAAGATCGCGATGTAGCGGTGGCGCAGCGTGGTCGCCGCCGTGAGCAACGACCCGGTCAGCATCTCCACCAGGTCGACGCCGCCCGAGGGTTGATGCTCGGCCGCCCGGTCCATGTCGGCCAGGTGGAGCTCGACCACCCGCTCGGCGGCGGCCACCAGCAGCGCCTCGCGGCTGCGGAAGTAGTTGGACGCCGTACCGGTCGGCAGCCCCGCCGCCTTCTCCACCGCGCGATGGGTCACCCCGTGCACCCCCGAGGCCGACAGCAGGTCGATGGCGGCGTCCGTCAGGGCTTGGCGGCGGGCTGGGTTGGTGGGCGGCACCCGGCCATGCTACCAATAACCGTAGTAGTACGGTCGTAGTGAATGGAGGAACGTCATGCGTGTCGTCGTGGTCGGTGCCGGGCTGGGCGGGGTGGCGGCCGCGGTGGGCCTGCACCGCCAGGGACATCAGGTGACCCTCTACGAGCGGGGCGCCGAGCTCCGCGAGACGGGCACCGGCGTGGTGATCATGCCCAACGGGTTCCGGGCGCTGGAGGAGCTCGGCTACGACATGAGGGGCCGGTCCACCCCCGCCCGCAGCGGCGGGCTGCGCGACTGGCGCGGGAGACCGCTGCTGGTCACCGACGCCGTACGGGCACAGAGCGAGGTCGGGTCGATGATCGTGGCCGACCGGTCGGAGCTGCACCGCGCCCTGCGCGCCCCGCTGCCCGCCGAGGCGGTGCGGACCGCGACGCCGGTGGAGCGGCTGGAGCCCGGCGCGGCGGGAGTGGCGGTGTTCAGCGGCGGCGAGCGCGTCGGCGAGGCGGACGTGGTGGTCGTGGCCGACGGGATCGGCAGCGGGTTGCGCGGGCAGCTGTTCCCCGGTCACGGCGGGGTGCGCAGGATCGGCCGCATGGACCTGCGCGGCACCCTGCCCCGTCCCGCGGGGCTGGACGTGGAGGAGTTGCTGGCGGGCATCCTGCTCGACCGGCGCACCGGGGGGATGTTCGGGCTGTTCCCCGTCGGCGCCGACGGGCTGTACTGGTTCACCGACTCCGTGCTGCCGGACCCCGTCCCCGGGCCGGAGGAGGCGCGCGGGCGGATGCTGGCGCTGATGGCCGACTGGCACCCGGCCGTCCCCGCGCTGCTGGCGGCCACCCCGGCCGACGACGTCCACGTCGACCCGATCGCCTGCCTGGCCAGGCCGCTGCCGACGTTCGTGACCGGCAGGATCGCGCTGCTCGGCGACGCCGCGCACGCCATGACGCCCGACCTCGGGCAGGGTGCCAGCCAGGCCTTCGAGGACGCCGCCGCGCTCGCCCGCCACCTGTCGGGGGCCGGGCCCGCCGAGGTGGCCGGGCGGCTGCTGCGCTACGACGCGCTCCGCCGCCCGCGCGCCAACCGGCTGATGCGGGCCGCGGAGCGGCAGTCGCGGCTGACCTCGCGGACCGGGGCCGCCGCCTGGGCGCGTGACACCCTGCTGCGCGCGATCCCGGCCCGCCTGGCCACCCGGCAGCTCGCCGCCATCTGGCACGCCTAGCGCGGCTCGCGGGTATCCGGGCTCCGGCACGGGCCTGGTGAACGGTTTTCCAGTGGTCATCACGAAATGTCATTTACAGACTCGCAAAAACCTCGTAACCCTCGCGGGCGACCGTGCGCGATCTGATTCGGGTCGTACATGCAAAAACCCCACCAATAGCGGACGTAAGCGCCGCCTGGGGCATTGCGCTCGAAGGGAAAAACATGCGCTTGCACGCGCAGCTCGCCGGAGCCGTGACCGCCGTGGTCGTCTCCACGATGCTCTTCGCCGGACCCGCCCACGCCGACCCGCCCGTATCGGGAACCGGTGAGGACGGTTCCTGGTCGATCGAGACCTCGGAGGGCGGCTACAAAATCACGCTCCGGCTCGCCGGACCGCTCCCGGTACGGGACGCCATACCGGAACTCGCCGTCGACGGCGCCTCGCTCGGCCCCGCCGTGGAGTCGCCGGACGGCACGACCCTGACGATCACCACGTCCGACCCCAGGGCCTCCGCCCCGGCGTCCGTCGACGTGGCCTGGAACGGCGAGGTCCCCTCGGAGGCCGCCCCCACCGCGAGGATCGCCCCCGAGCCCCGGCGGAAGAGGCCGAGCGTCCCTCCCCCGCCGATCGACCCGGCGACCCCCGGCCGCTACACCGTCGTCCACGACGAGTACGACCTCGGCGACACCGCCGTCACCCTGGCGGGCCTCGGCGGCAGGCAGGCCGAGATCCGCGCGAAGGTGTACCTGCCGAAGGAGGCCGTCGGCAGGCTCCCCCTGGTCGTCTTCCAGCACGGCCGCCACTCCGCGTGCTACAACCCCGTCACGCGCCAGACGTCGAACACCACCTGGCCGTGCCCGGCCGGTCAGCAGCCGATCCTCAGCTTCACCGGGTACGACGGCCCCGCCGACGTGCTCGCCAGCCACGGGTACGCCGTCGTGTCGGTGAGCGCCAACGGCGTCAACGCCGCCGACAACCCGTTCAGCGAGGACCGGGGCGCCCTCGCGCGCGGCGAGGTCGTCATGCGCCACCTCGACCTGCTCGCCGACGCGGCGAAGGGGACGGGCGACGGAAAGCTCGTCGAGCTCTTCAATGACCGCCTCGACATGGAGGACATCGGCCTGATGGGTCACTCGCGCGGGGGTGAGGGCGTCGTCAAGGCCGCGCTGCTCAACGCCGGGCGTCCCACACCGTACGGGATCAGGGCGGTCCTCCCGCTCGCGCCCACCGACTTCGCCCGCGCGACCCTGCCCAACATCCCGATGTCCGTCTTCCTGCCGTACTGCGACGGGGACGTCTCCAACCAGCAGGGCCAGCACTTCTACGACGACTCCCTGTACGCCTTCGACAAGGACGAGGCGTCCCGCTCCTCGCTCATGATCATGGGAACGAACCACAACTTCTTCAACACCGAGTGGACGCCGGGCGTGGCCGTCGCACCGGCGAGCGACGACTGGAGCAACCGGAACGACCCGGTGTGCGGCAGCACCGCCGCCCCCGACCGGCTGACCCCGGCCGAGCAGTACGCGGTGGGCACGGCGTACATCGCCGGGTTCTTCCGTCTCGTCCAGGGCGGGGAGCACGAGCTGCTCCCGCTGTTCGACGGCAGCGGCGCCGTCCCGGCGTCCGCCGGGCGCGCGGTCGTCCACACGGTCGCGCAGGCCGAGGCCGACAAGCGCCTCGACGTGGCTCCCTTCACGTCGCCGTCGTCGCCCTTCACGGTGTCGGGGGCCGCGACCGGCGCGATCTGCTCCGGCATGCTGGACCGCTCGCCGCAGAGCGGCGTGCCCACCTGCGCCACCAGGCTGACCACGTCGCAGGCGCCGTCCTGGACACCCGCGACGTACGCCGGGAACGTCGCCGCGACGCCGGTCCTGCGGTTCGCCTGGACCGACACCACCGGCGCGGTGAGCGTCCCGCTGCCCGAGGGGTCGCGGAACGTCAACGGCCGCGACGCGCTGACCTTCCGCGCCGCCCTCGACGAGAACGCGACGGGGAACGTCGACCTGGCGGTCACCGTCGCCGACGGCCGCGGCACGACCGGCACCGTGCTCGTCTCCAGTGTGAGCGACGCCCTCACGCCGTTCCCCGGCGCGGTCTCGCCGCTGCCCAAGACGTGGCTGCGGACGGTACGCGTCCCGACGTCGTCCCTCGGCGGGGTCGACCTGCGTGACGTACGGGAGGTGCGCGTCACCGGCGCGAGCCCGACCGGCGGCGTGTACCTGAGCGACCTCGCGTTCTCCGACGTCCGCGTGGGCAAGGCCGAGCTGGACGAGCTGCCGCAGGTCTCGCTCCAGGGGCTCACCGTTCCCGAGGGCGACGGTCCCGGCGCGGCCACCCTGACGCTGACGCTGTCGGGGCGGAGCAAGAAGCCGGTGACGGTCAACGTCCAGTCGATCGTCAGCGGCACCGCGCCGGTCGTCACGGCACTGGCCCAGCGGGTCGTCATCCCCGCCGGGGCGAGGTCGGCCACCTTCCAGGTGCCGGTCGTGGGTGACACCGCACCGGCGACGGCCCAGCAGTCGTACCAGGTGGTCGCGTCCGTGCCGACGAACGCGACGATCGGGAGTGGTTTCGCCCGCCTCGTCGTCACCGACGACGACGCCCTCTGATCCCGCCGCCTCACACCGCATGACGAACGGGTACGGCTCGCGAGCCGTACCCGTTCGTCATGCGGTGGTGCCGACAGCCCTGAGCTGGGCGTCCGCCGGAAGCGCGGACGGCGTGAACGTATCAGTCCAGCCGCGAAGCGCCTGTGCCGCCTACCTGCGCGTATTCGAAGATGTCAACTCGTTACCTCGCAACAAGGTGCACAACGGACACCTGCGTGTTACAAACCTCATTAGTTAATTGCCGAGACAAACGAAAGGCGGTGCCCGGCGTGACCCAGGATCACAACGTCCCGTACGCGGCCGGTACCGCCCCGCCGACCAGCTCTCCCATGGTGCGCCAGACGAACCTCTCTCTGGTCCTGCGCCACCTGCGTGACAACGCGTGCCAGTCCCGGGCCGACATCGCGGAGGTGACCGGCCTGCACCGGGCGACGGTCTCCAACCTGGTGTCCCAGCTAATCGACCGGCGGCTGGTCAGGGAGGTCGACACCGAGCACGTCGGCGCGGTCGGCCGTCCCCGGCGGCCCCTGGCCCTGGACGGCGCGCACGTCGGCGCACTGGGCCTGGAGATCAACGTCGACTACATCTCGGTCCACGGCTCCGACCTCAGCGGCCGGGTCCTGGTGGAACGCCGGGTCGGCTTCGACGCGATAACCGGCGGGCCGGACCGCGCGCTGCGCGTGCTCGGCCGGATGGCCCTGGAGGCCGTCGAGACGATGGAGCGGGCCGAGGCCGTCCCGGCCGGACTCGGGGTGGCCGTCCCCGGCCTGGTCGACGTGGCGCGCGGCGTCGTCACGTTCGCCCCCAACCTGGGCTGGCGCGACCTGCCGCTGGCGGCGAGACTTTCGGCGGCGCTCGGCCCGTGGAGCGTTCCAGTGTCGGTGGACAACGACGCCAACCTCGCGGCCGTGGCCGAGCACACCTCCGGCGTCGCCGCGGGCACCCCCCATCTCGTCTACCTGACCGGCGAGGTCGGCGTGGGCGGCGGCATCTTCGTCGACGGCAAACTGCTCCGCGGCGCGGACGGCTTCTCCGGCGAGGTCGGGCACCTGCCGGTCGACCCGGGCGGCGACCGCTGCGGCTGCGGGCGGCACGGCTGCTGGGAGACCAAGGTGGGACTGGCCGCGCTGGTACGGACGGCCATGCCCGACCGGGCGTACCCACCGGCCGACCTGCCGGTGTCCGACCCCGAGGAGCACGCGACGGAGATCGCCAGAGGACTGGCCGCGGGTGACCGCCAGATGATGGACGCGGTCGCGCGGGTGGGGCGGTGGCTCGGGCTCGGCGGCTCGATCCTGGCCAACCTGTTCAACCCGCGGGTGATCGTCGTCGGCGGCTACTTCGCGACCCTCGCCGAATGGCTGCTGCCCCACGCCCAGGCGGAGCTGGAACGGCTGGTCGTGGC
Source organism: Streptosporangium sp. H13245 (assembly GCF_055690525.1). Taxonomy (NCBI): domain Bacteria; kingdom Bacillati; phylum Actinomycetota; class Actinomycetes; order Streptosporangiales; family Streptosporangiaceae; genus Streptosporangium; species Streptosporangium sp. H13245. The sequence goes on along the minus strand of NZ_JBSZKT010000005.1, from coordinate 261,515 downwards.
CAGCTCCGCCAACCGATGCCGGTTCGTCGCCTCCGACCTCGGCTTCGGCGCCGCCTCACGGGGCGCCGCGAGCATGGTGGTCAACCGGCTCATCGACCATCCGACCATGATCATGGATCCACCACCCCGGCTGTCGGTCATCTGACGGCCCCCCAAAGCCTGGAGGCGGCACCCTCCAGCCACTGCAGTACCCAACCTCATGTCACAAGTGGCACCAGCGCGGCGGCGCGCGCTTTGCCTGACACCCCCCAGTCAGGGAAGGAATTACCCCATGTCACCACGTTCTCGAACGTGGGCCAGGCTCTCAACGATCCTGCCGAGAACCGAAACCCGCTCCCTACGCAGGACGGCGACGGCGATGGCCCTGGCCCTCGTCGTGCCCCTGACACCCGTCCTCACACTTCTGGCCTCACCGGCGAACGCCTCCACGGCCCAGACGTCGTCGGCGAACGCCGCCGACCCCGCCTTCAAGGTGCTGGTCTTCTCCAAGACGAGCGGCTTCCGGCACGACTCGATTCCCGAGGGAATCGCCGCCGTCCAGAAGCTCGGCCTGGAGAACAACTTCGCGGTCGACACGACCGAGGACAGCGCCCAGTTCACCGACGCCAACCTGGCCCAGTACCAGGCCGTCATCTTCATGTCCACGACCGGTGACCCCGTCACCACGCCGGACCAGAAGGCCGCCTTCGAGCGCTACATCCAGGGCGGCGGCGGCTTCGCGGGCATCCACGCGGCCTCCGACAGCGGCTACAACTGGGAGTGGTACGGCAAGCTCGTCGGCGCGTACTTCAAGTCGCACCCGGCCACCCAGCAGGCGAAGGTCGTCACCGAGGACCTCGCCCACCCGTCGACCTCGCACCTGCCGACCTCGTGGACCCGCGTCGACGAGTGGTACGACTTCCAGGCCAACCCGCGCAACAACGTGCACGTGTTGCAGTCGATGGACCAGAAGTCCTACACCGGCTCCACGCAGGGCATCGACCACCCGATCTCCTGGTGCCAGGACTACGACGGCGGACGCTCCTGGTACACCGGCCTCGGCCACACCAAGGAGAGCTTCGCCGAGGCCAACTTCACCAAGATGCTCCTCGGCGGGATCAAGACCGCCGCGGGCGCCGAGAAGGCCGACTGCTCGGCCTCGCAGAGCGGCAGCTTCGACAAGGTCACCCTTGACGACAACACGGCCAACCCGATGATGACCGACATCGCCAAGGACGGCCGTGTCTTCTACATCGACCGCCTGGGCGACGTCAAGATCATCAAGACCACCGGCTCGACCGTGACGGCCGGCCACCTGAACGTGTTCACCGCCAACGAGAGCGGCCTGCTCGGCCTGGCGCTGGACCCGGACTTCGACACCAACAAGTGGCTGTACCTCTACTACTCGCCGACGAGCCCGAACGTCGACCGGCTGAGCCGGTTCACCGTCAACGGCGACACGCTCGACTTCTCCAGCGAGAAGGTCGTCCTCGACGTGCCGGTGCAGCGGGCCGAGTGCTGCCACCACGGTGGCGGCATGCTCATGGACCACAAGACCGGCGACCTGTGGCTGGCCACCGGTGACAACACCAACCCGTTCGCCTCGGACGGCTACACGCCGACCGACGAGCAGTCGGGCCGTTCCTCGTGGGACGCGCAGCGCACCTCGGGCAACACCAACGACCTGAGCGGCAAGCTGCTGCGCATCACCCCGCAGGACGACGGCACCTACACCGTGCCGACCGGGAACCTGTTCCCCGCGGGCACGGACAAGACCAAGCCCGAGATCTACGGCATGGGCTTCCGCAACCCGTTCCGCATGGGCCTGGACCCGAAGACCGGTCACGTCATGGTGGCCGACTACGGACCCGACGCCGGTGCCGCGAGCGCCACCCGCGGTCCGCGGGGCACCGTCGAGTGGAACCTGGTCAGCAAGCCGGGCAACTACGGCTGGCCGTTCTGCGTGGGCGACAACACCCCGTACATCGACTACAACTTCGCCACCAAGGCGTCGGGGGCGGCCTACAACTGCGCCGCGCCGGTCAACGACTCGCCCAACAACACCGGCCTGACCAACCTGCCCCCGATGATCCCGGCGGCGATCCCGTACACCGGTGCCACCAACCCGAACTCCTTCCCCGAGCTCAACGGTGGCGCGCCGATGGCGGGCCCGGTCTACCGCTACGACGCCGACCTGGAGTCGCCCGTCAAGTGGCCGGCCTACTGGGACGGCAAGGCGATCTTCGGTGAGTGGAACACGAACAAGATGTTCTCGTTCCAGCTCAACGAGGCCGGCGACGCCCAGATCAAGATCAACCAGATCCTGAGCTCCATGAGCTTCAAGCGCCCCATGGACATCAAGTTCGGTCCCGACGGCGCGCTGTACCTGATCGAGTGGGGCTCCGGCTTCGGCGGCGACAACGCCGACTCGGGCATCTACCGCATCGAGTACGCCAAGGGCACCCGCCCGCCGGTCGCCCGCATCACCGCGGACAAGACCGACGGCCCGGCCCCGCTGACCGTGCAGTTCTCCAGCCAGGGTTCGAGCGACCCGGACGGCAAGCCGCTCACCTACGCGTGGGACTTCGACGGCGACGACACCACCGACTCGACCGAGGCCAACCCCTCGCACACCTACACCCAGGCCGGGCAGTACAGCGCGGTCCTGACCGTCACCAACGCCGACGGCCTCAGCGGCACGGCGAACCTGCCGATCACGGCGGGCAACACCCGCCCGGTGGTGACCTTCGAACTGCCGCCGAACGGCGCGTTCTTCGAGTTCGGCGACCAGGTGAACTACAAGATCAACGTCACCGACGCCGAGGACGGCACGATCGACTGTGACGACGTCAAGATCCAGGCGTACCTGGGTCACGACAGCCACGGTCACCCGCTCGACCAGCACGACGGCTGCGAGGGCACCATCCAGACGCTGTCCGACAGCGGCCACGGCATCGACGACAACCTGTTCTACATCCTTGAGGCCACCTACGCCGACAAGGGCGGCTCGGGCGGCGGCCAGTCGCTGACCGGGCGGGCCGAGGTCATCCTCCAGCCCAAGCGCAAGCAGGCCGAGCACTTCTCGTCGACCGGCCGGGTCGCGGGCGGCACGGGCACCGACGCCCCCGGCGTCCAGACCGAGACAGGCGCCGACCCGGCGGGTGGCGCCCAGAACATCGGCTTCACCAACGACGGCGACTACTGGGCCTACACCCCGATCAACCTGGGCGGCATCTCCCAGATGCGGTTCCGGGTCTCCTCGGCCGGCGCCGGCGGCACCGTGCAGATCAAGACGGGCAACGCCGACACCGGGACCCTGGTGGGCTCGGTCGACATCACGCCGACCGGCGGCTGGCAGACGTACAAGGACGTCACGGTCGACCTGACCAACGTCCCGACGACGAGCGGCCCGCTGTTCATCATCGTGCGCAAGCCGGCGAGCGCGGCCAACGACGCCTACCTGCTCAACTTCAACTGGGTCGACTTCATCGGCCAGGGCGCCACCGACAACCAGCGCCCGACGGTGACCGCGTCGGCGACCCCGGTCACGGGCATCGCCCCGCTGAAGGTCGACTTCACCTCGACCGCCACCGACCCCGACAACAACACCCCGCTCACGTACAAGTGGAAGTTCGGCGTGAACGGCTCGCCCGAGCCGGCCACCGCCAACGCGAGCCACACCTACACCGCGCCCGGCACGTACACCGCCACGGTGACCGTGACCGACACCAAGGGTGCCTCGACGAGCAAGACGATCTCCATCAAGGTGGACCCGCCGAGCACCGCGTGCCTGACCGGTCGTTCCGACGACTTCCTGGGCACCTCGCTCGACCGGGACCGCTGGACGGTCGTCCGTGAGGACCAGAACCTCAAGGTCGAGGACGGCAAGCTCGTCCTTCCGACGTCGCTCACCGAGATCTACGGCTCCGGCCCCGGTAACACGACCAACCTCGTGCTCCAGCCGACGCCGAACGGGGCCTGGACGGCCACCACCAAGGTCACGCTGAACGCCCGCGACATGTACCAGCAGGCGGGCCTGATCGTGTACGGCGACGACGACAACTACGCCAAGATGGTGCTCCAGGCTCGGGGGACCAACAACCACGCCGCCCGCATCTTCCAGTTCATCCGGGAGGAGAACGGCACGCCCAACGAGGTGACGCAGAGCAACACGGCCGAGCTCGGGGACGCCTACCCCGACACGGTGTACGTGCGGTTCATGAGCGACGGCACCAACCTCACCGCCCACTACTCGGCGGACGGCACCACCTTCACGGCGATGCCGCAGAGCAAGGCGCTCGCCGGGATCACCAACCCGAGGATCGGCCTGTTCGCCCTGGCGAGCACGGGCAACCGCCCGGTGGTCGACGCGTCCTTCGACTGGTTCCACATCACCCCCGACGACACCGCGGGCAACCCGGAGCCGAGCGACGAGTTCAACGGCTCGTCCATCGACACCTGCCGCTGGAACGCGATCGTCCGTGGTGACAGCTCGGCCGCCCGGGTGACCGGCGGCAACCTGGAGATCGACACCCAGACGGGCGACATCTTCGGTACCGGCAACACCGCTCCGAAGAACTTCATCCTGCAGACGGCGCCGAGCGGCGACTGGACGCTGGAGACGAAGGTCGACGGGTCGGCGCTCAACGAGCAGTACCAGCAGGGCGGCCTGATCCTCTACGCCGGTGACGACGACTACGTGAAGCTCGACTACGTCGTCGACAACACCGCGGGTTCCGCGGTGTCGCGGCGGATCGAGCTGCGCAGCGAGGTCGCCGGAGTCGTCCAGGACCCGCAGCCGCAGATCGGCTCGCTCACCCAGGGCGTCTGGCACCTCCGCCTGAAGAAGGAGGGCACCAGCTTCAAGGGTTCCTACTCCGCCGACGGCACCGCGTGGACCGAGTTCACGCAGGCGGTGACCAACACCGCCGTCGGCAGCGGCAAGATCGGTGTGTACACCATCGGCACCGCGCAGCAGGCGTCCAAGACGGTCAAGTTCGACTACTTCCGCCTCAACGGTGGCGGCGGTACGAACGACTCGACCGCGCCGGTGACCACGGCCACCCCCGACCCGGCCCAGCCGGCGAACGGGTGGTTCACCAGCCTGATCCTGGTCACGCTGGCCGGCGCCGACGAGGCGCAGGGCAGCGGCGTCGACAAGACCGAGTTCCAGCTCGACAACGGCGCCTGGACCACGTACCTGGAGCCGGTGGTCGTCACCGGTGACGGCAACCACACCGTGGCGTACCGTTCCGTCGACAAGGCGGGCAACGTCGAGGCGACCAAGACGCTCGCCGTCAAGGTCGACGCGACCGCGCCCACCACGACCGCGGACTTCCTCCCGGTCGGTCAGAACACGGTGCCGGTGACCCTCGCCGCGGCGGACGCGACGTCCGGCGTGGAGAAGATCGAGTACGCCCTCGACAGCGGCGACTGGACGCCCTACACCACGACGGTCAACGTCACCGGTGTCGGCGACCACGAGCTGCGCTACCGCGCCACCGACAAGGCCGGCAACGTCGAGGAGACCAAGGCCGCGACCATCAAGATCGAGGAGGGGGGCACCCAGCCCACCATCCTCATCTCCGGTGTCGCGGACGGTACCGAGTACGGCGACAGCCAGGACCTCACCATCGCCTGGGAGGTCTCCGGAGCCGGGATCAAGACCGTGACCGGCAAGCTGGACAACCAGGCGTTCACGTCCGGTACCGTCCAGCAGCTCCACAAGCTGGCCCTGGGCGACCACACGCTCACCGTCACCGTCGAGACCGAGTCCGGCGGCACGTACGAGCAGTCGGTCGCGTTCAAGACGGTCACCTCGACCGACGACATCTCCGCCCTGATCGAGCGCTTCGAGGCGGCCGGGCAGCTGACCGCCACCGGTGCCGCGAAGCTTCAGGACAAGATCTCCAAGGTCATGGTGTCCGAGGACAAGGAGCGCGAGCGCGACAAGAAGAAGATCGTCAAGAAGCTTGAGCGCTTCATCGAAGCGGTCAACGACCCGAAGATCGTCTCCAACGCCGCGGCGAAGGCCACGTTCCTGCGTGACGCCAACGCCCTGATCGTCGCGAACGGCGGCACGCCCGTGTAAGTGGGGCCACGGCCCCGACCCTGGGGGTGCCGGGCTCCTTCCCTGAGCCCGGCACCCCCGATGGATCCGTAGTCGGGGTGCCCCACAGCACGGGGCACCCCGTTTCGCACTCCGGCGTCGGCGGGTCCGCCGGACCCGCCGACGCCGAACCCACCACTGAACCTGTCACCGGACCCACCGCCGAACCCGGAAGGGAACCACGACCCATGAACAAGGCCCTGAGGTACGCCGCGGCCACCCTGCTGGCCGGGCTCGGGCTGCTGCTCGGCGCCCCGGCCGCCACCGCCGCCCCCTTCACCTCCGCTGCCTCCGCCGCGCCCGGCTCGCCCATCGCCCTGGAGGTCGCCGGGGACGGCGCCCGCAACGTCAACGTGCTCTTCACCTGGAAGAAGGACGGCCGCCCGGTCACCGACATCGTCGCGGCCACCCTGCTCGCGAAGGCGGCCGACGGCCGTACCTTCGGCCCGATCCCGCTGAAGTCGGCACCCGAGGGCCAGAACCTCTACAACGCGTCCGAGCCGCTCCCGGCGGGTGAGTGGAAGGTCACCGTGACCGCCACCAAGCCCGCCGAGGCCCGCAAGTCGGCGACCGTGAAGGCCCAGGACATCAAGCTCCCCGCGGCGGCGGCCGCACCGGCGTCCAGCACGGCCCTGGCCGAACGCGCCGCCCAGGAGAGCTCCTCGGACAACGACCTCCCCCTCCAGATCGCCATCATCGCCGCCGCGGCGCTGGCCGCCGTCGGGGTCATGGTCGTCCTCGTCCGCCGCCGGAACGTCTCCGGCTGACCCCTGGGGGCCGGAGGATCACCGTGCCCCCGGGGCTCGAACCCCGAACCCGCGGATCGAAAGACCGACCTGAGACCGCCAGGGAAAGGCCAGTACAGGTCAGAGGCGACGCGCGGTCTTTCCTGACCGGCCGTGCTCGGCCTTGACGGGCGCGGCGGCCTGGACGGCGACCACGCCCACAAGATGCTCAGCGATCAGCGCGGCCCGGCCTTACAGATCCCCGATATGCCACCTCTGGGCATCCTCATTGATGTCACAGCCATTCGCGATCAGGTCCGTACCATTTCGCGTGGCGTTACCCGCGAATTCCATGCAAAGCCCTCGGCCATTTGGGGCGCCTGCTCCACGGCGTAGTCCACCTCGGTGGCCATGTCTCGATCGCCCTTGGCGGTGACGGCTCCGGGAAGGCGGGGGTCCTCACGATCTCGGCGGCGATGGTGACGGCCTGCCCGGCGATCGGCAGGAGTGCACGGGCCCGACGTCCTGAGCACGGTCCACAACGCCGGGCGCTCCCGGACGGCCGCCCCGCTCGACGCGATGGCCTCGGCCGGTGGCGTTCGGCCGCCTCTCGTTTTCCACGATGATCCACAGGACCCGCCCAGCCGACACGGCTCGTTTACTTGTGCTCCGGCCAGTTCACGCGGTAGAAACGTATCAATTCCTTCAACCCTTGATACAAGTCTTGCACCCCTTTGAGAGAGCGCTCTCACGGCCCGGCGGTGTCGGCCGCCGTCGAAGGATCTCACCCCCCGAATAACCGCTGCACACGCAGCGGAAAGGACGAACCGTATGGCGACCAAGCCTCCCGGCTACGAGAGTGTGACGACGCGACGCCCGCGCCGTCGGCGGATCGGCCGGGCCTTAGCGTTCGGTCTCGTACTCGCGACCGCCGTCATGACGGCCGGAACACCCGCCACCGCCGCATCGCCGACCCTCAGCGCCCCTGATCTCGGGCCGAACGTCACCGTCTTCGATCCCAGCATGCCCGTCAGCTCGATCCAGGCGACCCTCGACGCGAAACACGCCGCCCAGGTCGACAACGAGATGGGCACCACCCGCCACGCGTACCTCTTCAAGCCCGGCACGTACGGCACCGCGGAGCAGCCGCTCCAGATCAAGGTCGGCTACTACACCGAGATCTCCGGCCTGGGCGCCTCGCCCACCGACGTCGTCATCAACGGCAAGGTCGAGGTCTACAACCGCTGCCTGGAGGGCGGCGGGACCGGCAACTGCCTCGCGCTCGTCAACTTCTGGCGCACCCTGTCCAACCTGTCGATCAACATCAACGCGGCCGGCCAGGACGGCTGCCGGGGGTCGGCGAACTTCTGGGCCGTCTCCCAGGCGGTGTCCCTGCGGCGTCTCAACATCAACAGCGGCACCCTGTCGCTCATGGACTACTGCACCGCCGGGCCGCAGTACGCCAGCGGTGGCTTCATCGCCGACTCCAAGCTGCCGTCCGTCACGAACGGATCGCAGCAGCAGTGGCTGACCCGCAACAGCGAGGTCGCCGGTTGGTCGAACGCCGTGTGGAACCAGGTCTTCTCGGGCGTCGTCGGCGCACCGGCCGAGTCCGGGTTCCCGAGCCCTCCCTACACCACTCTCGACACCACTCCCGTCAGCCGGGAGAAGCCCTACCTGTTCGTCGACGAGCAGGGCAACTACAACGTCCGCGTGCCCGCCGTCCAGAAGAACTCACGCGGCATCACGTGGGCCAACGGCATGACCCCGGGCTACACGCTGCCGATCAGCGACTTCTTCATCGCGAAGCCGTCGGACTCGGTGAAGACCATCAACAACGCTCTCAAGAGCGGCAAGCACCTGCTGCTCACCCCCGGCGTGTACGACATCGAGAAGAGCATCGACATCGAGCGCCCGAACACGGTCGTCCTCGGCATCGGGCACGCCACGCTGACCGCCGTCAACGCCTCGACCCCGATCGAGGTCGACTCCGTCCCCGGCGTGATCGTCGCCGGTGTGACCGTCGACGCGGGTCTCAAGAAGTCGCAGGTCCTGCTGAAGGTGGGCAAGAAGGACAAGAGAAGCCACAGCACGGCGGACAACCCGATCACCCTGTCCGACGTGTACTTCCGCGTCGGCGGACCCCACATCGGCAGGACCAACACCGCGCTTGAGGTCAACAGCGACCACGTACTCATCGACCACACCTGGGTGTGGCGCGCCGACCACGGCATCGAAGGCTTCACCGACACCCAGCGGTGGAACACCAACACCGGCCGCAACGGCGCCATCATCAACGGCGACCACGTGACCGCGACCGGCCTGTTCGTCGAGCACTTCCAGCGGCACAACACCATCTGGAACGGCGAGGACGGCACGACGATCCTCTACCAGAACGAGCTGCCGTACGACCCGCCGACCCAGGCCGACTGGATGGACGGCGACGTCGAGGGCTACGCCGGTTACAAGGTGGGCAGGAGCGTGAAGCGGCACCTCCTCTACGGCGGCGGGGTCTACGTCTTCAACCAGAACAACCCGCAGATCCACACCGAGAACGGCTTCGAGGTCCCGCAGACCCCGGGCGTCAAGCTGCACCACATCATGACCGTCAACCTCAGTGCCGGAGTGATCGACCACGTCGTCAACGGCGTGGGCGACGCGGCCGACATGACGAAGGTCGGCGCGCCGGTGTACATCACGGACTACCCGGCCCCGTAGGCCCCGCCCCGGTGGGCCGGAATCTCCGGACCCGGCCCACCGGGGACTTCGCAGGCAACTTGTTCGTACGGCGGGATCCGGCCAACCGTGGGATCCCGCCTCACGCCGTTCCACGCTGTTTCCCGTGGGATCTGGAACGCCTGTGGCACGCCACCGATACCCGGATGGACCGCAGGAAGAGCTGGCCAGCTCGGAGTAGAGCAGTGAAGCTGCTTCACCGCCACGGACGACAACCCGTTAGAGCCCGAATATGGCCAGAGCGGCGAGACCGAGGCTCATGGCCACGAATGGAAGCGTTCTGGGCTGTCGGGCCGCCTCTCGCCGTGACGAGATCACCAGCGTGGCGCCCACGGCCAGAGCCAACAGCAGGTGCAGGCCGTACCACCAGAGAGTGGGCACGCGTTCCAGGAAGGTCCCGGTGAGCAAGTCGTCGGCGGCGCCGAAGCCGGACAGCCCGCCGAGCACGCCCAGGCCCAGCACCGCGAGTGCGTACCGGAAACGGCCGAGCAGAGCCCAGACGACGGTCCCGATGAGGAGCAGGATCGAGGAACTGTAGTGCAGTTGCCGCATATACAGCCCCGACCGCACCTCGTAACTGATGTGCAGGATCGAGTTGTAGGCGGTGCTCATGGTGCCCCCCCGCAGCGGCTCGTAGGGGCCGCTGTAGGAAACGATCTGGTTTCCGGGCGTGTAGAAGAAGGCCAGGAATCCGCCGGTGAGCAGGACAACCGCGAAACAGTAGATCAGCATCTCGCCCAGCAGCTGCATTGTCCGCTCCATGGGCACATCCCATCAAAGGGCAGCCCAAGATCGTGGTGTGAGCGCCGCCTCCACCACGGCAGCCGCTCACCCGCGCACGCTGGGCGGCGAACAGACGATCGTCTGCACAAGGGGCGGTGATCAGTCCTGTTCTCCGATGAGCCGAGGTGGAGCTCGTCAGCAGCCTGGTCGTCGGAAGAAGGCTCTGGGATGGTCACATGACCTCCGGTAAATAGAGGACCGAAGGTTGGTCACCTTCATGTCCGCCGGGGAGGGCCCTTGCCCGACCGGGGAAGGCGGATAGGGCGATGGCGGCGGGTCGCGTGAGGCTCACCGAAGCCAGAGCTCATATCGCTGTGCCTCCTCGGAGCAGTTCCTGCTGCGCGAGACGGGTGGCCAGTTCCCGAGGCGCGTCGGCCTCCACGGTCCGGTGGAGCGGCGATTCGTCTGCCGCCTGCTCCTCTGTCAGTGGCTGGCGGTGAGTGCCCAGCCATCGGCCGTGGGCACGCCAGATGGTCCAGTTCTCGAATGCCTCGCTGAGGATCTTCGTCCACTCGTCGTCGTCGATGGGCAGGTTCGGGTCGGCAGTACGAGGCTCATACGGGTTCGCTCCAGTTTCGTCTTAAGGAGGTCTACGAGGGAGTGAGGGGTGTCCGCAGTCAGCGTGTGCGGCGCCACCGTGTTCGCTCCGGCCAAGGTGGCGCACCAGCGGCCGAAGTCGGTCCGCCAGATACTCCAGAGGGGGAACCGGAGCGCGATCATGCTTCGAACAACGCCCGCCCAAGCTGTGCGGGCGTCGGCTTCGGTGGTGTAGCTGCGAGCCCCCGCGAGTTCCCGATCGCGATAGGCCAGGTGGATCAGGTCGACGTCCCGAACCGTCGCCGCTTCGGCCGTGTCCCACGTGATGGAGGTCAGGCGACAGGGGTGCCGGAGGATGCTGTTGGAGATGCCGCGCCAGAATGCCTGCTCAGCCTGTTCGAAGGTGGAGTACGGCGTGCCCTGGGACACGGTGGAATTGACGAGGACGACGGTCGGTTCCGGGGCGTCGATCAAGTGCCAGCGCTCGTCCCGCCAGGTGTAGGACAGGCGAGCATGGTGTGCCGGATCATGAGGGACAGCAGCAGGCATGGGCGCTCCAAAGTGACGCCGTATACAGGCTTAGCAAGTTTGTATACGAACTTGCCCGACCGTGTACGGTGCTGTCAAGCCAATCTGAGGTTCAGGGGGTAGAAGTGACCGAGAGGCCACACGCCTATCTCCGCGTGGCTGATCATCTGCGTGAACTGATCACCTCGGGCGAGCTCGTCCCGGGCATGAAGCTCCCGGCTCAGCGAGTGCTCGCCGAGGAACACAAGGTCTCCGACATCCTCATCCGGCGGGCGCTGGAGATTCTCCGCAATGAGGGGCTGATCGAATCCCGCCAGGGCTCCGGTACGTACGTCCGGGAGCGCCCGCCCGTACGGCGCATCTCCATGGATCGCTACCTGGCCGACTCCGGCCCTCAGGAGCAGCCCCAGACGTCGTTCACGTACGACGCCGGGATCACCTGGTCGCAGTACCGGTTGGACAAGGCGTACCGGTGGATCGAGGCGGACGAGCGCCTTGCCGGTCTGTTCGGCATCGATCCCGGCGCCCGGGTGCTTGAGCGCCGGTTCGTCTTCTACGCTTCCGGCTCGCCGTCCCAGATGTCGCGCTCGTGTCTCCTAGCCGCCGACGTTGAGGGCACTCCTGTCGCCGATCCGCACAATGAGCCGTGGCCGGGTGGCAACATCGGCCAGCTGCGGACGCTCGGCATCGAGGTCGACCGTGTCGCCGAGGAGACCGCAACGCGGATGCCGACGCCGGAGGAGGCCGAGCTGCTCGGGATCGCGGCCGGAGTGCCGGTCTTCACCATCACCCGATTGATGTACTCGGGCGAACGCGTGGTCGAGGTCGCGGATCCGATCGTCATCCCGGGCGACCGCGCCGTGCGGGTGGATCGCATCGTTCTGTAGGAGACGCGGGTCGCCAGCCGATACCGAGCATGATCGAGCTTGCACAGCCTCGCTGCCGCTTGATTAGGCAGAGGGACGACCGGGACGGCAAAAGCGGCCCCACACACTCCGAACGCGGGGCCACCTCCCAGGCGGGCACCTGAGACTCGAACTCAGAACCTGCGGATTAAAAGTTGACAGTATTACTGTCGCCCAATGCCGCAGAGTGTCTATTTCTGTTAGACCGCCCGGATTTGCCACTGTCAAAGTGTTCGCTGGTAGTGCGCAATGCCCCCTGTGCCACGTACCAATGAGCAACCGCCGAGCACCAATCGTCGCCCTGATCGGCTTTGCCGAAACAGGTTGAGCTGCCTTGGCTATCTCGGCTTGAGGCTCTGTGTCGCCAAATTTGGCCAGCTGGAGAATTGCGTATTTGGTAAATCTTCCGGACGCCACACGGTCAATCCTCGTCCTGCCATTGGTGGGCCCTTTGCGTTTGAAGCGCGGAAAGACAACGGGCAGCCCGCGCTCGGCCTGTCAGACCTCGGCGAACGCGGTCAGCCTCGCCGCGTCCTGCCAGGCCACGCACATCCCAACGGCCTCGGCGACGGAGGCCGCGCCCAGCGGGGTGGCGCCGGGGCTTCCATGGAGGCAGGCCAGTCCGGTCTCGGCAATGTCCGGGTGAGGGGACAGTTTCAGGCACCCTCGGATCGTCTGGTGGTGGGAGGCCAGCATCGCGGCGACCTTCTGGGAGCCTCCGAGCCGAGGGTCCTGACCGGAACGCAGAAGCCGCTTTTGCGCGGGTGGAGGACGTGGGCCCGGCTGTGCGGCATGGTGAAGTAATCTCCGTTCGTTAGTTTCCGTTCCGTGGACATGCCGATGCCTCGCAGGGGGTGTGAGCGGGACCATGATCGCGTTCGGATCTTGGACAACGTAGCGATCACGACCGACAAATCCGACTGATCGGGGATTGGCACCACACGCGGGACCTTCGGCGCGCAGACTTGTTGTCATCTCAGTCTGAGTCTCACACGGGGGAAATCATGGATCCGATCTTTGGGGAGATCGCACTTGCGGCACTCGGCGGAGCGACCGGCGCATGGGGACAGGCGGCCACGACCGCCATGTGGGAGCGCCTGAAGAACAGATTCGGGCAGGAGCCGGAGGTCGGTGACGTACTGGACAGACACGACGCCGGACCGGAGGCCGTCGCACTTCTCACCGCGGCGCTGCGGCGCGACGCCATCGCGGATCCGGGGTTCCGGGCCGAGATCGAGGCTTGGTGGACGGCCCGCGATCCGTCCGCATCGAACGTCGTGGAGAACTCGACCGGGTTGAACGCGCCCGGTTCGGTATTCACCGCACCAATCACCATGAACTTCGGCCCGGCGGCAGACGCGCGGGGAGACGCGTAAGTGCACAACAACGTTGAAGGGTCCAGCGGACTCAACGCCCCGGGAAGTGTGTTCAACGCCCCCGTCCACCTTTACTCGGACTGGAGCCCGAAAGACAGGATCCCGGCGCCGGGTGAGCTCCTGCCCACCGGCTCCGTCCAGCCGCCGTACGGCTATCTGCCGCCGCAGCTCCACGGCCGTGACAGACTGGTCCAGGAACTGGTGCGCTCCGGACGCAACCGACGCATCCACGTCCTCAGCGGAATGGGCGGCGTGGGGAAGACGGCGGCGGCTCTGACGGTGGCGTCCATGATGGAGGAGAAGGGCCATCGCGTTCTCTGGATCGACGGGTCGTCTCTCGACGGCGCGGCCGCCGGATTCCGCCACGCGGCGCTCCTCGCCGGCGCGTCCCCCGAAGCGGCCCTTCACGCGTGGCGGGAATCCATGCAGCGGGCCGCCGACCTCCTCTGGCATCACCTGGCCGGCTGGGATAAGCCCTGGTTCCTGGTCATCGACAACGCCGACGACCTGGACGTCCTGACCTGCCCCGGATCCCAGCTGTCGTCGGGAACAGGGTGGATACGTCGGCCGGTCGGGCGATGCCAGGGCATCCTCGTCACCACGCGGGACACCAACAAACGCGTGTGGGGGAACAGGCTCGCCACGTTCCACGGCGTCCAGGGCGTCGACGAGACCAGTGGGGCCAGGATCCTCCTGGATCTCGCCCCCACCGCGGGGGTGATCGCCGAGGCGAGGAGGCTGAGCATCCGTCTCTCCAGCCTTCCGCTGGCCCTCCACCTCGCAGGGTCCTACCTGGCCGAGGCCAGTGAAGATCCGCTGGCGACGGCGCGAACCTTCGCCGACTACTTGGACGCCGTATCCCGGTCTCCGCTGTTCCTTGACGTCCACGAACCCGAATCGGCCGGCGACCTGCGTTCCGGCGAGGAACGCGCGCGGCACACGATCGGCAGAACCTGGGAACTGTCCCTGGACCTGCTCCGACGGCGTGGGGTCATGTCCGCGCCCTGGGTGCTCCAGGTCTTGTCGTGCTACGCACCCGGAATCCTCCTCCCCCGCCATGTGGTGGTTCCAGACGCGATCACGGCTCACCGGCCCGGCGAAGCCGGAGCCGATCAGATCCGTGACGCCATATACGGCCTGAAGAGGTTCGGGCTGCTGGGCGTCGCGGAGCATGGCGCCGAACCGCGATTTCTAATGTTCCGGCTGGTCGCGGAGGTGACGCTCGCCTCCCTAAAGCACCGGTCACCTGACCAGAGAGATGTCTGGGACACCGCGCGTGGCCTCCTCCTGCGGTGCACACCGTCGCACGGCCGGGATCCCGCGCTCTGGAAAGAGTGGGATGAGGTCGTCTCCCACTGGCGCAGCATCATCGATCATGAGCAGAGCTGGACGGTCCCCGGAGCCTCGAAGGATCTCCTGTCCACCGCAGAGTCGGCCATCAGCTACCTTCGGTCGCGAGGTGACTACGTCGCCGCGAGCGAGTTCGGCCGGTCGGTGGTCGACAGGGCGGTGGCCCACGGCGAACCCGAGGAAGCGCTTCGAGGTGTCCACTACCAGTCCATCCTGATTCTCCGTGATTCCGGCGACCTGCTCGGCGCCGACGAGGGTTTCCGGGCCCTGGCAGAGAAGAACGCGACGTCCTTCGGAGAACGTGATCCGCGGACGCTGGCCTGCCGTTACGAGGCGGCCGCGGTGATGGCCCGACGGGGAGAGCACGCCGAAGCCGTCGCCGAATTCGACGAGGTCATCTCGGGCGAAACCGCCGTCTTCGGGGAAGACGCCCATTACACCCTCCTGAGCCGGCATGATCGAACGCTGTCGCTGACGGCTCTGGGCAGATACGACGAGGCGGAGCGCGAGATGCGCACCATTCTCGATCTGTTCACGAGGCTCGCCGGAGAGTCGGATCCCGACACGCTGGCCAGCAGGCACGAGCTGGCGGTCATCCTCCGGAACAAGCAGCAGCTGGCCGAGGCGGAAACGGAGTTCCGCCTCGTACTCGAAGCCGAGACGAAGGTTCTCGGGGAGAAGCATCCGTCGACCCTCAAGACCCGCCTAAACCTTGCCCTGACCATGCAGATAGCGGGCGACGACGCATCGGCCGAGGCCGGACTGCGGGTACTGCTCAGCGACGCGGAGGAGGTTCTCGGGCCCCGGCATCCCGACACCTTGGAGATTAGGCACGCGCTTGCGACCTGTCTGGTCCGCTCGGGCAGCGCCAACGTCAAACGCGCGGAGAAGGAGTTCCGGAGCATCCTCGACTTCCAGGGAGCGCAGCTCGTTCCGCACCACCCGACCGTCCTGGTGGGGCGGGGCAATCTCGCCGCGACGCTCAGACTCCAGGGCGACTATGGCGAGGCAGTGGCTATCTTCAGGGACATCCTGAACATCCGCGAAAAGCATTTGGGCCCGGAACACCCACTGACACTGGCGACACGGTACGAATGGGCGACCGCCCTCGGCCATAACGGTGACCACCTGAAGGCCGAACGTGAGCTGAAAAGAGCCCTCAAAAAGCTACAAAACGCCTTGGGCCCGGATCATCCGTCATGTCTGGCGACGATGGTGGCGATCGGCTCCAACCTCCTTCTCCAGGGAAAACTCAAAGCCGCGGAATCCCAATTGAGGCTGGCCCTCTCGGCCTGTGACCGCAATCGGGAGAACACGAAGATCGAGGCCCGGAACATCCACAACGACCTGGCCGCGACTCTTCATGCGGCCGGAAAGTGGAAGGAGGCATCCGCGCTCTTCCAGGAGATCCTGAGAGGCGGCGACGGCGCCGACATCGAATCCGAGGCGGTTGAATCAATCAACGGCCTGGCCCTGACTCTCAAGGACCTGGGCCAGATCGACGAGGCGGCGGAGCTCTACCGGAGACTGCTCGACTCCGCCGCCGTAAGTGGGCCGGACAGTCGGCCGATGGTTCTGACGCTGCGGCACAACCGCGCGGTGGTCTGGCGGTTGCAGGGGCGGGTGGACGAGGCCGAAGCCGAGCACGTCTCGATTCTCGGCGAACTGCGAAAGAGTTTTGGGGAAGAACATCAGAATATTCTCAGTTCACGCCATTCATTGGCGCGGGCCTGGCAGGAGCAGGGGAAATCAGCGAAAGCCGAGGCCGAGTACAGAAGCGTCCTGGAAATACGGCGCAATAATTACGGTGCGGAGCATCCGTCCACCATCTACACGTGGGGAAACCTGGCCTTCCTGCTTCTTGCCACCGAACGCTTCCCCGAGGCCGAAGCCGAGTACCGCAGAACCCTTGAGGTGTGCAGGAGGCGCCTGGGGAAGAACCATCCCGAAACGCTCACCACGGAGAACAACCTGGCGATCACTCTCATGGGCCTCGGCGAGTTCGCCGAGGCCAGAGTCCTTCTGGAGCACGCTGTCAGGGCCAGATCCCGTCTGCTCGGTCCGGAGCACCCGGACACCCTCGAAGCACGCGACCGCCTTGCTTGGGCGCTCCGGCACCTCGGCCTAAGCGCGCCGAAGGCCTGGCTCCGCTGAAGGGCCCGGCATTGGAACTGGGTGAGCAGCGGCGGTCGGGTGGATTCGAACTCTGAACCTACGGATTAAAAGTGGAGGGCTTCCTATGCAGCGTGTGGTGCCGTGACCTGAAGTTTCGCGCCACATCGGGTGTGACGTGCCGAGACCGTTCCGCCTATGTTCCGGATCTTCATGAGCCAGGGGCGTCAGCGGTAGGGATGGAGGTGGTCGGTGGATCCGATCAGAGCCGGACGGGCGAAACGAGCGGGAGACAGGTGGACGCCCGTGGCGCGTTCGGCAAGGGCCAGAGCGCTGGAGACGGGGTCGTCGAGGAAGTCGGACTGGTCGCCGTTGATGTCCATGCCGAGGTCTTCGACATCCGCCTGGAGCTGGTCAGGGTCGGCCCCCTCCCGGAAACGGTAGGAGTACAGACTGAACGTGGTGATCAAGCGGCCGTCGACAGAGTGGGTGAAGTCCCGGTTATTGATGGTCGCCCGCACCGCGGCCGCGGCTGTGCCCTCCGACAGTTCCCTACCGCAGTTATAGATGATGCCGGCCCAGCCGTATTCGATCAGAGCGGTTCCGCCGTCGGCCGCATAAGCCGCGACACCGAATCCGGATTTCCCTAGAGGTCCCGGGATGACGCCGATGCGTTGCAGGGCCTTCTCGGGGGACAAGTCTCGGACGAAGCCGGCGAAGAGCCATATCTCTCCGACGCCGTCACTGAACTCCTGGCAGAGCCACTTGTAGGCTGCCGCCGTAGCGCTGCTCATTCTCATGCCTTCCCACGAGAGCGATGAACGCGAAGATCATGGCAGCGAGGTCCGACAACCTCACATGTTCAATCCGTGCACTGTCAGCTTTGGAATCATCTACTGACCTTGCTGTCCTGAGCTGGGAAAACGGGGTGCAGGTCAGGGCAGGTCGAGTCCCCGTGAGTGACCGTGGTTCCCCGCCTGTTCTGGCACGCATCTGGCACGGGAAACTCGCTCGTCGTCCATCACTTGACGGCAGCCTGATTGCGCTGCCGCTGATAGCCGATCTTGTCGGTGGCGGAGTCTACGCTTCCCGCCCATGACCAGAGATGAAACTCCTGTCGTGCAGATCAAACAGATGGAGGTGGAGGTGGATTACAGCCAGGCTT
Organism: Streptosporangium sp. H13245; assembly: GCF_055690525.1. Taxonomy (NCBI): domain Bacteria; kingdom Bacillati; phylum Actinomycetota; class Actinomycetes; order Streptosporangiales; family Streptosporangiaceae; genus Streptosporangium; species Streptosporangium sp. H13245. Next base: position 243,210 of record NZ_JBSZKT010000005.1, on the reverse strand, counting down.
ACCTCGTGGACGAGGGGTGCGACGTGGGCGGGTTTGACGACGTGCCGAGCCCCCCTGTGGGGATCATCCGCGTGGAGGAAGGCAGTGCCCTCTTGATTGTGGGCCCTCAGTGGGGACCGGTGGAGTTCACGGTGGCTGTCGCCGATCGGGATCCGGGTGCCGACCTCGATGGCTACGAAGACATCGTCGAGATCAGCTACGAGTCCCCATCGGGCCGGCTTTCGCTACAGGAGTGGGGAGGGGGGAGGACGCATCCTCTTCCTCTACTGCCCGCGGGTCCCGGAACATATCGTTTGCGATACCACATCAGAGGAATGGACGAAGAAATCGCGATTGAAATAGGTGATCACTACTTCCTGCAGATCTGGCCTGAGCCGCCACGCTATCCCACCGTGCTCAAATCTACGAGTTCATCCTTTCAATACTGGCTGAACTCTGAACGATCCAGGCAAACTGGCGCGGAATAGAGCGACCTGCATTATCAGCTTGGGAAGTCTCTAGCGAGGCTGGGTGCTGAGCTAGGAAACGCTGACCTGTTAGGGGGAGCACTCCGAGTGCCCCTGATTCCTTGCGAGTCCCCCTGCCCGACGAGCACCGTGCGGATCGCCCGGCGGCACGGGCGAGGCGCCCGGCCTCCCGCGGCTGACGTCGCCCGCGCCTCCAGCGCCGGCCCGCTGGCGAGGGACGGTGGCTCCGCCGGAACACCGAGCAGGGCGCCGGGCTGTAGGTTGATCGGATGCGTTTCAAGGTGCTGCCCGTGCATCGGCGTCCGAACTTGGCCAACCGTGGGCCAGGCTTCTTCCTGGTGGCGAACGACTGGGACGACTGGTTCACCTATGAGACACAGCACGAGCTGGTCCACATCGACGGCGAGGATCGGCGGACCTCGTTCGGCCAGGTGAAGATCGGCCAGTTCGGGATGGCGGAAGGCCAGCGCAAGCCTAACCTTCCGGAGGAGTTCGAGGAGCTCGACGAGCGGTTTTTCTCCCTGGGACAGGACGTCACCTACTACGCGGAACTCGGCGAAGCCTGCGGCGAGGACGTCCGGGAGCAGGTCCTGCGCGCCCTGCGGGACATCGCGGTGGACAAAGAACTGTTCCACCGGGCGCTGGCCGAGGATGTCACCGAACGGTCGCTCATGCGGTATGTGCGCCGCCCGACGGTGGAGACGCAGTTCCGCAGGGTCGGCACCGGTGGCGCCGCGACGACGAAGTACCACTTCACCTACACGCCGCCGTCCGAGCGCGGTGGCACGGCACCCACGCCGCTGGAATTCCACGTCATTCCCGGATCGAGGCCGCCCACCAATATCCACGTCCTCATCGGGCGCAACGGCGTGGGCAAATCCTGGACGCAGCACCACATGGCACGGGCCCTGGCCGAACCCGGAGCGAGCCCGGCGGAAGTAGGACACTTCCAGTTCGAGGACGCAAACGAGGACGAGGGGCGGTTCATCAATCTCGTCTCAGTGTCCTTCAGCGCGTTCGACGCCTTCGAACCCATCAGCAAGTCCGACAAGCCTGCGGATTACCCGGACTACGCCTACATCGGCCTCAAGACGATTGCCAGGAACCGTAGCCAATCCCAGGCGAGCAGGCCCCTCAAAGGTAACCCTGCTCTCGCCAAGGAGTTCGGCCAGAGCGTGTACGCCTGCTCCCACGGAGCCCGCCTGGTCCGCTGGCGGCGCGCGCTGCAAACGCTAGAGTCCGACCCGATCTTCAACACCGCGGGGATCGCCGACCTCACCGAGCTCGCCGACGACGAGAAGGCGCTGAAAGCGGAGGCGCTCAGCGTCTTCGGAAAGCTGAGCTCAGGCCACAAGATCGTCCTGTTGACGATCACCCGTCTCGTGGAAAAGGTCGAGGAGCGATCGCTCGTGCTCCTGGACGAGCCGGAGGCGCACTTGCACCCCCCGCTGCTAAGCGCTTTCACCCGTGCGCTGTCCGACCTGCTCGTCAACCGCAACGGTGTGGGGATCATCGCGACGCACTCGCCCGTCATCCTCCAGGAGGTTCCCCGCACCTGTGTCCTGACTGTCCGCAGATCGGGCTGGACGACGACAGTGGACCGGCCCGAGGTGGAGACCTTCGGGGAGAATGTCGGGACGCTCACCCGCGAGGTGTTCGGGCTCGAGGTCACCCAGTCGGGCTTCCACCGCCTGATCGGCGCGGAGGTCGACGCCAGCCTGTCCTACGACAGCATCGTCGCGAAGTTCGATGGCCAGCTGGGCGGAGAAGCCCGCGCCCTCATCCGTGCCCTCATCGCGGTCCGGGACGCCGAAGGCGGCCAGTGACATGTGGCCGATCACCCCCACCGCCCACAGAGCGGCCACCTCCTTCAAGCTATGCATCAGCCGCATCCGCAATCCCGACCTGAAACTCCGGCTGAACGCGTGCACCGGCCTCATCGAGACCGCCGAACAGCTCTACACCACCGCCGCCGCAACCGGCATCCTCCACACCCTGCGACAGGCCGACTTCACACCGGCGCCGCCGACGACCGACGACGAGCTCAAAAGTGTCTACACCAACCGCATGGCCAAGCAGAAGGGCCCAGGCAGGCAGATCTACGACGACATCATCATGACCGCCCCACACGAGCGCTGCCCGCTGTGCGGCCACCGCTCGGTCGCCACCCTCGACCACCACCTGCCCAAAGCCAACTACCCCGCCCTCGCCGTCACCCCCATCAACCTGATCCCCGCCTGCTCCGACTGCAACAAGGCCAAGCTCGACAATGTCCCCGCCACCGCGGAGGAGGAGACCCTCCACCCCTACTTCGACGACATCTCCGGCGACCTATGGCTCACCGCCCGCGTGATTCTCACCGCACCCGCCGCCGTCATGTTCTCCGTTCAGGCGCCATCGCACTGGAGCCCGACTCTGACCAAACGCGTTGAACTCCACTTTCAGACCTTCGGCCTCGGCAAGCTCTACGCCGCTCAAGCCGGTCAAGAGCTTGGGAACATCCGCTTCGGCCTCGGCGAAATTCACGCTGCCGACCCGACCAACGGCGCCGCCCTGGTGCGCGACGAACTCCTGCGCCAAACCCGAACCCGCCGCAAAGCCCACATCAACAGCTGGCAGACCGCCCTGTACCAGGCCCTGGCCGACAGCGACTGGTTCTGCGACGGCGGCTTCGCCTAGAAACATCCCCGTGGACCAGCCACGCGAGACGATCGCTGAGCCCGCAACAACGGACGAGGGCGAAACTGGTCGCCCACGACGTGAGACAAGAGGACAAGACGAGCACTCCTGAGATGCCCTGGCTCACGCCACAGACGATCTGCTGGGGCACCACCATGATTGTCAGCCGGGGAGTCGGTCGGCCGGCGCACCGGCGAGCGGCGTCATCGCCAGGAAGACCACCAGGCCGGCCATCACCACCAGTCCCAAAGTGGTCGCGCCACCGCTTTCGCCGATCAACGCGAAGCTCAGGCCGGGGCCGTCGCCACGGCGTGCGCCTGACGAAAACTCTCCCTGGCTCTGCCCTGTCGAACCCGCCCGCCCCCTGCGCAGTCCGCCGCAGCCGGGGTGGGTTCGGTGAACCGCGCCGGGATTGATAGAGGTGATGGTATGTCCCTGGTCTTGTGGAGGCGGGTTCTTGGATTCTTGTGCCACTCGTTGAGAGGAGAGTGGCATGGGACGGCGTGGTTACCCGCCGGAGTTCCGGCGCAAGGTACTGGATCTCATCGAGGCGGGAAGATCCGGCTTCCACCTCAACCGCCTACGGCCTTTGTGGTGCGACGTCGATCATCCCAGAGCCGAGTATCCCCGCCGGAGGCATAGCGGTTTTCAAGAGGGCTACGTTTCGAGCGGTGACAGTGCCTCTGACCAGCACAGAAGCATCTTTGCTGGCCTTTCTTACAGAAGGTCATCCCGTGCATATACCGCAAGGACTACGTGAGCTGCTTGCGCCGGGCTGCGGCCATCGGATTAAAAGTGGAAGGTGCGTTTCTCTGCTCGTAGCGCTCTGGCCTGGCACTTATCGTGTTGCCTTGCCTCAGTAAGGTAATCCTTGCATACTCCGGATCGTGCACTCCAGCCCACCCTCTGGCCTCAGAGTAGTTTCCAATACTTCAGTCCGCCTGCTCAGGGTGGCCCAGATCAGCCAGGTCCTCGTTGGGCCGGGGCTGAGGAACGAAGTTCTGGACCGTCGACCTGGACGGATGAATTTTCGGCGCCCGCAGGGTGGCCTCGCTTACCGACGAGTGGTCGCAACTTCGGCAGCGGGCCGCATCTGTAACGTCGCGACGAGCCGGTCGAGCTCGGTGTCGTCGGTCCACGGCTCGTCGAGTTGCACAAGGACAGCAACCCTACCCGGCTGGTTGGCTATGATCCCGATGCCGGTCCAGGAAGCGATGCGATCCAGGTGTTTGCGGGCACGGCACCAGGTGAGTAACCTCTCGCGGAGTTGATCAACTGTGTATTCCTTTCCGACGGACATGCCGGTGACACCGAACGAGGAGTGTGAGTCGGTGAACAGGCGGGTCTCGTCGTGTGGGCGCCCGTCGAGTCGGGTACGGCGGGCCAATCTGCGTACCATCGTGGCAATCTGATTCCGGACGTTGCGGTCGCCCTGGTGCAGGTTAAGGGCAGCGGTGGTCCATCCGTCAGCGCGTTCACACTCGAGTTGGGTGATCAGCTCACGGAACGCTTTTGGTGACCATTCCTGCCGCGGTTTCGGTGCCGGCGTCCGGCGCTGCCCTGTTTGGTGCAGGTAGTAGGCGTCCAAGGGGTCGGTCATGGATAGCGTGAAGAACCCGGTGGTGGGGTTGCCGTCCTGGTCGACGTGATCACCCATGTACAGGCCCTGGTCGAGGAACATCATGAACAGGTCGAGTTCCTCGGATGCGGTGATCATATCGAGGTTGATCGCCTGCTCATGCTGGTGCAGATAGTGCAGCAGCTGCGCCGGTCCTTCCACGATCTCGCAGATGACCCAGAGGTCGAACAGGCTCACGATCCACGGCAACTCGCGTCGTGACGGCAGGATCCCGGCGTCAACGAACGCGGATGCGCTGCCAGTGACGCTGGTGACGTCTTCCAAGGTGACGGCGATGGGAAAGACCCGTCGCACATGGGCGAAGTCAAACTCGGTCTGGTCTCGACCGCGGACGCGCAGCCGACCGTCGCGGGCCAGCGTGGTACGCAGCCGGTCAGCCTGTTGGACGGTGTCAGCGACGATGCGAGTGAAGTCACGGTTCATCCGCGCCGAATCACCTGAGCGCGCTCGCGGGGTAAGGCTGACGGCCTTGGCCTCTACAGCGAGCGCGACCCGGTCGCACACCAGGAGCGCATCGCTTTCCACAGCGCGTCCGTCAGCGAGTACGAACTCGATGTTGCGGTGCACCTCTTCAGGGCCGAGCCGCTTCTGCAAGGCGGCCACTGCCGCCTCTTCGACCCAGTCACCGCGGTGTTTGGCATAGCGGTCGAAGACCTTGTGCTGCTTGAAGGCGTCCTCAATGAGTTCCCGCAGGCCGAACAGCAGGTTCCCGATGTTGATTGGGAAGTAGCCGACCGCGTGGTCGTGGAGCACGGCCCTGGTTCGCAGCGGATTACGGCCACGGAAGTAGTCCTCGACCAGATCGACTGCCGGCCTGGTACCGAATGGCTGCGAAAACAGCTGAAGTACCGCCTCGATCGCGGAACAATCCTCGCCGAGCATGGTGGCGAGTTGCTCGGCGGTAATGGCGACCCGGCGCCCCAACCGGTCTGACACGATCGCCGCGATCGCTGCGACAGACACGCGCACCCTGTCTAGCCGTTCACGGTCCATCGTCTTGCGACCGTGCCGGGGACGGCGCGTGGCGGCCGAGTCCATAATAACGGGGTCAGCGGCTTGTGGGGCGGCCAGGATGTGCTCCCGGGCGGCGTCCACGCTGTCCCGGTAAGCGTTCTCGATCATCATCTGGAAACCGTCGATGACCTTGAGCGCCTGTTCGATGGTGAAGCCGAGGGTCGTGACAAGCAGGTCCGCCACCGGCGGCTCGCCGAACAGCCCTCGCAGCAGGCGCTCTTGCATGTGCGGGTAGCCCAGGTTGCGCAGCAAGATCTCTCGCTCCACCATGTGATACCGCAACTGCCAGTCAGGCCCGCCGCCGGCGTGCCGCGCAAAGTTCAGCAGATGCCCCGCGTCGATAAGGCGACGAAGGCCTGCGTCCAAATCACGGCAGAGCTGGGCAACCGCCCCGGGGTCCACGATGTCGTCGGATTCGAGTTCGCGGGGCCGCGAGTCGTCGCTCATCGCGTCGGCCGACGGCCGTTCCATCACAAGGAGCGCCGCGAGCTCCACCAACGCCGACAACCCTTCATGCGTGCTCTCCTGGTAATCCTCGGCGTATGCCATGTTCGCACGCTGTAGCCACGCCAGGACGTCGAACGCATGCCAGGAACTCGTCCGCTCGGCCAACTCGGCGACGACCATGTTCATCGTCGCCGTTGTCCGAGTGGCCGCCTCCTCCCACGACTCGGCCTCATTCATTAGGGCCATCAGGGCCTCGGCAGACCGGAGCGCTCGACGCTGGAACACTTCCACTTGCGCGGCTGCGTCAGCATCGGCCAGGCGCCAACCCTTCTGACGGTGTCGAGCTACCCGCTGCCGTCGAGACCTTTTTGCCACGCCAGCAACCTACCTGTGGAGTCCGACATCTCGTCCGCATTATCGCGGTAGTCGGTACATTGGACGTCGTCGCTGTGTGAGTTCGGAGCAGCGTTGCGCCGAAGCGAGCCGATCCTTGGCGAGAACTGGACACCTGAGGCCCTGGGCCTTGCTGGTTCGGGGAGATCGGGAGCATGTTCCGTTGAGGATGAAGAACTACCCGCTGCAGTTTCAAAACGGTGATCTTTAGTCACTCCGGACAGTCCAGTGCAGGTCAGCGGTGCATATAGGGTCACAGCCAGAGCTTCCTGACAAGACCTGCTCTAAAAAATGTCGTAGAGCACTGGCAGTCTATGCGGATGACCCATGTGTAGGCGGGGCTCGACGTCAGGGAGAAGCATGAATGGATGGGACTTACTCAGGACCGTGCCGCCCGATACGGCCGACGAGGTACGGCACGCTCTCGAACAGCCACACCAGCGTTGGTCGAACTCGCAAGACCTCCTGTTCCCTGAAGCCGTCGCCGAGCTCCTGGCGTGGCTGAATGATCCGCGTACCTTCAATGCGGCCTATCACCAAGAGGCGTTCAACTCAGCACTGCGGGGTTATCATGCCGCAGTCAATGAAGGGCTCGGCACGAAGGTTGAGACTGAGCTTCGAGCCGACTTAAATACAGTGAAAACCGAGCTAATGCGGCTCAAACCAGCCGGAAACAGAGCAGCGGCCATCCTCGCTGTGCAGGGCCCGCTGAACAGTCTCAAACATCCTGGAGTGCTTCAGGCTGCCTGGGGAGACCTATGGTCGAAATGCGCTAGGCCCGAGTCGCCAGCGGATGTCATCGCGATCCAGCGCGACCTGTTCCTGTCGCTCGCTCGACTTACCGGTCATGATCTCACCCGGTTAACCGATGCGCTCAAAGGGGTTCTTGCGAACCACCGATGGGACGTACAAAGGGTATGTGATGCTGTCGACGTTCCTACTCCTTGGGAAGACGATACGGACAGTGAGTCTGCGCAGGTATGCTTGAAAGTCAAGGAGCGAAAGGCACTGTGTGAGCACTTCCTTGCCTTTCCTCCGCAACCCAGTTCGCACGTAGTAATGCTAGCTTACGAGAAAGCGAGTCTTGCCCGAAAGATCGTCGATTCCCTCGGAGACATTACATTCTTCATGAGCGAGTATGTGCCTGATGATCCTCACGCGACCTCAACAAAGTTCAGCGGCCACTGTAAGGAATGGACCCCGACCGACGGCCAATTCCTCGCGCACATGCCACATAAGGTCGGCACCGTTAACATTCGAATACTCTTGCCAACTGGTATCTACACCGACCCCGTCGCGGCGGCCCGCGCTCGCATAGATGCCCTAGTCGCGATCGGGAAGTTTTACGCCCAAATACCTGGTGAGTATTGGCAGAGCACTCCCGGCCATAAACGCATCTCCGACTGGGTGCACAGTGAGCACCTCATCAAAACCACCAAATATACGCAAGCCTCGCTCGACCACGGTCGCCAGGCAGCGATTTACGCGCAGATGGCGGCCTTCTGGAAGAAGATCGACGGAACAGTGGCCATCGATGACAGTCGGCTAGTCGAGGCGGTGGAATTGCTGCACTGGTGGCAGGCCGCTAAAGAACAGTCACATCTTGCTCAGGTGATGGCAAGCGTGCGCGTGGTCGAAATCGCAGCTTCCCGAATTGGCACTGCGAAGTGGGTTGACCACCTCACCACTTACCTGAAGCCAGCTTGGTTGGCCCTGTCCATCCATCGAAGTTTTGACCGCGCCCTTAGGGAAGGCGCCGGAGGCGACCCCACAGGGTTGCCCGCCAAGGATCGCGCGTCACTTTTAGCCATCAAAGACGAGACACTCAAATCCCATGAATTCGGCTACATCGAAATTATCCCGGGGTCTACGCAGGCTGCCCTGACAGGGTTGCTCGATCTTTATCCAGAGCACCACCAAACGGCACGGCGCCTTCGAACCCTGGCAAAAAGGCTGGACAACCCACAGACGTTCAAGCGTTGGCACGCGCAGCTTGAAAATCAATGGAACAGCCTAATTGATCGTTTGATGAGAATCCGTAACGCGATCACCCATGGCGGTCCTACGACACTTGAAGCCGCCCAGTCCATCGCTTCCTTCGGTATGCAATTGAGTGCCTGGACAGTACAGATAGCACTTGAGTCGGCTCTGGCCAACACCGACCTTACTGTTGCCCATGAAAAATTCAACAATGACAACAAAGACCTGTTGTGCAGGATGCACCGGGCGGCGAAGCCTGGCGATGTGATCCATAAGTCGGCTGTGCCACCATTACTTCCCCCATGAGTAGTTGTGGCTACGACATAACCGGACTTCAAGTAAATGGTACGCATGAGCGGACCCCGAAGGGTGTTTGATATCTGACCATTGGTACGGCGGGGAAAAGCCAGTCGCTGGCAGCTCTAGCTAGCTTCCTCGCCGTCCTGACAAGGTGCCATAAATACCGAAATGATCAGCCCGTCATACTGCTCACTGTATTTCGAAAACATCGAAATGAGGGAATTACCTTGCGACACATGCTCCTTTATATACATCGCCACTGGTATTCGGTGAGCTGGGGCTGAGGAACGAAGTCCTAGTACTCCAGCCGCACATCGGGATCTCGTCGGGGCTGGTGGTGTTGTACGGACGTAGCTATGTGCGTACGTAGGCACTACAAAGGGGAACGGCCACCGCTGTGATCATTCAGGTGTGATGGATCTGAAGATCGTGCGGTGGCCGCGTTGGCCAGAGTAGAACACCCGAGCATTGCCCGTCTGCACGCTGGTCTGGAGGATGCGTTCGCCCGCGTCGCAGGCCGGTTCCGGCGGCGGGAAGTGCGTCTGCGCGCCCGCGCCTGCATCCAGGGACTGCTGTCCGGCGTGGAGCGCAAGAGCGGCTGGTCGTTGGCCGAGTACGCCGGTGAGGCCACCCCGGACGGGATGCAACGGCTGCTGATCACGGCGAGGTGGGACGTCGACGGTGCACGTGATGACGTCCGCGACTATGTGATCGACCACCTGGGTGCCGCCGACGGCGTGCTGATCGGCGACGACACCGGCTTTGAGAAGAAGGGCCGATGTTCGGCCGGGGTCCAGCGGCAATACACCGGCACCGTCGGAAAGATCACCAACTGTCAGATCGGGGTGTTCCTCGGCTACGCCACGCCCCGCGGACATGCCCTGCTGGACCGGGAGCTCTACCTGCCCCGCGCCTCGTGGATCGCCGACGCCGACCGGTGCGCCACGGCGAAGATCCCCCAAGAGGTGGGGTTCGCCACCAAACCGCAACTGCTGCAGGCAATGATCGAACGGGCGATCGTCGCCGGGGTGCCGTTTTCCTGGGTGACGGCCGATGAGGCCTACGGCGACAACGGCCCCTTGCGCCGTTTCCTGGAAGACCAGCGGCTCAGCTACGTACTGTCCGTGGCCTGTGACCACCAGATCACCACCGGCACGGGCAAGGCCCGCGCCGACGTCATCGCCAAGAGGCTTCCCAAGCCCGCATGGCAGCGCCTGTCGTGCGGCAACGGCGCCAAAGGGACGCGGCGCTATGACGGGGCACTGATCGCCACCACCGGCCCCGCCCACCGTCTGCTGATCCGCCGCTCCATCGCCAAGCCGACCGAGCTGGCCTTCTATCTGTGCCACACCCCGGCCCCGGTGCCGCTGGGCCACCTGGTGGCCGTCGCCGGCATCCGCTGGACGATCGAGGAATGCTTCCAGACCGGCAAGAACGAAGCCGCCTTCGACCACTACCAGGTCCGGCTCTATCCGGCCTGGTATCGGTACATGACGCTGGCCATGCTGGCACTGGCCTTCCTGGCCGTCACCCGGGCCGCCCTCGGTGACGAATCAGGCCTGCCTGACCGAGCCGAGCGAACTCGGCTTCCAGGCGATGATGCCGGACCCGCCGGTCAATCGATCGCAGTCTCCGCCAATGAGATCCGCCGTCTGTTCGCGTCGTTGACCCGTCCGCCTATCGACGAGCACCATATCCGGGAGTGGTTCCTCTGGCGTCTACGTCATCAAACGCGCGCCCGGCGAGCCCACTACCAGCGGCAACGCCTCAAAGATCACTAAGTACGGCTGGAGTACTAGAGCAGGCCATCGCCCGAGGTGCTGGACGCTGGCCCCGCTCTTTCACCGGTGGTTCGCCGACAGAGAGCCGAACACCTGCCATGTGCCCCGACCCACGGCGATCGTGTGCCGCCGTCATCGAGTACGCCGCCCACCGCGTCCACACCCTCGGCACCACCGAGATCACCCAACGTTGTCGCGATCTCGTCATGGCTCCGCGGGACGCGGGCGACAAGGCCAGACCCCTCCCCCCACGATCGGGACACCGAGTTCACCGCGGTCACCACCCGGGCTTCCGGGTGGTCGTCACCCGTCACGCTCAACGGTCCCCCTCCGCCGCCGGAACGGTTTCCTGCCAGGAGAAATCCCGCGTCCCGTTTCCCTCCCGGGGGCGGGGTAAGTGGCCCGGCATGCGCTATCACGTTCTGGCCTGTGACTACGACGGGACGCTGGCCACCGAGGGCCGCGTCGACGACGACACCCTGGACGCGCTCGAACGCCTCGCCCGCTCGGGGCGGCGGCTGGTCATGGTGACCGGCAGGGAGATCGAATCACTCACCCGGGACTTCGAGCGGCTGGACCTGTTCGACCTGGTCGTCGCCGAGAACGGGGCCGTGCTCTACCACCCCGGCGAGCAGGAGAGCACGTCCCTCGCGGAGGCGCCGCCCGAGGCGTTCGTCGAGCGCCTGCGCGAGCTGGGCGTGGAACCGCTCGGCGTCGGCTCGGTGATCGTGGCCACCTCCGAACCCCACGCCGAGACCGTGCTCGACACCATCCGCGAGCTCGGCCTGGAGATGCAGGTGATCTTCAACAAGGGCGCGGTGATGGTCCTGCCCTCGGGGGTGAACAAGGCCACCGGCCTGGCCGCCGCCCTAGCCGAGCTGGAGATGTCGGCGCACAGCACGGTAGGCGTGGGCGACGCAGAGAACGACCACGCGTTCCTGGCCGCCTGTGAGTGCGCGGTGGCGGTGGCCAACGCGCTCCCCGCCGTCAAGGAACGCTGTGACCTGGTGACCGAGCACGAGCGCAGCGCCGGGGTCGTCGAGCTGGTCGACCGGCTCACGGAGAACGACCTGGCCGACGTGGACGTGACGCGCCACCGCCTGCTGCTGGGCACCGGCGACGCCGGGGAGGTGCGCTTCCCGCCGTACGGCATGCGCGTGCTGGTCGCCGGGCCCTCGCACAGCGGCAAGTCCACCGTCACCGCCGCGCTGCTGGAGCGGATCACCGGGGCCGGCTACCAGTTCTGCCTGATCGACCCCGAGGGCGACTACACCGACGGGGTCGAGGGCGCGTCCGTGCTCGGCGACGTCCGGCGCGCGCCCACCCAGGAGGAGATCCTCCAGGTGCTGCGAGACCCCGGGCAGAGCGTCGTGGTCAACCTGCTGGGGGTGCCCCTCGACGACCGGCCCGGTTTCTTCCAGGACTTCCTGCCCCGCCTGTCGGCACTGCCGGCCGGTTCCGGGCACCCGCACTGGCTGGTGGTCGACGAGGCCCACCACATGATGCCCGACGGGTTCAGGCTGCAGTCGGTGGAGATGCTCCGCGAGATAGGCGGGATCCTGCTGGTCACCGTGCATCCCGAGGCGGTCAGCGAGGCGGTCGTCCAGACCCTCAACACGGTCGTCGCGGTCGGGGACGAACCGGGCGGCGTCCTGGGCGCGTTCGCCGCCGCCACCGGCCACGACGCTCCCGGCGGGGACCTTCCCGACCTGCCGACCGGGGACCTGCTGTTCTGGGAGCTCGGCGGCGAGCCGGTCAGGGTACGGCTGGCACCGCCCGAGGAGGAACGCCAGAGGCACCGCCGCAAGTACGCGGCCGGAGAGCTCGGGGAGGACGCCAGCTTCTACTTCCGCGGCCCCGACGAGGCCCTGAACCTGCGATGCGGCAACCTGACCGCGTTCTGCCGCATCGCCGACGGCGTCGACGAGGACACCTGGAACCACCACCTGCACCGGGGCGACTACTCACGATGGCTGGCCGACAGCGTCAAGGACGAGGAACTGTCGGCCGAGGTGGCCGAGGTCGAGCGGGACCCCGGCGACTCCGCCGACGACGCCAGGAGGCGGGTGCGCGAGCTCATCGAGGCCCGCTACACCGCCCCCGCCGAACCGAGCGGAATGGTGTGACTCCCCCGCCGGACCTGTGTGAGGGCCCGCCCGCGTGGGGCTGTGTTCGCGTCGGCCCACGCCGCGCGGGCGTGCCACACATGGCCATTTAGATTAAATGTATATTATCGCGGTAAAATCCATCCCCGCTTATTCCGCTCCATGAAACAGGCGCCCGCCGGGGCTTTTCTGGCCACAATTGGACAGGCAGCGCACTTTCCCCGCCACGCCCGGTCAGGGCACATAATCCTTTGTTCCGCACATACGCCCTGGTGGTGCCGGGCGCGGCGCGTGGCCGTAATTCCTCGGCTCTTCGCATCAAATAGACGTACGCTAAAAGAATTAACCGGAACGACATCGCCATATCTTGATCCGGGCCAATTCTCGTGTGAGGATGCGGAAGACCGATCCGACAGCCGCTTCCGCTCCGGCCGGAAAGACATAAGCAGAGGGCGAATTCCGGCGCCACCAGATCGGGAAAGTCATCACAATCGCATTTCAAGGAGGTGCGAATCTCTCGAAGGACGGCCGCCGATTTCCCGAGCGCCATGCGTACGTGCTGGGCGACCCCCGCGGACCGGTGCGAACCCGCGCCTGTCCGTGCCCATTCACGTCCACCTGGTCATCGGCGAGGTGACAGGCCGGACGCCGGGAAGTCCCAGGGGCGACGGCCGTCCTTCGAGTCACGTGTCCGGGCTTGTCGTCAAAAACAAGACAACCTGATCGCGCCCGGTTGCTCACACTCCAGGTGTCGGGCCACGGCGTCAGGCAAGGATGACCGAAGGCCGTACATGACCTCGAAGCGCGTCAGGGACGTTCCCGCGCCTCGTGCACCGCCCGTTGCTCCGCCCGCGCCTGACGCTCCCACTCCTCGTTGCCCAGCCGCTCGGCGAGGGTCGTCGCCTCGGAGACGAAGCCGAGGGCGTCGTCGAGCCGGCCCAGCAGCCGGCAGGCCCGCGACAGCCAGGTGAGACAGTGCAGCTGGCCGATGAGGTAGTCGGTCGTACGCAGCAGTGCCAGGGCCGCCTCCAGGTGGTGCCGCGCGGCCTTCGGGTCGTTGTCCCGCAGGTGCAGCTCGCCGAGGATCCTGTGGACGGTGCCCTGATGGGTGAGGTCGCCCTCGCGCTCGGCGTTCTCCAGCGCCTCGGTCAGTGCCCGCGCCGCCTCCCGCACACCGCCCAGTTCCTGGTGGGCGGTGCCTTTAATGATGAGGGCGTAGCGTACGCCCACCGCGCTGCCGATCCGCCGGGCTATGCGGAGCTGGCACTCGGCGTAGTACAGGACCCGGTCGTAGCGCTTCCACTGGACGTGGAGGTTGGCCAGGTTGCCCAGCGCGCGCTGCTCGCCGAAGAGGTCCTCCCGTTTCGCGCACAGCGTCAGCTGTCTCTCCATGTACGCGGCGGCCTCGTCCAGCTGCCGCCGCGCCTGCAGTCCGCCCGCCACGTGGCCGAGGGCCTCGGCGGCGATCGCCTCGTCGTCCAGGCGCCGGCTCACGTTCAGTGCCTGCTGGTTGAGGGAGATGAGGTCGTTCGTCCGATGGCCGAAGCGCTGGTGCCACATCAGGCCGAAGGCGATCGCCACGCCGAGCCGGGCGATCTCCGGGTCGGCGTCGGTCATGGCCTGCGTGGCGGCGGCCGTCAGGTTCGCCTCCTCGTCCGCGAGCCACGCCGCCGCCTCGTCGGCACCGGTCACCTGGTGAGGGAGGACGGAGGACGGGCCGGAGCCGATGTCGGGGGCGGCGGGCTGAACCCGGTGCGGGTCCCGGACCGCGCTGGCGTGCTGTGCCGAGAGCGTGTAGTAGCGCAGCGCGGCGCGCAGGGGCTCACGCGAGGGGAGCTGGCAGGCCAGTTCGGTGGCGTAGAGCCGGACCAGGTCGTGCGGCTGGTAGTGGCCGGGGCGGTCGCGGTCGAGCAGGTGGGCGTCCACCAGCCGCTCCAGGGCGCGCTCGGCCTCCGGCACCGGTGTGCCGAGCAGGGCGGCGGCCACCTCGGCCGTGATGTCGTGCACGTGCAGCAGGCCGAGGAGAGCCAGCGCCCGCGCGGCCGACCGGCTGGACTGACGAGCGCTGTCGCGCAGCGACTGCCAGCTGGCCGACAGGCTGGAGCGGACCGCCAGGTCACCGGCCTCCAGCTCGTGCAGCCGCCCCCGCTCGTCGCGCAGCCGGGCGACCAGTGCCGACACCGGCCAGTCCGGGCGGCCGGTCAGCCGCGCCCCGGCGATGCGCAGTGCCAGCGGCAGTCCGTCGCACAACCGGACCAGGTCCGCCGTCGCGCCAGGGTCCGCGGCGACCCGTTCGGCACCGGCCAGCTTGGCCAGCACGGCGACGGCCTCGGCGTGCGACATCCGGCTCAGGCGCCGCTGGACGCAGTCGTCGCCGGAGACCATGCTCTCCCGGCTGGTCACCAGCAGGCACGTGCCGTGGGGCGCCGACAGCAGCGGCTGGATCTGGCCGAGGTCGACCGCGTCGTCCAGCACCACCAGCATGCGTTTGGCGTGCAGCCGGCTGCGCCACAGGGCCGCGGCCTCGTCCACGTCCGACGGCACCGCCTGGGGCGGCACGCCCAGCGCGCGCAGGAACCGGCCCAGCACCTCATGGGCCGACAGATGGGGCACGCCCGGCGTCGCCCCCCTGAGGTTGACGAACAGCTGCCCGTCCGGAAAACGGTCCTTGACCTGGTGCGCGATCCGTACGGCCAGAGCGGACTTGCCGATGCCGGGGGCGCCGGACACCACGACCAGCGGCGGCGGGACGGCGCCGTCCCGGGGAGTGAGCACCGCCCGCAGCCGGACGGACTCCTCGACGCGGCCGACGAACCCGATCAGGTCGGAGGGCAGCTGACGTGGCGGCGGCGGCCGCGTCTCGGCGGCGAGGTGAAAGATGCGCCGGTGGCAGGCGCGCAACCCCGGGCCGGGGTCCACGCCCAGCTCCTCCGACAGGATCCGCCGTCCCTCCTCGAACACCTCCAGGGCCTCCGCCTGGCGGTCGCATCGGTGCAGCGCGAGCATGAGCAGCTCGCGGACCTTCTCGCGAAGAGGGTGCTGACGTGTCAGATCCTGGAGGAAGGGGATCGCCTCCTTCGGCCGTGACAGGCCCAGGAGCACCTCGGCGCGCCGCTCCAGGGCGGCGAGGCGGCCTTCGTGCAGGCCCGCGCGCTCGGACTCCGCGAACGGGCCGGGAATCCCCGCCAGCGCCTGGCCGTTCCACAGCCGCAGCGCCAGGTCGAGGCAGCGCAGCTCGCCTTCGAGGTCCCCCGAGTCCTGGGAACGGCGGGAGGCGTCCATGTGGTCGGCGAAGGCGCCCACGTCGGTCTGCCGGGGATGCAGCCGAAGTATGTAGCCGGCCGCGGTACGGGCCAGCAGGGTGGAGTGCTCGTGGCGGCCCCGGCCGGGTTCGAGCGCCCGCCGCAGGCCCGCGACATAGGTGTAGACGCTCTGCGACGCGGTGGAGGGCGGCCCGTCACCCCACAGGGCGTCGATCAACTGGCTCGGCGCCACCACTCGCCCGGGGGGCAGGGCCAGCACGGCCATGATCGCCTGTTGACGCGGCGGGCCGAGGTTGAGATCCATCCCGTCCTGGGATCCCGTCACGGGCCCAAGAAGGCGAATGAAGGTTCCCTCAGTCACACCCGCTCCGCAACCGTGTCGACCACTTACCACCGGAGCCTAGCCACAAGATCCCGGGGAAATAAACCCCCGCCCCGGTTCGAAGGCCGTCACGAAATGCCTGACCTGCGAACTCACCGCGTGCCGCACAAACCGCACCGGGAAACGAGAGCCCGGGTCGGATCCCGGGTTCCTGGCCGGGAGTGGCGGGCGCCCTGGTTTCATCGGGAGTCGTTCTTCGTACGCGAAGGCCGGAGAGGGGCCTCGACCCGGGAGTCCGGGAAAGAGCATGATGGCCTGATGTCGTACGCTGACGCCTTCGCCCGCAGCATCGCCGATCCCGAGGACTTCTGGGCCGAGGCCGCCGAGGCGGTCACCTGGAGCAGGCCGCCGCGCGAGGTGCTGGACGCCGGGGCGCCGCCCTTCTACCGGTGGTTTCCCGACGGGGAGCTGAACACCTGCCACAACGCGCTGGACCGGCACGTCGAGGCGGGGTACGGCGACCGGGTCGCGCTGATCCACGACAGCCCGGTGACGGGCACCGGCAGGCGTTACACGTACGCCGAGCTGCGCGACGAGGTCGCGAGGTTCGCCGGGGTGCTGCGGTCGCTGGGGGTGGAGCACGGCGACCGGGTGGTGGTCTACATGCCGATGGTGCCCGAGGCGGTGATCGCCATGCTGGCGTGCGCGCGGCTGGGGGCGGTGCACTCGGTGGTGTTCGGCGGGTTCGCGCCCAGGGAACTGGCGGCCAGGATCGACGACGCGCGTCCCAAGGTGGTCGTGTCGGCCTCCTGCGGGATCGAGCCCGCCCGCGTGGTGCCGTACAAGCCGATGCTGGACGCCGCGCTCGGCCTGGCCTCGCACGCGCCCGCGCACTGCGTGATCCTCCAGCGCGAGCAGGCCCCCGCCGAGCTGGTGGAGGGACGCGACGTCGACTGGGCGAGCGCGAAGGCCGAACCCGCCGAATGCGTGCCGGTGCGGGCGACCGACCCGCTCTACATCCTCTACACCAGCGGCACCACCGGCCTGCCGAAGGGCGTGGTGCGCGACAACGGCGGGCACGCGGCGGCGCTGCTGTGGAGCATGGCCAACGTCTACGACATCGCGCCGGGCGAGGTGTTCTGGGCGGCCTCCGACGTCGGCTGGGTCGTCGGGCACTCCTACATCGTGTACGGGCCGCTGCTGCGCGGCGCCACGACCGTGCTGTACGAGGGCAAGCCGGTCGGCACCCCCGACGCGGGCGCGTTCTGGCGGGTGATCGCCGAGCACCGGGTGACCGCGCTGTTCACCGCGCCGACCGCGTTCCGCGCCATCAGGAAGGCCGACCCCGAGGCGGCCCTGCTCGGCGGGTACGACATCTCGTCGCTGCGCACGCTGTTCCTGGCCGGGGAACGCCTGGACCCCGACACCTACCACTGGGCGGCGGGAAGGCTGGGCGTGCCGGTCGTCGACCACTGGTGGCAGACCGAGACCGGCTGGCCCGTCGCCGCCAACCTGCGCGGGCTGGAGCCCATGCCGGTCAAGCCGGGCTCCCCCACCGTGCCCGTCCCCGGATACGACGTGCGCGTGCTGCGCCCCTCGGGCGACGAGTGCGCCCCCGGCGAGGAGGGGGCGATCTGCATCCGGCTCCCGCTCCCGCCCGGCACGCTGCCCACGCTCTGGCAGGACGACGAGCGCTACGTGAGGTCCTACCTGTCGGCCTTCCCCGGCTACTACCTGACCGGTGACGGCGGCCACCTCGACGAGGACGGCTACCTGTTCGTGATGGGCCGTACCGACGACGTGATCAACGTGGCCGGGCACCGGCTGTCGACCGGATCCATGGAGGCGGTGCTGGCCGCGCATCCGGCGGTGGCCGAGTGCGCGGTCATCGGGGTCGCCGACGAGCTGAAGGGGCAGGTGCCGCGCGGCTTCGTGGTGCTGAAGAGCGGGACGGAGATCGACCCGGAGACCCTGCGGGCCGAGCTGGTCCTGGCCGTCCGCGAGCAGGTGGGCGCCGTCGCGGCCTTCCGGCAGGTGGACGTGGTCCCGGCCCTGCCGAAGACCCGGTCGGGGAAGATCCTGCGCAAGACCATGCGCGGCATCGCGGAGGGCGCCGAGGAGCCCGTCCCCTCAACCATCGAGGACGCGACGGTGCTGGACGCGCTGCGCCCCATCATCGGCCGCCACCCCGCCGAGGACGGCTAGAAGGCGGCCGGGAATTCCCCGACGTCACCCCGGCTTTTCCTGGGAATTCACGCGATGCCCGATCCACGCTCGGCATCATCACGGTCACAATCAGTTCCTTCTTTCCGCTTACGGCACTATGACGTCGTTAAAGTCTCTTTGTGGCGAATGACGCGGGCAGGCTGGTCGCTGGGCGATATCGGCTGATGGACGTGCTGGGCCGCGGCGGGATGGGCACGGTGTGGCGGGCGCGGGACGAGAGCCTGCACCGCCAGGTGGCGATCAAGGAGCTCATCCTCCCCGACCACCTGGACGTTCCCGCCCGCGAGACGCTCTACAAACGGATGCAGCGTGAGGCCCGGGCCGCGGCGCGGCTGAAGCATCCGGCGATCATCACCGTCCACGACCATGTCGTCGAGGCCGACGGCCGCCCGTGGATCGTGACAGAGATCATCGACGGGCCCTCGCTGGACGAGGTGCTGCGAACCCGGGGACGCCTGCCGCCCCAGCGGGTGGCGGCGATCGGCGGGCAGATCCTGGCGGCGCTGGCGGTCGCGCACGCCGCCGGGATCACCCACCGCGACATCAAGCCCGCCAACGTCCTGCTCGAAGGTGAGCGGGTCGTGCTGACCGACTTCGGGATCGCCACCGTCGAGGGGGACGTCACCCTCACCGGCGCCGGTGTCACCCTGGGCACCCCGGCCTTCATCGCTCCCGAGCAGATCAACGGCCACCCCGCGACCGCGGCGTCGGACCTGTGGTCGCTGGGCGCCACCCTGTACGCCGCCGTCGAGGGCCACCGGCCGTTCAGCGGGACGACGCACGGATCGATATACGTCTCGATCGTCACCCGGCCGCCCGCCCCGTTCGTGCACGCCGGTCCGCTGGCGCCCCTCCTGGAGGGGCTGCTGCGCAAGGAGCCCGCCCGCCGCCTCACCGGCCCCCAGGCCGCGGGCCTGCTCGCCGAGATCGCCGCCGCCCCGGCCCTCGATGAGTCCCCCGCAGGACCGAGGCCAGACGACGCCGAGACCCGGATCGCCGACCGTCCCGCTCTCCCCACACCGCCCCCTCCCCCCTCGCCGACCGCGCCGTACGTCACCGCAGGCCGGGAGGAGCGGCCCGTCACCCTGCCGCTCACCGCCGTGTCGCCCGCCGCCCCGCCCGCGCTCGCGTCCACGAAGACCTCGGTACGCGCCCCCCGGAACCGGCTCCGCCCGGCGATCGTCGTGGCCGCGGCTCTCCTGGTCACCGCCGCCACGCTGGGCTACCTGCTCCGGCCAGAGACGGGTCCCGCGAAAGTGACCGCCGTCGCCCAGCTCAGGGGGCACACGGAAACGGTGAACACGGTGGCGTTCAGCCCCGACGGCGAGACGCTGGCCAGCGGCGGCGGTGACGGCGAGCTGATCATGTGGAACACGCGGACCCGGCGTCCCGTCGGCGATCCGATGAAAGGCCACACCAGGGCGGTGCAGGCGATGGCGTTCAGCCCGGACGGCGGGCTCCTGGCCAGTGGCGGCAGCAACAATGAGGGGACCGACCCCGGCGACCACACGGTGCTCCTGTGGGACACGCGGACCCGCCAGCCTGTCGGCGACCCGCTCACCGGCCACACCAACTGGGTGGAGGCGGTCGCCTTCAGCCCGGACGGCAAGACCCTCGCCACCGGCAGCAGCGACAAGACCGTGATCGTGTGGGACACGGCGACCTGGCAGCCGATCGGCGGCCCGCTCACCGCCCACAACGACTGGGTGCAGGCGGTCGCGTTCAGCCCCGACGGCAAAACCCTCGCCACCGTCGGCGACAACATGGCGGCGATCCTGTGGGACACGGCGACCTGGCAGCCGATCGGTGATCCACTCACCGGCCACACCGGATCGGTGCTGTCGGTCGCCTACAGCCCCGACGGCAAAACCCTCGCCACCGGCAGCAGCGACAGGACGGCGATCGTGTGGGACACGGCGACCCGCCGACGGATCGGTTCCCCGCTCACCGGCAATCCGGGCGAGATCCACACTCTCGCGTTCAGCCCGGACGGCGGCACCCTCGCCGTGGGCACCGGTTCCGTCGTCCGGCTGTGGGACACGGCGACCTGGCGGCCGGTCGGCGACCCGCTCACCCGCCACACCGGGTCGGTGTGGTCGCTCGCCTACAGCCCCGACGGCAAGCTCCTCGCCACCACCGGGGACGACACGACGGTGATCCTGTGGGACACCTCCTCGTCGGCCGGGACGGGCACGACCGTTCCGTGGCCGTGGCTCGCCGGAGCGGGCGTGCTCGTCGTGGCGGCGCTGGGAGCGGTGGTGGTCCTGCGGCGCCGCGGCGGGCGGGCTCCGGGCCGGGAGGCCACCGGGGCGGGAGCCTAGGTGGCCGGACGCGGTCTCCGTCGTGGACGTGGTGCCGCGGGACCTCAGGGCCCGCCTGCCGGACCTGCCGCCGCACCGGCCGGTCGGCGCGACCCGTGAGGAGGTCCCGGTCCGCGGGAACGGCGGGTGAGAAGCAGCGCGCCCAGTGCGAGGACCGCCGCGCCGATCGAACACCACGCGAGCGCGGGACCGACACCGGCCCGCTCCCACACCAGCCCGAACAGGAAGGCGGCCGCCGCGGAGGCCAGACCGCTGACCGTGCTGAAGCTGGAGGTGAGGGTGTTACGGAACTCGTCCGGGAACGACTGCTGCTGGACGGTCGCGACCGCGGTCAGCATCAGCCCGCAGGTCAGCTCGGCGATGACGAAGCCGGCGTACTGCAGGACCCCGCCCGCCAGGGCCGCGGCGCTCAGCGCGAGCGCCATCAGGATGATCAGCCCGGTGATGGGGGCGGGGGCGGCGGCCCAGGGCACATACTTGATCAGCCACGCCCCCAGGGCCGCGGCACCGGAGTAGACGAGCAGCAACAGCCCCAGATTGCCGAGGGGGACGGCGTTGAGCTCGGTGGCCGCGGGCTGCCAGCCCATCACCATGAGCTGGAACGGCACCATCGCCAGCGAGCTCACGAGCAGGAGCCCCACCAGGGGCGGAGCGCACGCCTGGCGCAGGCCGTCCTTGATGCGCTGCCGGACGGTTCCCTCACCGTGCAGCGCCGACTCCGGCCAGGTCACCCGGATCCAGGCGACGGCGAGGAGCATCACGATCCCACCGGCGGCTATCACGGTGCCGGGGTCGACGACCCGGACCAGGCCGAAGGACGCTCCCGCGCCGGCCGTCGCCGCCGACCATCTGGCGACCTGGGCGCCCCGGACGGCCGCGGGGATCCGGTCTTCGAGGCCATCGCTCCTCAGCCGGGCCACGACCAGGCTGACGGGGGCCCCCGAATAGACGGCCATGCCCGCTCCCCACAGGGCCAGGGCCACCACCGACAGGGCGAAGGAGTGCGACAGGCTGTAGGTGATCAGGGCGGCGCCCCAGAGCGCGAGCCCCACGGTCAGGACCCGGCGCTGGCCGTATCGATCTCCCCAGGCGCCGCTCGGCAGTTCCACCAGGGTGAGCACGACACCGCTGACGGCGAGAGCCAGGCCGACCTCACCTCCGCTGAGGCCGCGCTGTGTGAGCACCGCCACGTAGCCGGCCCCGAAAAGGAAGTCGACGAAGCCGACCACGGCGGTGAGCGCCCAGTAAGACCGCATGATGTTCATCTCGTCTTCTTCCTCGGCGCCCTACGCATCGATGAGGCATCCCAGCGTGACGCACGGGCCGGGCCGCTGCCGGAGCAACTCGGTGCTCCGGTGCGCGAGCACGTCGCGGGGGTCGTCCTTCACGGCGTTGCCGAGTGAAACCCCGTGGCGCTGACCGCAGACCCGGATCTCCCCATCGGAGTCGATGAACACGCCCCTGTCCCCGGTTTCACAGCTGTTGATCGCCGGGATCCGTCCCGTTCTCAGGAAGTGCAGGAACCTCGCGTAGTAGGCGGGCCTGCCGAGCGTCCCGGCGGAGCGGTTCAGCGCATCCGTCAGCTCGGCCCGCTCGTCCTGCGAGAGGGTCATCAGGCTGAGGGGGTGCGTGGACGCCACGCCGACCGGGATGATCTCCAGCCGGAAGTCCCGGGCGGCGCAGAAGTCCACCACCGCCTGGCAGTCGCGCCAGTTCTTGGCGGTGACGACCATCGACACCAGCACCTGCCCCGCACCGGTCTCACTGAGGAGGTCGAGTCCTTTCAGTGCCTGGCGCGTGCCTCCGCGGACGCGGTCGGGCAGGGAGGTGGAGACATGGTCGATGCTCACGTGCACCTCGCAGCCCAGATCGGCCAGGGCGCGGACCTTGTCCCTCGTCAGCAGGACGCCATTGGTCATGATCAGTGTGGAGGTGGCCAGCTCGGTCGCCGCCCGTGCGATGTCGAGGATGTCGTCGCGCAGCAGCGGCTCACCGCCGGTGATACTGATCAGCTCGATCGGCGCGAGCTCCCGGCATCTCTCGAACCAGGCGCGATACTGCGCCGCGTCGAGGGTGGCCTTGATGTACTGGGAAGTGCCCACCTCGTAGTAGCAGTACGTACACGCCAGGTTGCAGCGGTCGGCCACCATGATGGTCTGACGTCGGAACATGATGTGAACTCCTCAGCTCAAACCGGCGCGGACGCCATACGCGCCGTCAGGGATGTGCGGATGACGGCCCGGGTGCCGTCCGCCGCGATGGTCCGCCGGGATCCGTCGATGTCGTCGCGCAGGAGCCGCCACGTGGCGGGCTCGTCCAGGAGCGGCCGCAGCCGTCGCACGAGGCGCCCGCGCCGGCGCAGCCCTTCGTCCGGCATCCGCTCGTACCCGCGGAAGAGATCCTCGAAGATCTCGTGCAGCGGTGTGGAGCCGGCGGCGCACGCCCAGACGACGGCATCGGCCCACGCCTCCATCTCCTCACGCGCCCGCGCCGTGGCGAAGAGCAGGAGGTTGCCCAGCCACTGGTGCACGAGTTCGTGCGCGACGTACAACAGTCGCGCGGTGGCGGGCCGGCGCAGGCAGGCGTCGGCGATCACGACCATCGAGGGCAGCGACAGCCCCAGCGGGGTGGTGTGGTTCCCCCGCACCAGGTGCACGGCCGGCCAGGGCAGCGCGCCGAAGCGTTCGTGGAGCAGGGCCCACACCTCGTCAAGGCGCCGATCACGGACGCCGTCGACGACGACCCCTGAGGCGTCCGCCCGGCCGACAAGGCTGAAATCAGCCGAACCTGGCGCGATCATGGCCAGCTCGGCCAGGCGGACGTCCCGGTAGCGGGCGGCGAGGGGCAGATTCGACACGACCGGCGCGGTGTACGGGCCGGTCTCGTCGAACACGACCGGGGCGTCGCGGTAGGGGGTCAGCCGCGGTGTCTCCGCCAGGCCGCCGACGAACTCGCGCACCGAGGCCAGACGCCCGCCGTGTTCGTCAGCCAGCCGCAGAGCCGTCCCGCACATGCGCGCTGAGATGTGTCCTGGTCGCATCCGCGTTCACCATCCATAGTCCGGTCGCCGCCGACAGCACGAGATCGGCGTGCCACTTCCCCTCGACGTCACCACCGAGCAGGGTGTTGTCGCCCAGTCCGACGTGCACCCGGCCGAACGCCTTCTCCCCGAGGGAGGTGCCGGGCAGCCAGCGGGCCGACTCGTTGAGGCCCAGCCCGATCTCCACGAGGGGTGCCCCGGCGAACGCTCCCGCCCGGCCTGCCCGTACCGGGACCTTGACGGGCCGGCGCTCGTGCCCGTCCGGCGCGAGGCTCAGCTCGCCGTTGACCCGCGACGGGTCGCACGCGATCCACACCTCTCCCAAAGGCAGTTGCAGGATCGGCCGGTCCCGCTCGGCGTAGGTGAAGTCGCTGTGGACCGTCCACGGCGGGGTGACGACGAGTTCGCCGCCCGTCCCGTCGCCGAGCACCACCGCGTGTGCCGTGGCCAGTGCCCGTTGCGCCGCCAGCGCGTGGCGGCGCATCAGGTCGCCGTCCTCGGCCAGGGCCGCGAGGTACACCTGTTCGAGGCGGGCGGCCAGGCCGGGTGCCCTGATGCCGTGCGGGAAGTCGACGAAGCACACCGCCGTGGTGCGGACCAGTTCCCGTACGGCGGCTATGGCGCCGGACGCGGGCGGGCCGCCTCCCATGAACGGATCGTGGTAGATCAGCAGGCCGCCGGGCCGCGTGTTCTCCGCGGGAAGGCGCCATTCCTGGTCGGCGTCGTCCAGGCGGACGTCGTGGACATCGCAGCCCCGGCCGGTGAGCGCCTGGACGACGTGCCGCCAGAGCGGGTGCGCGCCGCGGTGCACGACGGTCGCCGTGGCGGGTGTCCCGAGCAGGTCCCGCACCGTGTCCACCATGGCGAGCGCGGCCGGCCGGGCGCCGTCGTCAGCGGGTGTCACGGTAGCGGGAGGATCCGGAGCCCAGCCGGGGGAAGAGCTGGGCCTCCGCGGCGGTGCCCGAACCGTCGAGCAGCGACACCAGCCGCTCCCAGCCCACACCGCACGTCACCATGCCCGGTGGGGCGTTCTCGAGCGCGCGGATCAGGTAGGCGTAGCGTTCGCTCAGCCCCTCGGTCTTCGCGTCACGGAGGTTCTCGTGGAACCCGTCGAGATCCGCGTTCGCGCTCGCGTGGGCGACCTCCGTGCCGCAGATGTACAACTCGGCCTGGGCGAGACGCTCCGTCCCCTCCGCGTCCCGCAGGCGCGTCGCGGTCACTCCCCGTACGGGCAGGGTGGAGTCGGCGCCCTCCCCCTGTCTCCAGTGGAAGGGCGGGTAGTAGTGCCAGCGCGGGTTCCACTGCAGGGCGGCCATGGACTCCAGGTCGCTGGAGGCCAGCGCGGTCACGTAGTCGAGCACCCTGGCCGTCTCGGCGAGTTGCCCGTGAGGCTGCACGACCAGTCGCCGGCCGTCCGCGCCCGCGCCCGGGTCGAAGATGTCCACGCTCGCCCCCAGCGCGCGCAGGCGCTGGACCACCAGCCCACAGGTGCTGTCCGTCCAGCTCGCCGGCAGGGTCGCCATCATGAGGTCGTCGGGGGAGGCGTCGAACATCGGATACCCGCCGCCCGTCCCGGCGGGCTTGGCGTGTACGAACTGCTGCTCGCGCATCGTGATGTGGACGCCGGCCGCGAGCTCGATGATCAGGCGCTGGGTGAGGGCCACCATCTCGCCGAGGTCGGCGAACGGCATGCCGATGTCGAGTTGCTCGAACTCCATCAGGTGCGCGGGATCGGTGTCGGTCTCGTACCGGAAGCATCGGCCGAAGGTGAAGAACCTGTCCATCCCCTCGGCCAGCGCCGTGTACATCGGGAACTCCGGCGACTGCAGCAG
Organism: Streptosporangium sp. H13245; assembly: GCF_055690525.1. Lineage (NCBI taxonomy): Bacteria > Bacillati > Actinomycetota > Actinomycetes > Streptosporangiales > Streptosporangiaceae > Streptosporangium > Streptosporangium sp. H13245. Next base: position 217,401 of record NZ_JBSZKT010000005.1, on the reverse strand, counting down.
GTGCAGGGTTTCCGGTACGGCCAGCTGGGAGTGGCTGGCGGCCAGTTCCTCGGCGCCGTACTCCTCCGAGCGGGTCCACAGGCTCGGGAGCATGATCTCCACAAAGCCCTCGTCGCGCAGGAAGTCGCGGGCCACGGCGCGCAGCATGTCCCCGGTGTGGACCAGCGTCCGGGGCAGGGCCGCGAAGGACGGCAACCGCGCGCCCTCGCGGGCCCGGCGCAGCAGCTTGACGCCCTTCACCTCGACGGTCGCCGTATCCGGCTGGCGACCGGAGACCTCGACGACGTCGTGGGGACGCACGCCCGCCCGCGTCAGGTACGCCCGGTCACAGTTCTCCAGTTGGTACCAGCCGTGGGACGTCGCCAGATAGTGCACGCCCTTGTCTCTCACGAGCCATCCCCTGAGGGTGATGTCTCTCCCTGCCATCAAGTTCACGCGTGAAGCCCCTTTCCGCGAGCTAGCCTTCGACGAGGACGAGCCGCGTCATCTCCTGCATGAACCCGCAGCGGTCGGCGTTGAGCTCGCCGTTCCACAGGACCCGCTCCACAGCGCACGGGCCGCCGCAGATCTGGCTCGCCACGCACGAGTCGCAGTCGGTGACGACCGGCTGGCTCAGATGCCACCTGCGGCCGGTGTCGTTGATGTCCTGGGTGACGGGGACCTCCACCCGGTGATCGTTGTGGTGGACAAGGCACAGGGACCTGCGCCCGTCCGCGCTGACGTAGATGGGCCAGGCGCTGGCCGGATCCTTGAGGTCGGAGACGTCGACGCAACTGTCCGCCTGGGTCTGCCGGGTGCGGATCTGGTTGGGGATGAACGTCCCCGGCCCGTGGAAGCGGACGCCTGCGGCGTTGCAGTAGGTCCAGATGTCGAAGACGGCCTGCGCCAGCTCGTGGCCCCCGGTCTCCCAGCCTCGTACGACCGGCTGCGGCGAGTTGATGCCGATGACCGAGATCGGCAGCTGCGACTCCTCGACGAACCAGCGGACGAAGGACGGCAGCCGCCGGAGGTTCGCGGCGGTGACGGTCATGAGGATCGCGCCCTCCCCGCCGGCCTCGACCCAGTTGCGCAGGCCCGTGGCGGCCCGCTCGAAGGTCCCCTTGCCGCTCTTGAGGACCCGCAGCTGGTCGTTGAACTCGGGCGGCCCGTCGAAACTGAACGTGGCGTCGAACCCGTGCCCGACGAGCCAGGCGGCTCGCGTGGCGGTCATGAGGGTCCCGTTGTTGGTGAGCGTCTGCCGGTAGCCCGTGATGCGCCCGTCCTCGACGGCCTCCCGCAGAAGGCGGTCGCCCTCGACCAGCAGGTCCCATTCGAGCAACGGCTCGCCGCCGAAATACTGGACCGTGACCGAATCGTCCTTGGCCTGGGACAGGAACCACTCGAAGGTCGCCCGCAGGCACTCGATGGACATCCGGGGTTGCGCCTCGGGGTACATCGCCTGCTGGAAGCAGTAGGAGCAGGCCATGTTGCAGCGCTCGGTCAGCGAGATCCTGAGCGTGCGGAATCCCGGCCTGCGTTCGCGGCTCCTGTTCCCGCGCAGCTCCTCCAGCCGCTGGAGCGCCCGTCCGGGGACATCCTCCGCCTCCGGCACGATGAGCCCGGCGTCGATGAGGGGGCTCAGGCGCTCGTGTTCCTCAGGGGTGAGCCGCCGTGCCACCTCCAGGGTGTCGAGGTCGGATCTCTCTCCTTCGTCCAGCTCGTACGCGTTCATGGTGAGGCTGTCGAACGCGATGTTCTTCCCCTCTCGGGAAAGGAGATGGATATAGCGGCCTTTTTTCCACATGCCCAGCCTCGCTTTGCTCGCTAATTCATTCGAAAGAGAGAGCCGACGGGCGAAAAAAATTCGCCCGTCGGCATCAGCGTGATTTAGGAGACGAGGGCCGACGAATCGGCGACAAGCTTCTCGTCCTCCGCCAGCGCGGCCATGAGGGCCGCCTCGAACAGCACCTCAGGGTCCTCGTGCTCGACGTACTTCATGTGATGTGAACGAGCGCAGCTGTCGCCGGCTCCTTCCATGGTGATAGTACGGGTCTTCATGGCAGCTCCTTGTGAATTGAATTCTCGAAACAGCCTGCCGGCTTTCCGGACTAGATCATTAATCATCCTGGTCACGGATTATGGTCGCCACAAGAATGATCACTGCCAAGAAGCGAGGGATTCCCGCCACCGCCCGGCCACTTCTCGGGACTCCGGCGTTAATTGTTGAAAACCCAACGAAATTCGGGATGTTCACCGCGCCCGGTCACGCTCGCAGTCCGGTTATCCGGCAACTCGACGAGCTGCGACCTCACGCTCTCCTCCGGGGAGCATCCGAGCGATCTGCTCGGAGCGGCTCGCGACCAGCGGGCCCAGCAGGGCGAGGACGAGCACGTATCCGGCGATGAACGGGGCGAGCCTGCTGTCCAGCCCGGCGGCCAGCGCCATGGTCGCCAGAACCAGGGCGAACTCGCCACGGGAGAGCACGGTGAGCGAGATGTTGACCGCCTCCACCCTGCCGAACGCGTTGAGCCTCGCCGCCAGCACCCCGGCCACGACGTTGAGCAGCACCGTGACCAGCACCGCGATCGTGATGGGCCAGGCCACCGACAGCATGTCCCCCGGCTCGATGGACAGGCCGAAGGCGAAGAAGAACAGCGCGGCGAAGGCGTCCCTGAGCGGGTGGACGAGCTGCCGGATCCGCGGGGCGGCCCTGCTGGAGCTCAGGATGAGCCCGATCATGAAGGCGCCGATGGCGTCGGAGACGCCCAGCTGCTCGGCGATCCCGGCGGTGAAGATCGCCAGGCCGGTGAACATCACCACCAGCAGTTCCTCGTCCCTGGTGGTGACGAGCTTGTTGACCAGCCTCGTACCCCACCGCGCCAGCGCGGTCAGCACGATCAGGAAGGCGAACGCCCTGCCGAAGGAGATCGCCGCGGCGCCGAAGCTGTCGGCGCCGCTGAGAACCGGCTGCAGTACGGCGAGATAGAGCGCGAGGAAGACGTCCTCGACGACGATGATCCCGAGGATGAGGCGGCTCTCGGGGTTGCCGAGACGTCCCATGTCGACCAGGAGCTTGGTCACGATCGCCGAGGAGGAGATGCCGATCACCCCGGCCAGGACCATGGCCTCCCTGGCCCCCCAGCCGACGGCGAACCCGAAGGCCAGGCCGCCCCCGACGTTGAGCACGATGTAGCCGACCCCGGCGAACACCAGGCGCCTGCCTCCCGCCACCAGGTCGTCGAGGGAGAACTCCAGGCCGAGGTAGAACAACAGGAAGATCAGGCCGAGCGCGGCGATGACCTTCAGGTCCGCCGGGTTCTCCACGAGGGCGAGACCGGGCGTGTGCGGGCCGAAGATGATGCCCGCCAGCATGAACAGGGGGATGGTCGGCAGCCCTATCCGGGTGCCGAGCCTGGCGATGATCCCGGCGGCGAGGAAGGAGCCGCCGAGCGCGACGAGAGCGTCACCCAGTACCATTCGGCCCTCCCCCCGGGACGATCACGGGCATGGCGAACACACATTCGTGGAACATGGAAAAACCTCCGTCAAGCGATCTCGGGCCAGAACCTCTGCTGATCGCTTGACGGGGGCGCCCGGGGAGAGCTGTCGTCGTACAGGGTGTGCGTGGCCGGGACCGGCCAGGAGGGCAGGGGCGCGACCCTCGCCAGGGGGCCGGGCGGTGCGAGGCCGGGGCCCGGCGGGAGCGGGTCGCAGGCCGGTGCGTGCGGGGTCGCGGGAGCGAAGCCGACCCCGCTGGCCAGCGTGATCGCGGCTCCCGGGGCGGCGGGATGATCCGCGGGCCCCGGCAGCGGGGCGTACACGAGGGCGATCAGGGACAGCAGAAGGGCCGCGACCGTACCGGCGACCCTCCGCGACAAACCATGCCCTAACGTTCGGTGGAAACTTCCGCCATTTTATCAGGCCTCTTCGAACGACCCTGAGGCGCCAGGTAGGCCCACTGCCAGAGCGTCTCGACGGGACCCCGCTCGAAGCGCCGCAGCCACAGTGTGGACAGCGTCATGAAGAGCGCGCAGACGCCCGCCCAGGCCGCCACGACCCACCACGGCCGCAGGTCGTCGAACGTCGCGGCCAGGCCGAGCCCCCAGCCGTAGCAGAGCGCCGACGCGACCAGGTTCTGGAAGATGTAGGAGCTCAGGGCGGTACGGCCGACGTTGGTCAGTCCCCGCCTCAGCACGCCGGGGGCGCCGGTCGCCCGCCGGGCGAGGGCCGCGACGAGGCCGAGCAGGCCCAGCGCCACCACCGGGGGCAGCAGGTACCGGTCCACCAGGAACCAGCCGGGACCGGCGAAGGCGGTGACCAGGTTCAGAGGCAGGGCCACGGCGAGTCCGGCGATCATGAGCCTCCGGCGCAGCGTGGCGCCCCGCGCCGAGTCCTCGAACACCCCGGCGCGCATCAGCCGGGAACCGAGCAGGAACAGCACGATGCCCATCGGGACGATGAGGACGATCTCGATCCGGTAGAGGCCGATCATCTCGATCCTGGCGGCGACCTGCTGCGGGTAGGTGCCGTCGGTGAAGAGCGTGGACGGCTCAGACTCCCCGATCACGCTCGCCTGGCCGGAGAGCATGCCGACGGTGAACAGGCCGATCAGCGCGGCGAACACCGACCCGACGGTGATCATCCACGCCTTGACCACGCGGTCGCTCCTGCCGATCAGGTACGCCACGATGATCGAGGTCAGCGCGTAGCCCATGAGCACGTCGAACTCGAAGATCAGCAGGTAGTGGATCAGGCCCTCGACGAAGAGCAGCCCGGCCCGCCACAGGTACCAGCCGGGCCACGGCACCCCACGGCGCGCGGCCGAGCGGTACTGGAGTTCGAGCCCGACACCGAAGAGCAGGGTGAGCAGCGCGAGGAACTTGCCGTTGGTGAGGAAGCGGAAAAAGGTCTCCAGGGTCCCCGGTTGCCCCAGCGCGTTGATGACGTCGGCGGGGCCGCCGGGGTCGGTGAAGATCCAGATGTTCGTGCCCAGGGTGCCGACGATGGCGATCCCCCTGAGCAGGTCGAGCACTTCGATGCGGCGACTTGTCACGCCTTCCACGATCTCGCCCGGCGGGGCCGCGGACATCGTCACGCAGACCCATCCGGGACGTACATCGATGTATGTACCGGACCAGGACTCCGGCCCACCCGCCCCGCCCGGCCCCGCCTGTAAAGCCCAGACAGGCCCAGACAGACCCGGCCCGACCCGGACAGCGGAGACGAGCCGGACCACCACCGGAACGGAAACCGGCCCGATCACCGGAGACGACGCGAACACGAAACCGGCCCGATCACCGCCAACGACACAACCATGAAACCGGGCCGCCCCCGAAGGGCACAAGCGTGAAACCGGGCTGATCACCGCGAACACCACAAGCGCAAAACCGAGCCGAACACCACAAGCACGAAACCGGCTCAGTCACCGGAGACGACGCGGGTGTGGAGCCGGGCCGCGGTCGCCGGGTCCCAGCCGAACGCCTCCCGGCCGGCCAGCCAGGCCGCGGCCCCCGCGCCGTCGCCCGCCAGGACCGTCGAGGGCCCCAGCCTCTCCCGTACGGCGGAGGCGATCGGCCCCTCGCTGGTCAGCACGCTCCCGGCCAGCACGATCGGGCTCGTCTCGCCCGCCCGGCGGACCTCGGCCACCGTCTCGCAGAGCAGCCGGGCCGCGGTGGACACGATCTCCAGGGCGGCCGGATCCCCCTCGGCCGCCGCCCGGCTGACGAGCGGGGCGAGCCGGGCCAGCTCCAGCGGGGGCCGCGACTGCGCGTGGACCACCAGCCTGATCGCCAGCGCCCTCATCTCCTCCGTCCCCGTCTCCCCCGTCCCCGTCGTTCCCGCGCCATCGCGCCCCATCTCGCCGACCCCGCGCCGGGTGGGCGGGGAGTCCCGCCGGCCTCCACCGGACCCCTCGGCCGCCGGGGCGCCCGGGGAACGCCATGCGGCGGGGCCGGTGGGAAGCGGCTCGTCCCCCAGCAGGGCGGCCACGACCAGGCGGGTGAGCCTGCCGCCCGCGTCGCCCCGGCTGAGGGCGTGGGCGGCGACCCCGGCCGCCTCCCTGCCCAGCCAGAACCCGGAGCCCTGGTCGCCCAGCAGCCAGCCGAGCCCGTCGGCGATCATCACCGGCTCGCCTTCCTCGATCCTGGCGGCGATCGCCCCGGTCCCGGCGATGAGCGCGGTGCCGCGCGGTTCGGCCGTACCGGCGGCGAAGGCGATGCCCAGGTCGCCGGTGAGCCGGGGCGGGACGCGCAGGCCCGCGGCGGCCCACATGGGGTCGAAGACCAGCCGGTCCAGCGCCCCGCCGCCCGCCAGCCCGACGACCGCCCCGGCCACCAGGCCGGGGTCGATCCCGCGCAGGGCGAGCTCCAGCGCCAGGCCGATGTTGCCCACGGCGACGGCGTTGCCGTGGGCCGCGGGGTTGCCGCCCGGTGCCCTGCCGTACCCGGCCCGCCGCCCCGAGGCGTCGAGCAGGAGGGCCCGCGAGGAGGTCCCGCCGACGTCCAGCCCGAGGACGTACATCGCGTTCAGAGGTGCTCGCCGAAGAACGCGGTGACGGCCTCGACCGCCCGGCTGACGTGCGGCTCGGCGTCGTAGAGGTCGATGTGCAGCCTGGCGTCCAGCCAGACGAGCCTCTTGGGCTCGTCCATCCGCCGGTACGCCTCCTCGGCCCCCTCCGGCGAGCAGAAGCGGTCGACCACGCCGTGCACGATCAGGCCGGGCGTGGGCGACAGGAAGTCGGCTCCCGTCATGTTGTCCAGGGTGATCAGTTCGCGGACGGAGGCCCGGGTGACCTCGTTGCGCCAGTGCTCCGAGGCGCCCCTGGAGGTGCCGTAGTAGGCGAACGGCTCGTCGCCCGGCATGGCCGCCTCGCCCTCCTCGGCCACCGCGGGGAGGTATTCCACCTCACCACCCCCGTCCTGGCGCTCCAGCACCGCTGTGAACGAGGCCAGCGCCTCCCGGTACCCCGAGGGTGACATTCCGGCGCGCATCCCGTAGGGGTTGTTGTAGGCCCCCGCGATGCCCGCGAACGCCTTCACCCTGGGGTCGAACGCGGCGAACCTGAGCGCGTAGCCCCCGCCGAGGCAGATCCCGACCGCGCCGATCCTGCCGCCGTCCACCTCGGGGCGCGAGCGCAGCAGCGAGACCGCGGCCCGCAGGTCCTCCAGCTTGCCCTGGGCGTCCTCGTGGTTGCGCGGCTCCCCGCCCGACTCTCCCCAGTTGCGGTGGTCGAAGGCCAGCGTCGCGTATCCCGCCTCGGCCAGCCGGGCGGCGTACAGGCCGGTGACCTGGTCGCGGGTGCCGGTGAACGGGCCCGTGAGGACGAGGGCGGGGTGCGGGCCCGGCGCCGCCGGGATCCGCAGGTCGCCGAAGAGGGTGATCCCTCCGGCGGTGAACTTCACCTTTTCGGACATGCTCCAAGTCTGTACGGACCGCGCGGCGGAAGCCAACGGGCACCCCGCCGTCCCCGCCCGCTCGTCCGGCCTGGGCCGGGAAAGGACGGGGACGGCCTGGGGCACCCTCCAGGAACCCTGGGAACCCTAGGAGTCGAACCCGAGACCCATCCGGTCCAGGGTGCGCAGCCAGAGGTTGCGGCGGCCCTGGTGCAGGTCGGCCTGGGCGATCGACCAGCGGGTCATCTGGATCCCGGCCGAGCGGACCGGCTCGGGCGGGAACGGGACGGGCTTCTCCTTGACCATCCGGAGCTCGGTCCGCTCGGTCCGCTCTCCGGCGAGCAGGTCGAGCATGACGTTCGCCCCGAACCGGGTCGCGCCGACGCCCATGCCGGTGTATCCGGCGGCGTAGGCCAGGCGCCCGCCGTGCGACTGCCCGTAGAAGGCGCTGAACCGGCTGCAGGTGTCGATGACGCCGCCCCACCTGTGGGTGAAGCGCAGCCCGGAGAGCTGGGGGAACGTGGTGGAGAAGTGTTCCGCCAGCTTGACGAAGGTCTCGTCGCGCTGCTCGTACTCGGGCTTGATCATGCCGCCGTTGTAGTAGACCGCGTCGTAACCGCCCCAGAGGATCCGGTTGTCCTCGGTCAGCCGGTAGTAGTGGAACTGGTTGGCCGCGTCGCCGACCCCCTGCCGGTTGTGCCAGCCCACCGAGGCCAGCTGGTCGTCCGAGAGCGGCTCGGTCATCAGCGCGTAGTCGTAGACGGGCACCAGGAAGTGCCTCAGCCGCCTCAGCAGCGGCTGGAACACGCCGGTGCCGAGCGCGACCCGCCGCGCCCTGACGCTGCCGTGCGGGGTGATCAGGTCCAGGCTCGTCGGGGTGTCCCTCATCGTGCGTACCGGCGTGCGCTCGTAGATGCGCACGCCCAGCGAGAGGCAGGCCTGCCGGAGCCCCCAGGCCAGCCGGGCGGGGTCGAGCATGGCGCAGCCGTCGCGCTCCCAGTGGCCCCCGATGTACGTGGGCGAGTTCACCTCCGCCCGGATCTGTTCCCCGTCGAGGACGTCGAAGCGGGCGCCCAGGTCGCGGGCGACGCCGACGTTGCGGTTCATCTCCTCCAGCTGCCACGGCTCGGTGGCCACGTGCAGCTCGCCGGTGCGCTCGTAGCCGCAGTCGATGCCGTACCCGGCGACCGCCTCGCCGATCTCGTCGAGGTTGTCGACGCCGAGGCGTTCGAGCGTGGAGATCTCCTCGGGCCAGCGCTCCAGCCCGTTGGCGATGCCGTGGGTCAGCGTGGCCATCGCGAATCCGCCGTTGCGGCCGGAGGCCGCCCAGCCGATCCTGCGTCCCTCAAGGAGGACGACGTCGAGCGACGGATCGCGTTCCTTGGCCATCAGGGCGGTCCAGAGCCCCGAGAAGCCACCGCCGACCACCGCCAGATCGGCGCCGGTCTCGCCGAAGAGCCGCGCGAGCGGCTCGGGTTTCGCCGGACTGTCGAGCCAGTACGGCTTGCGCTCCGCGTCAGCAAGAGCCTTCAGCGGATCCACAAATCTCACTTCCCTACGTGAGTCAAATTGTCTTTGTGTGTATCGCGTGGTCGTGAGGACCACGCGCGGGTTCCCCCCGCCTGAGTCCGATCTCGCCTCCCTGTTCTCTGCCGTGAATCTGTTTCCGCCGGGAATCCGGGAACCCGGGGATCCGGGTACACCGAAGCCCCGTGCCACCCGGTGAGGGCACGGGGCTCGGCGGCGGCTACGTGCGGCGGCGCGCGGTGACCGTGTTGACCACGGCGATGGCGACGCCTACCGCGAATATAAGCGTTCCGAGAACGTTGACCTGAGGCGGCACCCCGATACGGGTGGCGCCCCAGATCCACAGCGGGAACGTCTGGGTGGCGCCGCTGGTGAACTGGGTGATCACGAAGTCGTCGATGGACAGGGCGAAGGCCAGCAGCGCGCCCGAGACGACGCCGGGCAGGATCATCGGGAAGGTGATCCGCCAGAACGTGACCCACGTGGACGCGCCGAGGTCGCGCGCCGCCTCCTCGATCGACCGGTCGAGCCCGATCACCCGGGCCCGTACGGTGATCGCCACGAAGGAGAGCGAGAACAGCACGTGCGCGACGACCACGGTCGCGAAGCCGGTCTGCACGCCGACGCTGATGAACAGCGACAGCAGCGAGGCGCCCATGACCAGCTCGGGCGAGGCGATCGCGGCGAACATCACCAGGTTGGTGGCGCCCTGCCCGCGGAACCGGTAGCGGCCCAGGGCGAGGCCCATGAGCGTGCCGAGCAGCGTCGTGACCACCGTGGAGAGGGCGGCGATGTAGATGGAGTTGCGCACCGCGTTGAGCAGCTCGGGGTACTCGTCCAGGCGGCCCCACCACTTGAGGGTGAAGCCCTGCCAGGTCACGTTCGACTTGCTCTGGGTGTCGTTGAAGCCGAACACGATCATGACGACGATCGGCAGGAACAGCCAGGCGAGGATCAGCCAGACGTAGCCGAAGAGCAGCCGGTCGCCCAGCCGCTTTCCGCGGCGCGGTGACCCGCGCCCGGCGGGCGCGCTCGTCACCGGGGCCTCCGTGACGTCGATGGTGCTCATCGGGCCGCCGCCTCCAGGACGTTCTCGGTGCCGAGCGCCCTGGCGTAGGCGAAGATGCCGACCAGCATCGCCGCCATCAGCGTGAACGACAGCGCGGCGGCGGTCGGGTAGTCGTTGTTGACCAGATACTCGGTCTGGATGATGTTGCCGATCATCGTGTTCTCCGGGCCGCCGAGGATGCCCGCGTTGACGTAGTCGGCGGTCATCGGGACGAACGTCATCAGCACCCCGGCGAACACGCCCGGCAGCGAGAGCGGCAGCACGACCTTGGTGAACGCCTCGCGCTTGGCCGCGTAGAGGTCCTGGGCGGCCTCGACCACCTTGGGGTCGACCCGCTCCAGCGCGACGTAGATCGGCAGGATCATGAACGGCAGGTAGTTGTAGACCAGCCCGCCGATCACCGCGAACGTCGTCTGCAGCACGTGGAAGTCCTCGGGCAGCAGCCCGGCCGACTTCAGCGGCCCCAGCAGCATGCCGTCGTCGGCGAGCAGGAACTTCCACGACACCGTGCGCAGCACGAACGAGACGAAGAACGGCAGCAGCACCAGCAGCAGGTAGGTGGACTTGCGGCTGCCGCCCTTGAAGGCGATCCAGTAGGCCATCGGGTAGGCGAGCGCGATGGAGATCACGGTCGCGGCCAGGCCGTACCCCGCCGAGCGCAGGAACTGCGTCTGGTACTGCGACAGCGCGTCGGCGTACACCGAGAAGTTGAACGTCTGGACGAATCCGTCGACCACGTTGCCCTCCTGGGTGGACACCGAGGCCATGAAGACCATCGGCACCACCAGGAAGATCGCGAGCCAGAGTCCGCCGGGCAGGATGAGCAGGTAGGGGGCGAGGCGTTTCACCGGCCGATGGCCCCTTCCGGTCCGAGTCGCTCTCTCATCCGCCTAGCCCTGCGTGACGGGCTGGAAGATGTCCTCGAAGACCTTCTCCTCAGCGGAGGTCAGCGTCTTGTACGACCTCAGCTTGGCCATGTCCGTCTCCGAGGGGAAGATCAGCGGACTCTCGGCGATCTGCTCCAGCGCCTTCTTCTCGTCGCCGGTCGCCTTGGCGGCGTCGGCGAGGACGAGGTCCTTGGCGGAGGAGACCGGCGTGATGTAGTTGATGTACTCGACCAGCATCGTGGCGATCTTGGGCTGGTAGACGTAGTCCATCAGGGTGAGCGCGTCGACCGGGTTCTGCGCGGTCTTCGGGATGCACATGTTGTCGGTCCAGATCGTGCCGCCCTCCTCGGGCACCACGAACCTCAGGTCCTTGCCCTCGGCGACCTGCTGGAAGATGTCGCCCGACCAGGCCATGGTGATCCAGATGTCGCCCCTGGCGAGGGCGTCGACGTAGTCGTTCTCGTAGTACTTGCGCACGAGACCCGCGTCGCGCTGCTCCTTGAGCTTTTCCCCGGCCTTCTTCCAGTCGGCCTCGACGGACTTGTCGGGGTCGATGCCCAGGGCGAACATGCCGAAGTTGGCGACCTCCTGGGTGTCGAGCATCATGCCGACCTTGCCCTTGTACTTGGGGTTCCAGAGGTCTTGGATGCTCTTGACCTCGTCCACGTACTTGGGGTTGTAGGCGATGCCGGTCACGCCGACCGTCCACGGGATGGTGTGGGCGTTGTTGGGGTCCCAGGTGGGGTTCTTCACCGCGGAGCCCGCGTTGGCCGCGAAGTTCGGCAGCTTGGAGTGGTCGAGGGGGACGAGGTAGCCCAGCGCGATGGCCTTGCCCAGCTGGAGGCCGTTGGTCAGCACCATCAGGTCGTAGCCGATGTCGTTGTTCGCGGCGAGCAGCGGCTGGACCTTGCCGAAGAACGTGCTGTTGTCCTGGATGGCCTCCTGGTAGGCCACCTGGATGCCGGTGTCGGCGGTGAACAGCTCCAGCGAGGGGTAGCGCTTGCCGTCCTTGTCGATGTAGAGCGGCCAGTTGGCGAAGCGCAGCGTGCCGTTCTTCTTCTTGGAGCCCCAGTACTCGGCGACGGCGTCCCTCGGGGGGACGGCCGCCACCTTCTTGCCCTGCACACCGCAGGCGGCGAGGGCGAGTCCGGCGGCCGACAGCCCGCCGAGGCGAAGGGCGTCCCGGCGGGTGACGGAGCGGCTCTGCGTCATGCCTCGCAGAAAGGCGGGGTTCTGGCGGGGGTCCATATCGAGCTCAACTTCCGATCGCGTACGAGTGGTGCGGCAGCCACGACAGCCAGACGGCGTCTCCACGTTCCGCCGTACTCGCGCTGTCGAGCGCGTTCTGCTGGAAGACGGTCACCTCCGCGCCGTGGGCCAGGCAGACCGTGTAGCTGGTGTAGAGCCCCAGATAGACCACCTCCGAGACGGTGCCTCGCACGACGCTGAGGTCTCCGGTGGGCTCCTCCGTGGTGATCCTGATCTTCTCCGGGCGCACCGTGATCGCGATCGGTTCCCCGGCGCCGAACGATCCGCCCTCGGCGAGGACGTGGTCGTCGTCACCCAGCTTAAGCACCGCGAAACCGGACCGGAGCCGGTCGACGGTGCCGCTGAGCAGGTTGGACGTGCCGATGAACCCCGCTACGAAAGCGGTGGCGGGCCGCTCGTAGATCTCCCTGGGGCTGCCGAGCTGCTCGACCGCGCCGTCGTTCATGACGGCGATGCGGTCACTCATCGTGAGCGCCTCGCTCTGGTCGTGCGTGACGTACACGAAGGTGATGCCGACCTCGCGCTGGATGCGCTTGAGCTCGATCTGCATGGCCTGGCGGAGCTTGAGGTCGAGGGCGCCGAGGGGCTCGTCCAGCAGGAGCGCGCGGGGTTTGTTGACCAGGGCGCGGGCGAGGGCGACCCGCTGCTGCTGGCCTCCGGACATCTCCCGGGGGCGGCGCTTCTCGCGCCCGGTGAGGTCGACGATCTCCAGGATCTCCCCGACCCGGCGCCTGATCTCGGCGTCGGCGACCTTCTTGCGCCGCAGCCCGAAGGCCACGTTGTCCCAGACGTTCATGTGCGGGAAGAGGGCGTACGACTGGAAGACCATGTTGACGTCGCGCCGGTTGGGGGGGACGTCGGTGACGTCCTGGCCGTGCAGCCGCACGGTGCCGCGCGAGGGGTCCTCGAACCCGGCGATCATGCGCATGGTGGTGGTCTTGCCACAGCCCGAGGGGCCGAGGAGCGAGAAGAACTCCCCCTCGGCGATCGACAGGGTGACACCCTTGACCGCCTGGACGACCTCGCCGTGGGAGACGTACTCCTTGACGACCCCGTCGAGTTCGATTGCGGGCACGTGGGGCGAGTGGGAGACGGCTTCGGCCGTCTCCGTGCCCGCCTGGATTTCGGTCATGCCAGGCTTATCCCTCTGTTCGCGGCTATTCGCCGATGTAGTGCATGACGTGCTTGACGCGCAGGTAGTCGTGCAGGCCGAAAACGGACAGATCTTTACCGTAGCCGGAGTGCTTGAAGCCTCCGTGCGGCATCTCCGAGACGAACGGGATGTGGGTGTTGACCCATACCACGCCGAAGTCGAGGCGGTTCGACACCCGCATCGCCCGGCCGTGGTCGGAGGTCCACACCGAGCCGGAGAGGCCGTACCTGACGCCGTTGGCCTTGGCGACGGCGTCGGCCTCGTCGGAGAAGGTCTGGACGGTGATGACCGGCCCGAACACCTCGTTCTGCACCATCTCGTCGTCCTGCCTGAGGCCGTCGACGACGGTGGGGGCGAAGAAGTAGCCCCGGTCGCCGATCCGGTTGCCGCCGGTCAGGACCTTGGCGTGGCCGGGGACACGGTCGAGGAAACCGGTGACGCGGGCCAGCTGGTCGGCGTTGTTGAGCGGGCCGTACAGGGCGTCCTCGTCGGAGAGGCCGCCGGTCACGGTGCTCGCCGCCGCCTCGGTGAGCGCGGCCACGAACTCGTCGTGGACGTCCTCGTGGACCAGCACGCGGCAGGCCGCGGTGCAGTCCTGCCCGGCGTTGTACAGGCCCGCGGTGGCGATGGACTCCGCGGCGGCCTTGAGGTCCCTGACGTCGTCGAACACGACGACGGGCGCCTTGCCGCCCAGCTCCAGGTGGACCCGCTTGAGGTCCTCGGCGGCGCTCCTGGCCACGGCCATTCCCGCGCCCACCGAGCCGGTGATCGCGACCATGGACGCGGTCGGGTGGCCGACGACCAGCGCGCCGGTCTCCCGGTCGCCGACCACGACGTTGAAGACGCCCTTGGGCAGGACCTCGCCGAGGATCTCGGCCAGCTTGACCGTGGAGGCGGGGGTGGTGTCCGAGGGCTTGAGCACGACGGTGTTCCCGGCGGCGAGCGCCGGGGCGATCTTCCAGACCGCCATCATCATCGGGTAGTTCCAGGGGGTGACCTGGCCCACCACGCCGATCGGCTCGTGCCTGATGACGGAGGTGTGGTCGGCGAGGAACTCGCCGGACGTCGGTCCCTCCAGCGTGCGCGCGGCCCCTGCGAAGAAGCGGAAGTGGTCGGCGGCGATCGGGGTCTCGTCCTCGGCCATCCGGGCGCGCGGCTTGCCGGTGTTGCGGCACTCCACCTCGTTCAGCTCCTCGGCCCGCGCGTCGATCGCGTCGGCCACCTTGAGGAGGAGGTTGGCGCGCTCGCCCGGGGTGGCCTGGCTCCACGCCTCGAACGCGGCGGCGGCGGCCGCGTAGGCCGCGTCGACGTCCTCCGGGCCCGAGATCGGGGCCCTAAGGTAGATCTCGCCGGTGCACGGATCGATGACGTCGGAGAACCGGTCGCTTTTGGTCTCCACGAGTTCGCCGCCGACGTAGTTGCGCAGGCGGGGAAGTTCGCTGGTCTCAACCGGGGTGGTCACCGTCGGCCTCCTTTGGATCGGGGCTGAGTTGTCGCGACTCTTACAGAGCGAGAGCCCTGCGACAAGGGATTTCGTTGTTAAGATACCAAATTGCTACGAAATCGCTTGACAGAAGCCTCGGAACTGACAGCATGTCGCATCCGAGCCGCAACATGACGGCAACAGCCCCGCAACATGACGCCAGGGAGCGCCCATGACGACGCCGCCCAAGGTTCGCCGGGAGAACGACGCCAAACCCGGCCCCGTCGTCCTCGACGAGATCTCCAAGCAGATCATCGAGCAACTGCAGACGGACGGGCGCAAGCCGTACGCCGCCATCGGCAAGGCCGTGGGCCTCTCCGAGGCGGCCGTCCGCCAGCGGGTCCAGCGCCTGCTCGACGCCGGGGTCATGCAGATCGTCGCGGTGACCGACCCGCTGACCCTGGGTTTCCCCCGTCAGGCCATGATCGGCATCAAGTGCGAGGGTGACCTGGAGACGGTGGCCGACGAGCTGTCGGCGATCAGGGAGATCGACTACGTCGTGCTGACCGCGGGGTCGCTCGACATCATGGTCGAGGTCGTCTGCGAGAGCGACCAGCATCTCCTGGAGATCCTCGGCAAGATCCGGGCCATCCCGACCGTCCGGGCCACCGAGACCTTCGTCTATCTCAAGTTGCACAAGCAAACCTACTCCTGGGGCACCCGCTGATGTTCCACCGCTCTGTGATGGACGCCCTCAGAGGTGCTTTTCCAGCACGTCCGCGAGGTCGGCGAGGAACTCGTCGACCTCGCCGATCGCGTACCCCGGCCGCAGCATCACCGTGGTGAACCTGGCCTCGCGCACGTCTGCGGGGGTGAGGGGCGTGTCGGTGGTGCCACGCAGGGTGGCCACGATCCGGTCGAGGAAGGCGTCCACCTCGTCCTCGTTGTAGCCCATGCCGAGGCGTCCCGGCCTGAAGGCGACCCGCTCGACCCGGGCGGCGTGGTCCTCCGGCTCTCCCCTCCCCGGGTCCTCGGGGGCGGGGCGGCGGGCGGGGACGACCGGGTGCCCGCCCGTCCCGGCGGGCCTGGTCTCGATCGCCACGATGAAGGCCTCGAGCGCGAAGTCGACGGCGATCTCGTGGTAGCCGCCGCGCCTGGTACGGAAACGGGCGCCGCGGATCTCGTCCGCGGTGACCGGCTCCCCCTCGGGGGTGCCCCTGCCGAGGGTGCCCTCGATCCGGCGGACCAGCAGGTCCACCTGGTCCGTGTCGTATCCCATGCGAACCCCGAGAACCCGTGGAAAGCGGTTCAAACCCGCGTCCTTTCGCCTCTCCCCGATCGGCCCTTTATCCGTTGTATCCATTCTGGAGGGGATCGCCGGGGAAAAGCGAGTGTCGGGGACGGGCGTGGACCCCGCCGGGAATCCCTGAAACCGGCCGGACCGGGCAGTCCCGCGAGGACGGCGAAACGCGGGCGTGACAGGCGGGAAACGCGCCTGACAGAGGCGTGACCAGCGGGAACGCCGGAAACCGGGCCCGAAGAGTTCGGGCCCGGCTTCCGGAAAATCCGCTTATTTAGTTATTTATCAGGTCGAAGCTCTCCCAGGGGCCGATCGCGTCGCGGTTGGCGATCAGCGGGTTGGCGCCACCGGCGTCGGCGCACACGAGCTTGCCGTTGACCTGGGCCCTGAGGCTGACCGAGCCGTCCGGGTTGGTGATGAGCTGGAAGGTCTCCCAGGGGCCCACCGAGTCGCGGTTGGCGATGAGCGGCTGGGCACCGGCGCCCTCCGCGGCCACGAACTTGTTGTTGACCCTCGCCCGCAGCGCGATGGTGCCGCCGCTCTGGTTGACCCTGTCGAACTGCTGCGCCGTCCCGACGGACGTCCCGTTCGCGATCAGCGGCGAGCTGGCCGAGGCGGTGACGTACAGGCCGTTGGCCTTGGAGCGCAGGCTGATCGTCCCGTTGCTGGTGCCGCCCGGGAGGCCCAGGGTGGAGGCGGTGCCGCTCAGGGCCTTGACGCCCTGGTTGGCGGAGCCGGTCAGCGTCGTCGAGGCGTAGCCGCTCAGCGGCTTGGCGGTCCGCTCCACGACGTACACGGTGTTGGCGGCGGTGGCGAAGGAGACCTCGCCGGTGGAGACGGTGGTCAGGATGGCGTTGTCGGAGGCGCGGCGCACCCGGATCTGCTGGGTGCCCCAGGGGTTGACCACCGTGGCCTGCTTGCCGTGCTGGCTCCTGAGCCCGACGTACTTGATCTCCCCGGCCTCGCGCTCGGAGCTGACCAGGAAGCCGTCCTTGGCCAGGAGGGTGAACTTGCCGACGAAGGAGGAGTCGCCCGGCACCGCGGGGAACACCCGGATCTTGTCGTTGTAGCTCTGCATGAGCGACTCGTTCAGCGCCGACAGGTGCACGCCGAGGTACTCGAAGACGCCGTTGGTGTTGGTGGTCATGCCGTTGGGGTAGTTCTGGTACCGCTGCAGCATCGTCTTCATGCCCTGGTACGCCTGGTCACCGAGGCCGAGCCGGGCCGCCTGGACCGCGTCGTTGGACCACACGTTGCCGTAGGGGAACGGCCGCTGGTTCCAGGTGTTCACCGCGGTCTGGTAGTCGGGGTAGCCGATGCCGGTGATGTTGTACGGCCAGATCAGCTCGGAGGCGACGTTCTCGTTGTTCCTCGTCTGCGAGATCGGCGGCTGGTGCGGCTGGTAGGCGCCGTTGGCGACGACGTAGGGCGTGAGGTTGTTCACGATGTTCTGCCAGTCGGCGCGCAGTCCGGCGTCGAGGCCGAGCTGCTGGCTGACCTGGATCGTCAGCGGGAAGATGCTGCGCACCGCGGCCAGGTCGGTGATCGCGTTGCGGACGTTCCAGTATGTCTCGTGCGAGTTGGAGTTGGCCATGTAGTACTTGCCGGTCGGCCCGTCGAAGGACAGCAGGCCCTTGTAGAGCTTCGCGGTCTCCCGCATGTACGGGTACGCCACGTCGCGCAGGTAGTTCGCGTCGTTGGTGTAGCGGTACTGCAGGTACATGTTGTACGCGGCCTGGTAGCCGGTCGTCAGGATGTTCTTGGTGTAGTCGCTGTTGATCGTGCCGCGCGCGTTGCCGTCCCAGCCCATGGTCTCGGGCACCCACAGCGCGTCGATCCCGTACCGCGTCTGTGTGTACGACTTCAGCCCGTTGTAGTTACGGCTGTAGAGCCGGTTGAAGTTGTTCATCAGTTCGGTGTGGTTGGAGGCGAAGAACGAGTTGTAGACGTCTCGCTGGTTCCAGTACCAGTAGGCGTTGCTCCACTTGGAGTTGTCCTGCGTGGCGCGGAAGACACCGTTGATGAAGTGCAGCGGGTAGTTGCCGTAGCTGCCCGCGGCGATCATGTACGTGCTGAGGTAGTAGACGTTCTCCAGGTAGTCCGCGTCACGGTTGGAGTTGGAGTACTGGACGAACGACTTGGCCCAGAACGCGTGCCACCAGTTGCGGTAGTTGTTGAACGTGTTGGTGTAGCCGGTGCTCTTGACCGAGGCCAGCTGGCTGCGCGCCTGCGCGACCGAGTCGCGGTTGGGGGCGTTGACGCGGCTCGCGGCGGTGAACCAGATGGTGTAGCTGGAGGTGGGCGTGATGTTCAGCCGCACGTTCCTGCCGTTCACGACCTGGGTGGTGAAGTTCGCGCCCTCGACGGTGGCGGCCATGGTGTAGCCGAAGCCGTTGGCGTCGGTCTGGCCCCGGCTGAAACCGGCCACGTTGGCGTCGGAGAAGGTGGAGATCGTCCGCCAGGTGTTCAGGTCGGGCACGTCCGCGATGTTCTGGACGGTGGCCGGGTCCCACATGCTGAGGTCGAAGGCCACGTTGGACACGCCGCCCCGGGTGTCCTCGACGTGGATGCCCATGACCTCGGAGTTCGGCGACCCCATCACGGTCACGGTCCGGTTGGAGTCGTACTTGGTGGTCAGCGTCCCGTCGTACAACGACAGTCTCTGCTGGAAGTTCGTGTACCCGGTGTCCATCGCCGGGGTGGTGCTGAGGTTCGCCAGGCCCGCCGCGTAGGTCGACTGCTGCGACAGGTCCACCCCCGACACCTGCATCGTGAGGCCGTTCTGGTTCCAGGCCATCGCCCCGGTGCGGCCGTTGCCGACGGTCAGACCCTGGATCGGGTTGGTGTTGGGGCGGTTGTAGACGATGTCGTGCTTCGAGAGGTACGACCCGTAGTCGACCTTCAGGGCCCCGGTCGCCTGGTCGAAGGCCGTGTCACCCGGCGCCGCCCACGCCGGCACGGCCAAGCCGACCGAGGCCAGGCATGTCACGAGGAACCACATGAATAAGAGGCGTACTGGTTTTCTCGACATGATCTTCCTTAATCGCCACCGGGGACGACGGCCACGCCGCCCCGTCCTGACCAAGCGCGCGACTCACCCACCTGCGTGGCCGGCGCCTCCGCTTGGGGGGAGAGCGGGTCGCTTCGGCGGGACGGGGCGGCCGGTGGGTGACGTGATGCGGGGGGAGTACGCCGGGGAGTTAGGGAGCCGCCGCCGGCAATCGGCGACCGGCGGCGGCTCCCTAACTTCCCCGTAGGTGCAGATCCGTCACCGGGACACCTGTGGTCACAGGCCGGGCCTGCTTCACACTCGGTAGATCGGATCTGTCAGCCGTAGTTAACATCGGACGTCTGCGGACGTCAAGATAGGAAATATGCCCTTTGGACAGGAAAAATTTGGCCGCTGATCATAGTAAGTCGCTGACCAGGCCATATTTAGTCCATTTCGGCCGGAAATTACAGCCCGTCGCAGATAAATACATCCGATGTATCAAGATCATTACGGACGGGCCGCGAGTGATTCGCGCGTAACGCGCCCGACGCATTGACGCTTTCGCCGGTCCATGCGAATCTTTTGTCGTACGGCGGCGAATGTCCTGACATCTCCGCCGAAAGGTTGTCACCAGGTGCGGCGGCGCGCTCCTCTACCCCCTAGGAGTAGGCGTATGCGCCGGATCTCGCGGGTTCTCCTCGCGCTGGCCGTCATGATCACCGGAGCTATCGCGCTGATACCCGGTACCGCCTCGGCGGCCCCCCTGACCAAGGTCCTCATCTTCTCCAAGACAGCCGGTTTCCGGCACTCCTCCATCCCCTTCGGGATCACCGCCATCCAGCAGCTCGGCGCGGCCAACGGCTTCACCACCGTCGCCACGGAGGACGCCGGGGCCTTCACCGCCGCCAACCTCGCCCAGTACCAGGCGGTCATCTGGCTGTCGACCACCGGCGACGTGCTCAACGCCGCGCAGCAGACCGCGTTCCAGTCGTACATCGCGGGCGGCGGCGGGTACGTCGGCGTCCACGCCGCGTCCGACACCGAGTACGACTGGCCCTGGTACGGCGGCCTGGTCGGGGCGTACTTCGCCTCCCACCCGGCCACCCAGCAGGCGACGATCCGCGTCGAGGACAGGTCGAACCCGTCCACCTCGCACCTGGCGCCCACCTGGACCCGCACCGACGAGTGGTACAACTACCGCACCAACCCGCGTAGCGCCGCCAAGGTGCTGGCCAACCTGGACGAGTCGTCCTACAGCGGCGGCGGCATGGGCGCCGACCACCCGATCACCTGGTGCCAGGACTACCAGGGTGGCCGGGCCTGGTACACCGGCCTCGGTCACACCGACGAGTCCTACGCCGACCCCAACTTCACCAAGATGCTGCTCGGCGGCATCCAGGTCGCCGCGAAGGCGAAGGCCGCCGACTGCCGTCCCGAGACCGGCTACACGCCGCTGTTCGACGGTACGCAGGCCAGCCTGAACCAGTGGCGGCAGGCCGGTGCCGGCAGCTTCACCCTCGCCAACGGCACGCTGTCCTCCGTCGGCGGCATGGGCCTGCTCTGGTACCCCGTCTCGACCTTCTCCAACTACTCGCTCAAGCTCGACTGGATGATGCCGGGCGACGACAACGGCGGCGTCTTCATCGGCTTCCCCGACCCGGGCAACGACCCGTGGCAGCCGGTCGACCTGGGACACGAGATCCAGATCGACGCCACCGACGCCGACCCCACCCGGACCACAGGCAGCGTCTACAGCTTCAAGGCGCCCGACACCGCCGCCCGCGCCGCCGCGCTCAACCCGCCCGGCTCGTGGAACACCTACGAGATCGCGGTACACGGGCAGCGCGTCGAGATCTACCTCAACGGCACCAAGATCAATGACTACACGAGCACCCGGAACATCGCCAACGGCTACATCGGCGTCCAGAACGACGGTGCCGGGCTCGACATCAACTACCGCAACATCCGCATCAAGCAGGACGGCCCGACCAACCCCCCGACCAGCGACCTCGCACAGGGCAAGCCGGTCACGGTGAGCAGCGTGGAGACCGGCAGCGCGCACGTCGGGGCGAACGCGGTGGACGGCAACCCCGGCACCCGCTGGGGCAGCGCCTACGCCGACCCGCAGTGGATCAGCGTCGACCTGGGGGCGAACTACAACCTCAACCGGGTCCGGCTGAACTGGGAGGCCGCCTACGGCAAGGCGTACCAGGTCCAGACCTCCACGAACAACACCACCTGGACCAACGTCTACTCCACCACGACTTCAGACGGTGGTGTGGATGATCTGACCCTCACCGGGACCGGCCGCTACGTGCGCGTCTACGGCACCCAGCGCTCACTCCCCGCCTACGGCTACTCGCTGTGGGACCTCAACGTCTACGGCACCCCGGCCACCTCGAACCCCACCACCCTGCTGTCCACCGGCAAGCCGGTCACGACCAGCAGCGTGGAGACCGGCAGCGCGCACGTCGGGGCGAACGCCGTGGACGGCAACCCCGCCACCCGCTGGGGCAGCGCCTACGCCGACCCGCAGTGGATCACCGTTGACCTGGGCGCCACCCGCACCATCAACCGCGTCCGCCTGAACTGGGAGGCCGCCTACGGCAAGGCGTACCAGGTCCAGACCTCCACGAACAACACCACCTGGACCAACGTCTACTCCACCACCACGAGCGACGGTGGTGTGGACGACCTCACCGTCACCGGGACCGGGCGTTACGTCCGCGTCTACGGCACCCAGCGCTCGCTCCCCGCCTACGGCTACTCGCTGTGGGACCTCGACATCTACGGCACCTGACGCACCCTCCCCGCACGCATCTGCCTTTTCACCCCCCAGGAGACCTTCGTGTTAGGTTTCACGCGCCTTCGTACGGCCTTAGGCGTTCTCGTCCTCGCTCTCGCCACCGCCGCGGCGGGAGCCACCGGCACCACCGCGGCGGCGTCGACCACCTCCACCTCCACGTCGGGCGCCGCCGCCGCCTTCGCTCCCCCGCCGACCAGCGCCTTCGAGAAGGTCAAGCTGGACGGCGGGCTCTCGATGGGTGAGCCCATCGAGCTCTCCGTCCTGCCCGACGGCAAGGTCCTCTACATCAACCGGGGCACCACCTCCGGCGGCGGCCAGGTCCGCCTGTACAACCCCACGACCAAGGCCACGACCGTCGCGCTCACCGTCCAGCTGGACGCGCGCTTCGAGGACGGGCTCATCGGCATCACCCTGCACCCGCAGTTCGCCACCAACCGCTGGGTGTACCTCTTCTACTCGCCCAAGGTGACGCCGCTGGTGAACCGGATCTCCCGGTTCACCTTCAACGCCACCACCAACGTCCTCGACCCGGCCAGCGAGGACATGATCATCGAGTGGCCCACCGAGCGTGAGCTGTGCTGCCACTCGGCCGGTTCGATGAGCTGGGACACCAACAACAACCTGTACTTCGCCGTCGGCGACAACACCAACTCCGGCGGCGACTCGGCGGGCATGGCCCCGATCGACGAGCGCACCAGCCGCAACCCGCAGTACGACGCGCAGCGCACCTCCGGCAACACCAACGACCTGCGCGGCAAGATCAACCGGATCCACCCGGAGAACAACGGCACCTACACCATCCCCGCGGGCAACCTCTTCGCGCCGGGCACCGCGCAGACCAGGCCCGAGATCTACATCATGGGCACCCGCAACCCGTACCGGATCTGGGTCGACAAGAAGTCGAACAACACCCTGCACTGGGGTGAGGTGGGCCCCGACGCGAACGCGACCCTCGCCAACCGAGGCCCCGCCGCCTACGACGAGTTCAACCGCGCCACCGGCCCCGGCAACTACGGCTGGCCCTACTGCGGTGGTCCCAACGTCGCCTACAACGACTGGGACTTCGCGGCGAACGCCCCCCGGGGCTGGTTCCCCTGCGGCGGCACGACGGGACCGGTCAACAACTCGCCGCGCAACACCGGCCTCCAGCAGCTCCCCCCGACCAAGCCGTCGCTGGTCTGGGAGCAGCACGGCGGCAGCAGGGAGTGGCCCGCCCTGGACAACCCCGGCGGCTGCGGCTCTCCCAACCACTCCGAGGTCTACCACTACGACCCGAACCTCGTCTCGGACGTGAAGTGGCCCGCCTACTACGACAACAAGCTGCTGATCTCCGAGTACTGCCGTAACTGGATCAAGGAGGTCCAGTTCAACAACGGCAACCCGACCACCGGGACGCCGACCATCATCGAGCCGGTGCTCGCGGGGATGAACCTCGTGCACCCCATCGACATGGAGTTCGGCCCCGACGGCTCGCTCTACCTGCTGGAGTACGGCAGCGGCTACTTCTCCGGTGCCGCCGACGCCGGGCTCTACAAGATCAACCACGTGCAGGGCGGCCGGTCGCCGATCGCCCAGGCCACGGTCAACCGGGACAACGGGCTCGCCCCGCTGGCGGTCACCTTCTCCAGCGCCGGGACCTCCGACCCCGACGGTGACGCGCTCACCTACGCCTGGGACTTCGACGACAACGGCACCGTCGACTCCACCGCCGCCAACCCCTCGTACACCTACACGACCAACGGCGACAAGCGGGCCCGGCTCACCGTCAGGGACGCGAGCAACCGCACCGGGACCGTGGTGATCCCCATCGTGGTGGGCAACAACCGGCCCACCGTGACGCTGAACGGCCTGCCCGCGGGAGGCATGTACAGCTGGGGTGACGACCTGATCTCGACCGCGTCCGCGACCGACGCGCAGGACGGTACGCCTCCCTGCGCCAACGTCGTCATCCGTGCCGCGCTCGGCCACCAGGAGCACGCCCACGAGGAGGGCCAGGGCACCGGCTGCGGCTTCACCGTGAACACCGGCCCGATCCACGCCGGGCTCGACGCCGTGCAGTTCTTCGTGATCCGCAGCAGCTACACCGACCGAGGCGCGACCGGCTCCGTCCCGCTCACCGGCGAGAAGGAGATCACGCTCTGGCCCAAGCAGTGGCAGGCCGAGCACTACGCGCAGCTCAACGGCCCCAAGGTCGTCGACCAGGCGGCGGCGGAAGGCGCCAAGCGGCTCGGTGACATCCAGAACGGCGAGTGGGTCAAGCACCACGCCGTCAGCCTCAAGGGCATCACCGGGGTGAAGGCACGTGTCTCCTCGGCCAACGCGGGCGGCGTCCTGTCGTTCCGCTTCGACTCGCCCACCGGCCCCGAGGTCGCCCGCGTCACGGTCGGCGGGACCGGCGGCTGGGACAACTACGCCGAGGTGACCGCCCCGGTCACCAAGCCCGACGACAACACCCACGACCTGTATCTCGTCTTCACCGGGAGCGGCACCGGCGCCCTGTTCGACCTGGACAGCTACACCTTCACCGGTGCCGGGGCCAGCACCCCGCCCGGCAACCCCGACCCGGGCGGCGACATCGCGCGGGGCAAGCCGGTCACGACCTCCAGCGTCGAGGAGGGCAACGTGCTCGTCGGGGCGAACGCGGTGGACGGCAACTCGGCCACCCGCTGGGGCAGCCTCTACACCGACCCGCAGTGGATCACCGTGGACCTGGGGGCGAACTACAACCTCAACCGGGTCCGGCTGAACTGGGAGGCGTCCTACGGCAGGGCCTACCAGGTCCAGACCTCCACCAACAACACCACCTGGACCAACATCTACTCCACAACCACCGCGGACGGCGGTGTGGACGACCTCACCGTCAGCGGCACCGGCCGTTACGTCCGCGTCTACGGCACCCAGCGCGCCCTCACCTTCGGCTACTCGCTGTGGGACCTCAACGTCTACGGCACCCCCGCCACCTCGAACCCCTCGCTGCTCTCCGTCGGCAAGCCGGTCACGACCAGCAGCGTCGAGGAGGGCAACGGTCGGGTCGGGGCCCTGGCCGTGGACGGCGACCCCGCCACCCGCTGGAGCAGCCTCTACAGCGACCCCCAGTGGATCACGGTCGATCTGGGCGCCACCCGCACCATCAACCGCGTCCGCCTGAACTGGGAGGCCGCCTACGGCAGGGCCTACCAGGTCCAGACCTCCACCAACAACACCACCTGGACCAACGTCTACTCCACGACCACTTCGGACGGCGGTGTGGACGACCTCACCGTCAGCGGCAGCGGACGCTACATCCGCGTCTACGGCACCCAGCGCTCACTGCCCGCCTACGGCTACTCCCTGTGGGACTTCGACGTCTACGGCACCTGACCCGGCGGACGCGAAGCTAAAAAACTGAACGATATATAAACCCGACACCAACGGAGACCTCGCTTCACGCGGGGTCTCCGTTGCCGTTCCTGTCTTCACCGGAGGCATTCCGGGAGGACGGGAGCGGCAACCTGGGTACCCGCGACGAGTCGCGGCACCGAACGACCGCGACCAGTGGCGACAGGCAACGGACAACGGACAACTCGGGTAACGAACGACCGTAATGCGGATGATCACGGTAGGGTTGCGGCTTATGCGGCTCTCCACGGTGTCCTTCCGATACTCGCGGCGCGGCCCCTGGGTCCTGCGGGATGTCGAGCTCACGCTCCATCCCGGTTCCGTCATCGAGGTCACCGGCCGCAACGGCGCGGGAAAGTCAACGCTGCTGCGGTTGCTCGCGGGCTTCGTCCCCCCGTCCCGGGGCTCGATCTCCGACCGGCCCGGCGTCGTCGGCTACGCCCCGGACGTGTTTCCGGTGGACCAGCCGTTCACGGTCGCCGCCTACCTCGCCCACATGGCCAGGATCCGGGGCGTCTCCACCGCCTCCGCCGCCAAAGACCTGGCGGAACGGCTGAACGCGACCCACCTGCTGGAACAGCCGCTCGGCGACCTGTCCAAGGGCAGCGCGCAGAAGGTGGGGCTCATCCAGTCACTGCTGGCCCCGCCGGACCTGCTCATCCTCGACGAACCCTTCGCCGGGCTCGACGAGCAGACCCGCGCCGAACTCCCCGTGATCATCGAAGAGATCGCCGCACGCGGCGGCACGGTCGTGGTCAGCGACCACCAGAAACAACTCCAGGACTTCCCCGGCGCCGACCACTGGCTCGTCGCGGACGGCGACGTCACCACCGGCACCCGCGCCCCCTCAGCCCTCCCCAGCCCCGAGGCACTCCCCCGGATCCCCCGGGACGCCTCGAAGGAGCCCTCGCCGCTCCCTCGCCCCTCCCCGCAGGTGGTCATCGAGGTGCTCGTGGACGCGGACGACGCCGACGAGGTGGAGCAGAAGCTCCGCGCCGACGGCTACCTCACCAGGCGGTCATCATGATCCACCTCGTACGCTTCAAGCTCTCCGCCTACGCCCGGTCGCACCGGCTGCTCCAGCCGATGATCGGGCTCTTCGCGATGCTGATCATCTTCTACTCCACGCTGACCCCACCCGGCAGGGAGCTGTCCGCGTACGCCGACTCGGCCGGGCTGCTGATCCTCATCTTCGCCTGGGCCGCCCGGGGGCTGCTCGACACCGAGCCCCCGACGCAGCGGCTGATCTCCATGACGGCCGCCGGACGGCCCGGCCGCGAGATCGGGGCCGGACTGCTCGCCGCGCTCACCGTCTGCCTCGGTATGGCGGCGATCGCGGTCGGGATGCCGCTGGTCATCGGCTTCGCCGCCATGCCCACCCCCGCCGACCTGGCGCTCGGCATCGCGCTGCACGTGCTCGGCGTGAGCGTGGGAACGGCCCTGGGCGCCCTGACCAGCCGCCCGATCCTGGCCTCCCCCGCCGTCTCGATGCTCGCCCTCTTCGGCGGCTACCTCGCCCTGCTGCTGATCAGCCTCACCCCCGCGGGCCGCCTCCTGGTGCCGATCATGCCCTGGATGCGCGCCGCCAACGCCGGACTGCTCGACACCGTCCTCCTCCCCATCGCCGCGGCCACCCTCTTCTGGTCCGCCGCGAGCATCGTCCTGTACACGCGCCTGCGCCGCCTGAACCCCTGACGAGGCCCGTAACACAGGCGTGGGTGTCGCCGAACCACCGGACTCGCGTGGTTCGACGACACCCACTCACTCGACAGCCGTACAGCTCTTACCCGGTCTCACCCGGACGAGCCGCCCGGGTTGAGGCCCGCCTCCGGACCTAGAACGCCCAGTGGTTCTGGCCGGTCGGCCACGTCCGCGACGGCGCCTGCTGCTTGAGCACACTCTCCTCGGGCGTGCCCACGGCACAGCGCGTACCGTGCGGCGGCACCTTCAGCGAGATCAGGTACTCGTCGAAGATGTCCGTCTGACACTTGTCCTTGCCGTAAATGCGGTGTCCCCAGCCCTCGTATGTGAGCAACACCGCCTTGGACCCGAGCTGACGGGCCGCGTTGGCGGACCAGATCCACGGAGTGGCCGGATCGTGCAGGGAGTTCCCGAGCAGCAGCGGGGCGTCGCCCGTGTATCGCAGTGCGTGCGGCGCGTTGGTGGTCGGGTAGTTCATGCAGATCGGCAGGTCGTCGACCGGGTACGGGTGGTACCCCGTGTCGGGTGCGAGCGCGCCGGAGACACGCATGAGCGCGGCGTACTCCGAGTAGTTACGCACCTGGAGGTTGTAGTCCTGGCAGAGAACCGCGGTCGGCAGATGCGCGACGTCCCCCTCCACGGGCTGCCGTCCGGACAGCGGGGGCACCCACTCCGGCTGCGGCCCGCCGTTCAACCAGTTGATCACCTCGCCCAGGATCTGCCAGGCCGGCCCCTCCGTGCCCAGCGCGGCGTTGTAGACGACCTGCAACTCGGTCATCGTCTGGCCCGTGCTCGGGTACTTCAGTTCCCCGCGCCGCGCCTTCTCCCGCAGGTCCTTCCAGATCCCACGGATGTCACGCCCGTTCAGGACGCAGCTGGTGTCCTGCTCGCACCAGCCGACGAACTCGTCGAACGCGTCCTCGATGGCGATCGCCTCGGTGGCCAGGAAGCCCGCGACGCCGAGACTGTGGTCCATGTTGCTGTCGAGCCCGAGGGCCCGGACCCGGCCGGGGAACAGCTCGGCGTACATCTGGCCGATCAGCGTGCCGTACGAGATCCCGTAGTAGGTGAGCTTCTCCTCACCCAGGGCGGCGCGCAGCGCGTCCAGGTCACGTGCGACATCTGCGGAGTCGACGTGGTCGTACAGCGGGCCGGTACGCGCGCGGCAGTCGGCGTGCAGCTTCTTGGTGAACGCGTTCCAGGCGTCGAAGTCGGCCTGGCTCTTCATGACGGTGTGCGGCATCCGGTTGTACACCGACGCCGAGCAGATCACCGGGTTGCTGCGCCCCACGCCCCGGGGGTCGAACCCGACGATGTCGAACCGTCGCTGCAGTTCCTCGGTGTAGGAGCCGGGAGCGCCGTACACGGCCTCCACCCCCGACCCGCCCGGACCACCGGGATTGATCACCAGCGAACCGACCCGCGCGGCCGGATCCGTGGCCTTCCGCCGCGCGACGGCGATGTCGACCTTCGCCCCGTTCGGCTTCGACCAGTCGATGGGCACGCTCAGCGTGCCGCACTCGGCGGCAGGCTCCTCTTCACAGGGCGCCCAGGCGATGGCCTGCGCCCTCACTACCTCGGTGTCCGCGTTGGCGACCCCGATCGGTGAAACCGTCACCATCGCCAGGAGGACGGCGAACCAAGAGGTTCTTCTTCGCACAATGCTCCAGTCTCTAGTCGATCTTCCCTCGTAACGGGCGACGCTAGCGGATCACCACATATTCAAAGGCCAAAACCGGAGAAAACAGCACTATTTCCTCCAAACAGGCATCCGACCCGATAGGATCCGCGCCCCGTCATCGACGCGGACGACAACACCGCCACACGGACACACGACCGGCGAAACAGAACCCACCGCGAAGGCCCCCGGAGTCCTCTCGCGAGCGCTTGGAAACCGACGAGCCACTGGCCGACATCGCCCCGCACATAACCGGTGTGAGCGCGGGAACGGCCCCTTTGGTCAGTCAGCGTCGGTGGCTGTGTCCAGGGCGTACCGCAGGTAGAAGTCCGGCTTGGCGAGGAAGCGTCGCCAGTGATCGACCAGTTGGAGGTTTTCCCACTTGGTGGTGCGGATGCCGTGGTCGCCGAGTTCGATGATCTGCGCACCGGGGAGGCTGGTGAGGATCGGCGAGTGGGTGGAGCAAATGATCTGCCCGCCCTCGTCCGCGACGCGGGCCATGAGGCCGACCAGGCGCACGCATGAGTGGAACGAGAGGGCCGCCTCGGGTTCGTCCATGAGGTAAAGCCCCGGCCCGGTCACCATGCGTTCCAGGACGATGAAGAACCCTTCCCCGTGGGATTGCTCGGTGAGATCTTCCTCCCAGAACCCGGGCAGGCCGGAGACGTTCTGTCCGAGGTTGAAGAGAGTTTCGGCGCGGAGGAAGAACGCCCGGCGCTTGGTACGGGGGCCGCGAAGAAGACGAAGGCCGGTGGTGGTGAGGTCGGCGTCCATGACGTCCCCGAGGGGTGTGGCGGGGCCTGTGCTGGCGTATCGGGTGCCTGCCTTGCCGCCTTCGGAGTTGATGCCGCAGACGTCGGCGATCGCTTCCATGACGGTGGACTTCCCGGAGCCCTTCTCTCCCACCAGGAATGTCACGGGGGTGGTGAACTCCAGGCCGTGTTCGGAGAGGTGGCGGATGGGTCTTTGGAGTCGCGGACAACGAACAACTCGGTCACGCCTGTCTTGTGGCTGGCCAGGGCCGTATCACCTGGGATTACCGCCACCTCGACACAGCTGGCTCCGCCGTCGCCGCTGGCGGAAGATTTCACCCATCGAGCCGACGAGAGGTCCATCTCGGGTGTACCTCCTACTTCATGCTAAGAGATTTCGTCCACCACTCGCGCGAGCAAGGCCCGTGAATCATCTGGGCTGAGCGCTCGGGCGCGGAGGTGGTCAAAAAGACTGACGTAGGTGTCGACGTCTGGCGCCTGCTCCAGATAGAGGGAGCCTCGCCGGTACTCAACGTACACGACGCTTGGATCACCGGCGAAGCCCAGCAGGTGGTAGGCACCGTGCATGGCCAGGTGAGCCCCGGCGCTGAAAGGAAGCACCTGGAGCGTGATGTTGTTAAGCCGCGATGCCTGAGTGAGCTTGTCGAGCTGTTCACGCATGGTCTCAGCTCCTCCCACCATCCTTCGCAATGCTCCCTCACCGATCACGACCCACAGTTCCGGCGCATCGGCTGCCAAGAGTTTCTCTTGGCGCTTGAGGCGAACCGCAACCCGGCGGTCAATCTCCTCATCGGATGGAACGATCAGTTCGGACTGGAAGAGCGCCCCCATGTAATTTTCCGTCTGCAGTCGCCCGTCGATCTGCTCATTTTCCCAACTGCAGATCTTGGAGGCCTCCTCCTCTAAACCGACGTAGACCTCGAACCATTGCGGGATGGCTCCGCTGTACGCCTGCCACCATCCCCGCCGACGGGCGTCACGGGCCAGCGTCATGAGTACGTCGTCGGCCTGTGCGACGTCCGCTGCGGAGCGACCGTGGAGGAACTCGCCCGCAACCTGGAAGAGGAGACGCGACTGGAGAACCAGCCCTGGCGACGCGTGCCGTTGACCTCGACGCCATAACCCATGACCAGGCGCACCCTGTACCGGACTGGCCGGGGTGACCGGAAACCGGGGCGCTCTCGGCTGTCAGACGAGGGCGGTCTTGTAGAAGACGCTGGCCTTCCTCGCTCCCGCGACGCCCGAGGCGAGTCCCAGGCACAGGCGGGGCGCACCGCCCGCGATCTGGATCGCCATGCCCTCCGGCTCCCGGAAGTCCAGGGACTTTCCGGCCTGGGTGAGCGACCGCTGGACCTTACCGCCCGTACGCAGATCGACGCAGGTGATGTAGGCGTTGCCCGGAGCAGGGTTGGAGGTGCTGTAGGCGGTGCCGTCCAGGAGGTACAGGTAGTTCCCGTAAGCGGTGTAGCCCTGGAAGACGCCCAGCCCCGACGGCTGTGCGATGTCGAACAGCGGGGTGGCCGTTCCGCTTTTGAGCGCCGACAGGGAGTACGCCGCGTAGCGCGCCTTTCCGTCGACCCAGTAGCGCATGATCAGCCGCTTGGTGGAGGGGTCGATCGCACACGTGGTGCTGGTCGCGCCCGCGATCGGCGCGTACTTGGTGAGAGCGGAGGAGGACGCGGTCAGGGTCTGGCCGTTGACGAACTTGAACCGGGCCAGCCTGTTGCCCCAGGCGTTGGTACCGTCGCTCACGGCGTTGGTCTCGGTCCACAGGTAGGCCGAGGTCCCCGACGGCTCCACTCCGATCTGGACGCCGTGCCCGAAGCCCATCAGGTACATGTGCCCGAGCACCGTTCCGGTCAGGCTGAGTTTGGTCAGGCAGAGGTTGCCCGCCGCCGCCGACCCCGAGCCGTTCTTCACCTGGACCACGTAGATGTGTCCGTTGGTGTTGTCGAAGCCGAACGACTGCAGCACCGTCTCGTCGTGGAGGGCCTTCTTCCAGATCAGCTCCGTCGCGGGTGCGGCCAGGTCGAACCGGTCCGCCACGGTTTCCGCGGCGGCGCCCCGGACGTCGGCGAAGCCGCCCAGGGCCGTCGCCGCGGCGGCGCCGGTGGCGGTCTTGAACAGGCCCCTACGAGTGATCATCCGCGACAGATACGGCATAGAGGAATTCATCCCGTTTCGTTCAGTGGCGTCAGAGAACCCGTCAATCTCTATCACCCTGAAGATCACGACAACATTAGAACGGACTAAATCCCGCATAACGGACCGATCCAAGCGGGCCAGAGCAACTCGGTCTCCCCCGAGGCCTGAGCGATCGCCGAACGGCTACCTACGCGGAGCGGCGACCTCCCAGAGGGCGCTCACCGGCATGGCACGCATGCGGTCGCCGAACGGGAGTGTCTGCGCCCCCGTATAGAGGACGATTCCCACCGCGAAGTCATCGCCGAGGCGGGCCGCGAGGTGTCGCAGTCCCCTGAAGTCGTCCGGTCGCACCGTCGACGACGCCTTCACCTCTATGCCGACCACGCGCCCCTGGCGACTCTCCAGGACGGCGTCGACCTCGACCTTGTCCTTGGTCCGGTAGTGGAACAGCTCCACGCGTTCGTCGGACCAGGTGAGCTGGCGAGCCAGCTCCATGAGGACGAAGCCCTCCAGGAGCGGGCCGAAGGCACCTTCGGGACGCACCAGGCTCCTGGAGTCGGCCCCCAGGAGGTTCGCCGCGATCCCGGAGTCGACGAAGGCCATCTTGGACGTCCCGATCGCACGGCTGCCGAGGTTGCGTGACCAGGAGGGGATTCGCTTGATCAGGAAAACCTCTTCCAGCAGGCCAAGGTAGCGATGGATCGTGCTCGCGGAGAGCCCGATCCCGTTGCTCAGGGATCCGGGCACCAGCAACTGGCCCGACCGGGCGGCCAGCAGCCGGACCAGGGCCCGCATCTCCGAGGTCCGCTCGATCTCCGCGAGCTGGCTCACGTCACGCGCGATGAGATCCGCGACGTACGAGTCGAGGAACCGCTCCCGTCTGTGGACGTTGGGCCGCGAGACCGCCTCGGGGAATCCGCCCCGGACCAGGCGTTCCGCGTACTCGGCGCGACCGACCTCGGAGGTGTGGTGCAGGTTTTCAGGCTCGGCGAAGACGGCGTCCACGAACCCGTCGGCCGTACCGTCGATCTCGCCCTGCGAGAAGGGCCACAGCTCGATGGTCTCCATCCGGCCGGGCAACGCGTCGGGAAGCCCCCGGAGCCCGAGCACGCGCGCCGATCCGGTCAGCAGGTATCGGCCCGGCCTCGGATCGGTGTCCACCTGTTCCTTGATGGCGAGCAGCAGCTCGGGGGCTCGCTGGATCTCGTCGATGACCATGAGCTCGGGAAAGTCCACGAATCCGGCGGGATCGGCGAACGCGGCCTGGCGGGCGGCGGGGGTGTCGAGGTTGCGCCACTCTCCGGCGCGTCCCTTGGCGAGGAGCCGGACCAGGGTGCTCTTACCGCACTGGCGTGCCCCCGTCACGAGAGTGACGCGGGTGTCGGTCAGGGCCTCCTCGACGAGTCTTTCCGCACGTCGTGGAATGACCCTGCCGAGAGGAGTCTGTGAGCCGCTGACCATGGGGTAAGCATGCCACAGCGGGAGGTCTGGTGACAGGTTGGTCGCTAGGTTGCTGACAGGTTGGTCGCTACTTTGCTGACGGGA
Source organism: Streptosporangium sp. H13245 (assembly GCF_055690525.1). Lineage (NCBI taxonomy): Bacteria > Bacillati > Actinomycetota > Actinomycetes > Streptosporangiales > Streptosporangiaceae > Streptosporangium > Streptosporangium sp. H13245. The sequence continues at coordinate 184,385 of NZ_JBSZKT010000005.1, read as the reverse complement.
TGGTCGCTGGGTTGCTGACGGAATGGTCGCCACATCGCGGGCACGGCGAGATGTCCTTCGGTCTGGCTCGCCCAATATCCTGGCTTCCACGATATATTGTGCCCATGAGCCAACGAACGATGACGGAACCCGCGTTTCTCGTCCTCACCGCGCTGGTCGACGCTCCACGGCACGGCTACGGGATCGTGCAGGAGGTCGAGAAGCTGTCCGAGGGGCGGGTGCAGCTGAAGATCGGCACGCTGTACGGCGTGCTGGACCGGCTGGCCGCCGACGAGCTGGTGGTGCTGGACCGCGAGGAGGCTCAGCAGGGGCGGCTGCGCCGCTACTACCGGCTCACCGAGTCCGGGGCGCGAGCCCTGGAGGCGGAGGCCGCCCGGCTGGCCGAGAACGTCAGGACCGCCCGCGAGCGGCTGAGCGTCCGGCACGCGGGAGGTCTGGCGTGAGCCTTCTGGAAGACCGCTACCGATACGTGCTGCGCCTGCTGCCCGCCTCCTACCGCGCCGAGCGGGAGGAGGAGATGGTCTGCGCGTTCATGGAGGGGGCGGGCGGCCTCTCCGACGCCGACAACCCCCGGCCGCGCTGGTCGGAGGTCGCCAGCGTGGCCGCCCTGTCGGTGCGGGTGCGTCTGGGGGGTGTCGGCGCGGCGCCGCGCTTCCTCGCCTGGGGCGAGGCGGTCCGCCTGGTGGCCGTGCTGGGATTGTTCTTCCACGCGGCGGTGAGCTGCGCCTGGCTCCTGGACCTCCTGAGGCTCTACGGAACCGCCGACTACCAGGCCACCCTCGGCGGCACCGGGTCGGCACAGCGGCTGTGGAGCATCGTGCAGGTGCTCGGCTACCTGCTGTGGATCTCGGTCTTCGTCTCGCTCCTCCGAGGCCACCCGCGCATCGCGAAGATCCTGGCACTGCTCGCCCTCGCGCTGTTCTACAGCCCCGGCCTCCAGGGCGGGATCCCGTTCAGGAGTGAGGATCTCGTGTACAGCCTCCTGTTCGTGGTCCCCGTGCTCGCCCTGGCGGCCGGATTCCACCGTGACGCGCCACGGGCACACCGCCCCTGGTGGAAGGCCCTGCTGCCCGTCGCCGCCGGTGTCACGCTGTACGCGATCATGAGCGCGCTGGGCTCGCTGGGGATGGCGCGGATCGTCGACTGGCGGGTCTGGTCATGGTTCCAGCCCTGGCTGAGCACTTCGGGGCTGGCCTGCCTGGCGTTCCTGGTCGCGAGCGCGTTCCTGTTCGGGACGCGTCCGTGGGCTCCGGGGGGCGGGCGCGGCCCCGCCCTGCCGCTGGCGCTGGCCATCCTGTCCGTGCCGGTGCTGCTCGCCCACGTTTCCCACCTGACCCTCGACGCCGCCGACCCCGCCACCCGCGTCATCGCGGCCGTGAACCTCGGCCAGCTGGTCGCGGTGCTGCTGTGCGGCCTGGCGCTCACCGGCCTGGCGGTCAGGGCGATGCCCGCCCTGCCCCAGGTACCCCCGCCGCTCCCCTCCGACCAACGGCCCGAAGACCGCTGACCGGCCTGACCGGTGTGGCGTACGGCTTCGGCGTACGGCGTGACCGGCCACCGGAGCCACTCGGCGCTCGAAGGCGCCCGCCACGGCGGGCGCCTTCTCCGGAGGTCCCGGGGAGCGGAAAGGTCAGCTACCCGCGGGCGGGAACGCCTCGGGGTTCTTCACCGGGTCGAGGGGGGCGTCCCAGGACGGGTCCTTGACGACCGTGCACGGTTTGACGGGGCCCTCGGCGAGCCGGAAGGAGTACTGCCAGAGCACTCTCGGCTTCTCCGGCCCCGAGGTCTGGTCCGCGTTCTCGGCGAACTCCATGACCACGCGCTGCTCCGGCTTGATCTCCTTCGGGTAGATCTTCACCCCGCCGGGAATCCTGTCGTACACCCTCTCCGCGGGCGAGTTCTCAAGCGCTTTCCTTATCCGTGCCATGACGGCGGGGTCCTTGCTCTTCAACTCCTCCGGAGTGAAGGTCGACTCCCCCACGCCCGTGAACCGCTCCGGGGCGCACCACGTGCCGGGCTTGAGGTAGGAGATGTCGGCCTCCACCCCCAGGTCGGCCAGATCCTGTTCGACCTGGCCGGGGTCGCGGAACTCCTTGATCTTCAGCGTGATCGACCCGTCGTCGCCCCGCGTCAGCGCGTACGCGGGGTTCTCCGACCCCGTCATCAGCGGTACGGCCACCAGCGCCGCGGCGGCGATGCCCGCGACCGCCGCCGCCCCCGCCAGCAGGCGGCGGCGCGGCCTCGAACGGACCGGCCCCCGCGCGGCCCTTTCGCCGATCTCTGTCTTGAGCTCCATGAGCAGTCTCTCCTCGAAGTTCATCGGAGTCCTTCCATGACAGCGGGAGGGATGACGCCGGGAACGTGGCGCAGTGACTGGCGGGCGCGGTGCAGCCGGACCCTGGCGGTCCCCTGCCGGATGCCGAGTGCCGTAGCCGCCTCCGCCACGGAGAGCTGGTCGACGACGACCAGTTCCAGGACGGCGCGCTCGCTCTCGGGCAGTCCGGCCATGGCCTCGAAGGCCCGCCGGGCCGTGCTCTCCGCGTCCAGCCGCTCCTCCATACGCGTCAGGTCGTCCGCGTCGAGGAGACGGCGTCCACTGATCCTGCTGGCGAGACGCATCTCACGTGCCGCCCGCCGCCGCTCGGCGGACAGGGTGTTGCGTGCCACGCCGTACAGCCAGCCGATCTCACTGCCCAGGCCGGAGCGGTAGGTGTGCGCCGAGTCGAGCACCGCGACGAAGACCTCGGCGACCAGGTCGGCCACCGTGTGGGGGTCGTCCACTCGCCGGGCCAGAAATCGCGTGACCGCTTCGACGTGGCGCCGGTAGAAGGCTTCGAAAGCCTCGGGGTCGGTGGAGATCTCCGCCAACCCCGTCTGTTTGAGGCGCACCGGCCATGTTCCCTTCGTCGTCCTCCCGAATACACCACTGCTTGGAAGGAGACCGACAAAGCGTTACATGAACGGGTGAGTCAGCCCGTCGACGCGCACTTCCTGGGGGCTGGGATCATGCCCCGGAATGGACGAGGATCCGGACGAGGTCGGCGATGCGGCGGGAGCGCGGGGCGGCGGGGAGCGCCGCCCCGGGGGAGTGCCCCGAGGCGGCGGTCGGCGCCTGGGTGGGCGCAGCCGTACGGTAACGGTCGGCGCCTCGGGAGAGGCGGCCGTGCGGTGGGAAAGCTACTCGGCGGCGGCGAGCTGGCCGCAGGCGCCGTCGATCTCGCGGCCACGGGTGTCGCGGACCGTCACCGGCACGCCGTGGTACTCCAGGCGGCGGACGAAGGCCCGCTCGTCCTCCGGGCGGGAGGCGGTCCACTTCGAACCCGGGGTCGGGTTGAGCGGGATCAGGTTGACGTGCACGAGCTTGTTCTTGATCAGCTTGCCGAGCAGGTCGGCGCGCCACTCCTGGTCGTTGATGTCCTTGATCAGCGCGTACTCGATGGAGACCCGGCGCTTGGTCGTGGCCGCGTAGTCCCAGGCCGCGTCGAGGACCTCGGCGACCTTCCAGCGGGTGTTGATCGGCACCAGCGTGTCGCGGAGCTCGTCGTCGGGGGCGTGCAGCGAGAGCGCCAGCGTCACCGGCAGGCCCTCGGCCGCGAGCTTGCCGATCGCGGGGACCAGGCCGACCGTGGAGACGGTGACGCCCCGGGCGGAGATGCCCAGGCCGTCGGGGGCGGGCTCGACCATGCGGCGGACGGCGCCGATCACGGCCTTGTAGTTGGCCAGCGGCTCGCCCATGCCCATGAAGACCACGTTGCTGACCCGGCCGGGACCACCGGGAACGTCACCGGCCGCGAGCGCGCGGGCCCCGGCGACGACCTGCTCGACGATCTCGGCGGTGGTCATGTTGCGGGTCAGGCCCGCCTGTCCGGTGGCGCAGAACGGGCAGTTCATCCCGCACCCGGCCTGCGACGACACGCACATGGTCGTACGGTCGGTGTAGCGCATGAGGACCGACTCGACCAGCGCGCCGTCGAAGAGCCGCCACAGCGTCTTGCGGGTGGTCCCCGCGTCGGTGGTCATCTCCCTGACCGAGGTCAGCAGGTTGGGGAACAGCGCGGCGGCGAACTTCTCCCTGGCCGAGGCCGGGAGGTCCGTCATCAGCTCGGGATCGCCGTTGAGCTTCTCGAAGTAGTGCCGGGAGAGCTGGTCGGCGCGGAACGGCTTCTCGCCCAGCTCGGCGACGACCGCCCGGCGCTCGGCCATGGTCAGGTCGGCCAGGTGGCGGGCGGGCTTGGCCCGGCGCGGCGCCACGAAGGTGAGCTGGCCGGGTACGGGGGTCCCGGACGGGCTGACGGTCGACAAGTCCAACGCCTTCTCTCAACGGTTACGCGAATGCTCGAAGCGGTGCCCGACAGTGATCTAGAGTCCGGAGGTATGGCGACAAACCGCCCCACGGGCCCCGCGGAAGAGCGGGGAGACGGCGTCGAGGTCGTACTTACCGACGTCAATCCCTACGGAAGCCGCACCCTGGTGGTCGAACGCGACGAGACTTCCTCGGTAGCTTACCTGTGCGGACCGGGGGGAATGGTGCACGGAGCCGTCTGGCTGGCCAACCACCGCCCGGCCCCGGACGGGATCGCCCCGGAGCGCCTGAACTCCGAACTGCCGCCGATGGCCCCCCGGGCGAACACCCGGCACCCCGAGGGCCGGGGCCCGCTGGGCGCGCTGCGATCACTGTGGTTCGAGGAGGGCGACGGCGTCGCCCTGTACGAGAACGACGAGCTGCTCGCGGTCATTCCTGGGTGGGCGGACATGAGCCGGGGAATGCCCGGCTACTCCCGCGACGCGCTGGGCGAGTCCCCGTTCGCCTGGTCGCTGGAGGAGGCCCACGACGGCCTGGCCTCCCGGATCGCCAAGGCCCGCGCCTACTGGGAGTGGCGCGGAGGAGACGGCGCCTGGGCCTCGTTCCAGCAGTTCGTGATGGGCCACCTGGACCGCAGGATCGGTACCGCGGGCAGGTTCTGGGACGCGGGGGGCGAGCGGATGCCCGCGGTGGGCATCACCGAACGCCCGCCGGAACGGGACAGGGAGCACACGATCCTGTCCACGGTCGGGATGAGCTGCCAGCGGATGCCCACCGTCGAGCAGTACATCGACCGGCCCGACGCGTACGCCCGGGTGGAGCTCGCCGTCGCCTCCCCCGGCGACGCCCGCGACGCGGCCCGGCTGTTCCTGTGGCTGGGGCAGTACCCATGGCACTCGGTCACCTGGCTGGGCCACGGCCACACCGCCAAGTGGTACCACCGGCCGGAGACCTTCCCGCTCGGCTCCGCCTACGGCGGCGTCATGATGCTGACCGGGCTGCCAGGACTACCCGACATGTCGGGCTTCTCCTTCGGGGGCGACGCCGTGCAGTGGCTCTGGCTCGTCCCGATCACCCCGGACGAGCTGAACCTGGTCTCGGCCCAGGGCTACCGGGCGGTGCTCCCCCGCCTGTCCGCGACCCGGCTCACCACCGCGAGATGACAGGTCGGAACGGTGGTCAGACCAGCAGGGTGAGCAGGATCCAGACCGGGATCAGCGCGGCGACCAGGGAGTCGAGGCGGTCCATCATGCCGCCGTGGCCGGGAAGCACGCTGCCCATGTCCTTGACGCCGAGATCGCGTTTGATCACCGACTCGACGAGGTCGCCGAGCGTGGCGAAGACCACCACGACCGCGCCGATGAGGACGCCCTTCCAGATGTCGTCCTCCAGCAGCCACGCCACCAGCCAGCCGCCCACCGCCATGCAGGCCAGCGCCGACCCGGCGAAGCCCTCCCAGGTCTTCTTCGGGCTGATCACCGGGGCCATCTTGTGCCTGCCGAGGGAGATCCCGGCGAAATACCCGCCGATGTCGCTCGCGGCGGTGGTGGCGATGAAGACGACCACCCGGTCCGCGCCCTGGTCGGGGTTGGCGAGCAGCAGCGCCACGAACCCGACGAGCAGGGAGGGGTAGACGACGACCAGGATGGTCGCGGCGGTGTCGCGGACGTAGTTCTCGGTGCCCAGGAACATCCGCCAGATCATCAGCCCGAGCACGGTCATCGCGAAGACGCCGACCAGCCAGGCGGTCCCGCCCCAGTAGGCGCCGGCCAGCATCCCGGCCATGCCCGCCAGAACCGGGATCAGGGGGACGCGGGTGCCTCTGGCCTCGAACGACCGGACCAGCTCCGTCACGCCGATGCCCACCGCCGCGATCACCACGGCGAGGAAGAGCACCTTCACGAAGTACAGGGAGGCGATGATGACCGCCGCCAGGGCGAGCCCCACCGCCGCTGCGACGGGGAGATTCCGGCCGGTACGGCTACTGCCCGCCACGGGTTCCACAGGGGGTCCTACTTTCATACCTACACAAAATCCTTGCCCCGCACGGACGGCCCGCGCGGGACAAGGATCGTGGCTCAGACCTCAAGCAGCTCGGATTCCTTGTGCTTGAGCAGCTCGTCAATCTTGGCGACATGCTTCTGGGTGAGGTCGTCGAGCTCCTTCTCCGCCCGGCGCACCTCGTCCTCACCGGCCTCGCCATCCTTGATCAGCTTGTCCAAGGTCTCCTTGGCGTTGCGACGGATGTTGCGAATCGAGACCCTGGAGTGCTCCGCCTTGTTCCGGGCGACCTTGATGTACTCCTTGCGGCGATCCTCCGACAGCTCGGGGAAGGCCACCCGGATCACCACTCCGTCGTTACCGGGGTTCACACCGAGGTCCGAGTTGCGGATCGCCTTCTCGATCGCCGCCATCGAGCTCTTGTCGAAGGGCTGGATGATGACCATGCGCGCCTCGGGCACGTGGAACGAGGCGAGTTGCTGAATGGGGGTGGGTGTCCCGTAGTACTCAGCGCTGATCTTGTTGAACATCGACGGGGTGACACGACCTGTGCGGATGCCCGCGAAGTCGTCCTTCGCCACCGACACGGCCTTGTCCATCTTTTCCTCGGCTTCGAGGAGGGTTTCGTCGATCACAGCGGCTCCCTGTCTTCTCGGTCACTCCCCATCCTCACGCACTTCGCGGGACGTCATCACGCCGCGGGCCCACTGGACCGCCACGGTCGCGTACCGCTCAGCTCGTTACGTCAGGTTCGCACCCTGTCTTCTCGGTCACGCGCCCCTCCTCACTCGCTTCGCGGGACGCTCCTACCTCGCGTACCACTCCACTCGCTACGTCGGGCTCGCTCCCTGTCCTCTGGTCGCTCACCACTCCTCACTCGCTTCGCGGGACGCTCCTACCTCGCGTACCACTCCACTCGCTGCGTCGGGCTCGCTCCCTGTCCTCTGGTCGCTCACCACTCCTCACTCGCTTCGCGGGACGCTCCTACCTCGCGTACCACTCCACTCGCTGCGTCGGGCTCGCTCCCGTTGCCGTACCGGCCCTGTCGCCGCGCCGGCCTGTCGCCATGCCGGCTCGCTACCGTGCGGGGCTCACCAGCGTGCCGATCTTCTCACCGCGTACCGCCCGCAGGATGTTGCCCTCACCCATGAGGTCGAAGACCACGATGGGAAGGCTGTTGTCCATGCACAGGCTGATGGCGGTGGCGTCCATGACTCCGAGACCGCGGGTCAACACCTCACCATATTCGAGATGGTCGAACCGGACGGCGTCGGGGTTCTTGCGGGGGTCGGCGTCGTAGACGCCGTCCACCTGGGTGCCCTTGAGCAGCGCCTCGGCACCGATCTCCAGCGCTCGCTGCGCGGCGCAGGTGTCGGTGGAGAAGAACGGCGAGCCGAGCCCCGCCCCGAAGATGACCACGCGGCCCTTCTCCAGGTGACGGATGGCCCGGCGGGGCAGGAACGGCTCGGCGACCTGCTGCATGGTGATCGCCGTCTGGACGCGGGTGTCGATGCCCCGCTTCTCCAGGAAGTCCTGGAGGGCCAGGCAGTTGATGACCGTGCCGAGCATGCCCATGTAGTCGGCCCTCGCGCGGTCCATGCCGCGCTCGGACAGGGCGGCGCCCCGGAACATGTTGCCGCCGCCCACGACGACCGAGACCTGCACGCCACCGCGTACGGCCTCGGCGATCGAGTCGGCGAGGTGGCCCACGACGCCCGGATCGATGCCCAGCGGCTCTCCGCCGGCGAACGCCTCCCCGGACAGCTTCAACATCACCCGCTTCCAGCGAAGCGGGTCCGAGTACGAAGAAACCGCCGGCGTAGCGGGTCCTGTGTTCTCCTGCACGGCGGCGGCCTCCTCGTTTGATGCTCTGTTTGAAGAGCGGATGTCAGGGATTAGGCCTGGCCGACCTTGAAGCGGACGAAGGCCTGGACCTTGACACCATTCTCGTCCGCGAACTTCGCGACCGACTTCTTGTTGTCCTTGACGAAGGACTGCTCAAGGAGGGTGAAGTCCTTGTACCAGCCGTTGATCCGGCCATCAACGATCTTGCCGATGGCGGCCTCGGGCTTGCCCTCCTCGCGGGTCATCTCCTCGAAGAGCGCGCGCTCCTTCTCGACGACGTCGGCCGGGACCTCGGCGGGGCTGAGGTACTTCGGGGCCATCGCGGCGGCGTGCTGCGCGATGTCCTTGGCCACGTCGGCGTTCGGGGAGTCGAGCTGCACGAGCACGCCGACCGCCGGGGGAAGCTGGGGGTCGGTCTTGTGCATGTAGGCGCCGATGAAGCCGCCCTCAAGCACGGCGAACCTGCGGATCTCGATCTTCTCACCGAGCGCGGCGTTGGCCTCGTCGAGGTGCGCCTTGACGCTCTTGCCGTCGAACTCGGAGTCGAGCAGCGAGGGCACGTCGGACGGCTTGGTGGCCAGGATGTGGTCGACCACCTGGCCCGCGAGCTCCTGGAAACGCTCGCCCTTGGCGACGAAGTCGGTCTCGCAGTTGAGCTCCAGCAGCGCGGCGGCGGAGTCGCCCTCCTGCTTCAGGGCGACCAGGCCGTTGGAGGCGGTACGGGCCTCACGCTTGCCGACGTCCTTGGCGCCCTTGAGGCGGAGGATCTCGACCGCGCGGTCGAAGTCGCCCTCGGACGACTCAAGAGCCTTCTTGCAGTCCATCATGCCGGCGGCGGTCAGCTCACGAAGCCGCTTGACGTCGGCCATGTTCACGGAAGCCATTGTCTTTTCCTCGTGGGAATCGTCGTGGATCGGGTGGGTGCCCCCGACTGAGCGGCACCCACCCGGAAGGGTCTTGCGGGTCGTACGGCCGGAGCCGTACGGAGTGACCTAGGCCTGCTTCTCGGTGGACTCGGCCTCGGCGGCGGGAGCGTCCGCGGCGTCGGCGGGAGCCTCCGCGGCCTCGGTCTCGACGGTCTCGGCGGGGGCCTCCGCGACCTCGGCCTCGGTGGCCTCGGTGGTCTCGGCCTCGGCGGCCGGGGCGCTGTCGGCGCCGCCCGCGAGCAGCTCCTGCTCCCACTCGGCCAGCGGCTCGGCGCCACCGGCGACGGCCGGCTTGTCGTCCCCGCCGCGGTTGGCACCGGCGCGGGCCATGAGACCGGCGGCGACGGCGTCGGCGACGACGCGGGTCAGCAGGCCGACGGCGCGGATGGCGTCGTCGTTACCCGGGATCGGGTAGTCGACCTCGTCGGGGTCGCAGTTGGTGTCGAGAATGGCCACGACCGGGATGTGAAGCTTGCGAGCCTCGCTGATCCCGATGTGCTCCTTCTTGGTGTCGACGACCCACACCGCGCTCGGGATCCGGGACATGTCCCGGATGCCGCCGAGGGTGCGCTCAAGCTTCTCCTTCTCGCGGCGGCGCATGAGGAGCTCCTTCTTCGTGAGCCCCGAGGCGGCCACGTTGTCGAAGTCGAGCTCCTCCAGCTCCTTCAGGCGCTGGAGCCTCTTGTGCACGGTGGAGAAGTTGGTGAGCATGCCACCCAGCCAGCGCTGGTTGACGTACGGCATGCCGACGCGGGCCGCCTGCTCGGCGATGGCCTCCTGGGCCTGCTTCTTCGTGCCGATGAACATGATCGTGCCGCCGTGCGCGACGGTCTCCTTGACGAAGTCGTAGGCCCTGTCGATGAAGGCCAGCGACTTCTGAAGGTCGATGATGTAGATGCCGTTGCGCTCGGTGAAGATGAAGCGCTTCATCTTCGGGTTCCAGCGACGGGTCTGGTGGCCGAAGTGCACGCCGCTTTCCAGCAGCTGTCGCATGGTGACGACGGGGGTGGACATTGATGTCCTCCAGATCGGGGCGCCCATCTCTGGGCGCTGTTCTCGGTTGGACGCGACAGCCTGCGGCTGTCGCCCTGATGCCCCGAACCGGATCCAGCCGGGCTCTCGCCCGGACCGAGGGATCCCGGTTCTTGACGGGGCATGCGAAGTCGGCCCATGACTCACAGGCCACCAAAAGTGTACCCGCAACCGCGCCTCTTCCCGACCTTCAGCCGTCAAGCGCCCCTTACGCGTCGCGTGGAAGGCCGTGCGGCCGGCGCCGGGCCCGGGGGAAGAGGCTGACCTGTGCCTCGGAGACCCGGGCCCCGGGCGGGGCGTCCTCCCGGTCCCTGACGGTGGTCTTGTAGGGGGCGAGCAGCTCGTCGATCCGCTCGTTCAGCACCTTCAGCTCCTCGGCGTCGACCAGCAGGACGGCACGGTTGAACAGCGCGGCCTCGCGCCACTCCCGTGACTCCCGCTCCAGGTTCTCCATCGCCCTGTCCACCTCCTCCGCCGCCTGCTCCCGCAACGCCTTGATCAGGAACTCCTTGGCGCTGCGCACGTCCGGGCCGTCATCCGGGTCGGGGCTGACGCTGAGCCCCACGGCACTGGAGCGCCAGAGCCGTTCCCTGCCGTCGCCGCGCGCGGGCGCGTCCTCGACGAAGCCGTACTTGGCGAGCATGCGCAGGTGGTAGCTGGCCGCGCTGGGCGTGACCCCGACGACCTCGGCGACCTCGGTCGCGGTACAGGGCTCCTCGGCCTGGAGCCGGTTCAGGATCGCGAGCCGCGCGGGGTGCGCCAGCGCGCGCATCGCCGTGGGGTCGGTGAGGGACGTGCGCCTCGGTACCTCGGTCATGTGCAGACCGTACCCACTCCACGTATGAAGCATTGCCTTCATAACTGTGAAGGGTTATCTTCACAGTTATGAAGCATTCCCTTCAGAGTCACCGGAAGCCGGAAAGGGACGGATCGCCGTGACCCCCGCGACCCCCGCCACTCCCGCGAACCCCGTGACCCCTGCGGCTCCCGCGCACCCTGCGCCCCCCGCGACCTCCGCGAACCCCGTGGCTCCCGCGACCTCCGCCACTCCCGTGACCCCCGCGACCTCCGGGAACCCCGCAGTCCCCGCGACTCCCGCAGTTTTCGTAACCCCCGCCACTCCTGTGACCCCCGCGAACCCTGCGACCTCCGCCATTCCCGTCGCTCCCATGACCCCCGCGACTCCCGCGACTCCCGCGACCGAGCCGGTGCCTCTCAGGAAGCAGCGCGACTACCGGCTCCTGCTCTCCGCCCGCGCCGTCACCGAGACCGGTACCGAGGTCTCCCGGCTGGCGGTGCCACTGACCGCCGCCGTCCTGCTCGGCGCGTCCCCGACCCAGATGGGCGTGCTCACCGCCGCGACCTCGCTGCCCTACCTGCTGATCGGGCTCCAGGCGGGTGCCCTCGCCGACCGGCTGAGGCGGCACCGGCCGGTCATGGTCGCCTGCGACACGGTCTCGGCCGTCGCCATGGCCACGATCCCGGCGGCCTGGATCACCGGGCTGCTCAGCGTGCCGTGGCTGATCGCGGTGGCGTTCGTCGTCGGCACCTGCTCGGTGATCTTCCGGGCGGTCAACTTCCCGCACCTGGTCACCGTGGTCCACGAGAGTCAGCGGACCGAGGCCCTCGCGGGCTTCCAGTCGGCCTTCGCCGTGGCGACCGTCGCCGGGCCGGGTCTCGCCGGGCTGCTGGTCCAGCTGATCACGGCACCGTTCGCGATCCTGGTCGACGCGGTGTCGTTCCTGGCCTCGGCGTTACTGATCAGGTCGATCAAGGCGCCGGAGAAGCACACGCCCGCTCCCCCGCGTGGCATGTGGACCGAGATCCGCGAGGGCCTGGACACGGTGGCCGGGCACCCGATACTCCGCGCGCTCTGCGGCGCGGGGATCACGATCAATTTCTTCGGCAGTGTCTACATGGCACTGTTCGTGATCTACGCGCTCAACGTGATCGGCCTGCCCGCGGGACTGGTGGGTGCCGTCACCGCCTGCTTCGGCGTCGGCGGCCTGATCGGCGCGGCCCTCGTCCCGCGCCTGACCGGACGCTACGGCGAGAACCGGATCCTGGCCTGCTCCGTGCTGCTATTCCCCGTCGACTTCGTGATCGCCGCACTGGCCTCGGGACCGGTGTGGCGCAGTTTCCTCCTCCTGTCCGCCAGCGCGGTTGCCTCCGGTGTGGCCGTCGTGGCCTTCTCCGTCTGCATGGGTGCCATCACCCTGCGCGAGACCCCCGCCGAGCTGCGCGGCCGGGTCAACGCCACGCAGTCCTTCCTGATCCAGGGTGTCCTCACCCTCGGCGGCCTCGCGGGTGGCCTGGCCGGTGAGCTGCTCGGGCTGCGCCCGGTGTTCTGGATCTCCGCGGCCGGGGTCCTGACCACGATCGCGTGGATCTGGCTCTCCCCCCTGCGCCACTCCCCCGCCCCTGCCGACGACCCCGTCCCAACCCGATAGCCCCTGCGGGCCGCTCCCTGTCAGCAGGGGTACGCCCACGGCGAGGCCGTCCGCGTGAGACCTCTTCGCAGGAAGCACTTCGCGAAAGCGTTCGCAAGAGGCCCCTACGGAAAGCCCTTCGTGAGAGGCCTGGGAAGCCGGGGGACGCCTCACCGCCAGGTGGGTGGGTGCTCACCCCGCTCTGGAGGCGGGCTCGACCAGTACGGTGACACACCGTCGACGGTGCCGGGCGGCCGGAGGTAGGTCAGGCGGCCGAAAGCACTGTCCATCTCCTCGATCATGCCGGTGACGTCGGGCTCCGGCGCGGCCACTCCGCCGACCCGGCCGAGGCCGTCCAGCCACCGCGCGGTCCTGGCCAGGGAGAGCTCCACCCTCCAGGATCCCCCCTCGGTGGACCGGCGGAGCAGGGCGGCCATCGCGCCGAAGGCGGCCAGGTGGCCGGTGGCGTGGTCGAGAACCTGGGCGGGCAGCGGACGCGGCCGCGATCCGTCGCCGCCCTCGTGGGCGATACCGGACACCATCTGCACCAGGCTGTCGAACCCGCGCCTGCCAGCCCACGGCCCCCGCCCGCCGTACGCCGAGATATCAACGCACACGATCCCCGGCCTGATCTCGGCCAGTCTGCGGGGACCGAACCCCAGCGCTTCGAGGGCACCCGGCCGGTAGGACTGCACAAGCACGTCGGCCTCCGCCACCAGGTCGCGCAGCGCGGCGCTCCCGGACGGAGTCCTCAGGTCGAGATGGCAGGACCGCTTGCCGAACGCGGTACCGATCACCAGCCCCGGCACCTCGGGAAGGTGCCGGGCACCCACCCTGAGCACCTGGGCCCCGTGGGCGGCCAGCGTGCGGGTCGCCACCGGCCCGGCGATCACCCTGGTCAGGTCGAGCACTCGTACCCCGTCGAGCACCCGCCCTCCCCCGCCTCCCGAAGCACCGGTCCTCGGACAACCGAGATCGCCGATCCGGGTCAGGTGGACGAGCGGCGACGCGGCGACCGCCCGTGACTGCGGGTGCTCACGCCATCCGGCGCGGTCGCGCATGGCCGCCGCGCACCCTCCCGCGGCCGTCACCGTTTCCTCGATCTCGACTGCGGTACGTCCCGCGCACGCGCGTTCGACAGCGTCTCCGCCCACACCGACGGGCAGTCCCAGCGCCGCGAGGGCCGCGTCACGGTGGTGGCCGAAGTTGCAGTGCAGCCGGACCCAGCCGTCGGCGGTCCGATAGTCACCGGAGAGGGAAGCCCATAGATCCACGGCGACCCCGTCGATCTTGAAGTGACGCTCGTCCAGGAAGGCGATCGCCGCCTCCCACACGTCCACCGCGGCCTGGCTTCCGCTCCCTTTGAGCGCCGCGGCCGCCGCGGTGGCGGCCCCGACGGCGACCGCGGCGGCGGTGCCCACCCGGAAGACGGAGGGCAGCACCGGATCGTCTCCGCTCACCCGGACCGGCGGCAACGCGACGCCCACCTCCGCGGCCAGCTCGCGGATACGCTCTTCGACCACCTGATCCCCACTCACACGACGGTCCGGGACTCCCCCGCTCATAACATCCCTGTCCCGCTTGGCCGACATTTCCAGGTCATCTCAGCGCTCCGTGGGTCATCCCAGCCAACACCACATCCCAAGCCCCTTCACCGCTCACGCGAAGTTTCAGTCCCAGCGCTCGCACCACATCCCACGGCCCGCACCGCTCACTCGACGTTCAGGAACCCTCTCGGCCCTGTCCTCAGTCACCTTCTTGGCCGCTTATCCACAGAATTCCATTCGGCCCATACCCGGCCCATCACGGGTCTTCATGCTCACAGGCATGAAGCCCGTCCACACCGTGGGGCTGCGAGCTCTGTTGTGCTCGCTGGTCCTGGCCACCCCGTCCGCGACCGCCCTCACGCAACCCATCGTCGTAACCGGCCGCGCGTACGGCGTGATGACTCCTGTGGCCACCCCCGCGACCACCCTCACCGCCGCGCACGGCCCGGCGGGGACGGCGCATCCGGCCGGGGCGCTCGCCCCCTCTCTGGCCCCTTCCCCCGAGTCCCCTCTCCGGGAGTCTTCTCGCTGGGAGTGGCCGCTCGCCGGGCGGCCACGGGTGCTCAGGGGCTTCGCACCGCCGACGCAGCCGTGGCTGGCCGGTCATCGGGGCGCCGATCTCTCCGCGTCTCCCGGAGCCGAGGTGCGCGCCGCGGGAGCGGGAACGGTCGGCTACGCCGGGCCGCTCGCGGACCGGGGGGTGGTGACCGTGCTCCATCCCGGTGGCCTGCGGACCACCTATCTGCCCGTCCAGCCCTCGGTGCGGCGCGGGCAGAAGGTGGCCACCGGTGAGGTGATCGGCACCCTCCAGGACGTCCCGGGGCACTGCCCCGCCACCTGCCTGCACTGGGGCCTGCTCCGCGACCGCGCCTATCTCGACCCCCTGCTCCTCCTCGGCCACGGCCAGGTCCGTCTCCTCCCCCTGTGGCCCACTCCGACTCCGCAGCCCCCTGTGGCCCGCTCCGACTCTGCAGCCCGCCGCATGATCCCCTGACTCGTTCCGCCCCGCGGCCACCCCACATCCACGACCTGCCCTGCCCCGCCCCGATGCCGTCCCGCCCTCGCAGCCAGCGACCCGCTTCTCCCCTGCGGGGCCACTCCACATCCCCAGCCTGCCCCGCACCGGTGGCCACTCCGGATCCGTGAGTTCGACCGGCGAATCCTCGACCCGGTAACGGGGCGGGAACAGGCCGAGAACGGGCTATCCGCCGGGAGGGCGGTCGGGGCGGAGGCGCCAGCCTCGGGCGACGCGTTCGACGTAGCCCGCGGCGGCCAGGCCGCCGAGGCAGGAGAGCACGGTCTCCAGGTCGACGCCCGCGGCGACGGCTATCGTCGCGGGGCCCACGCCGATCCGGGTGGGCATGGCCTCGACGACCTTCCGGCTCTCCGGGTCGAGCCGGTCGCGGGGAAGCACCGGGCCGTGCGGCTCCGGGGCCAGGTCGGTGCCCATCGTTCCGGCGAGTTCGATCACCTCCTCGGGGCCGGTGACACAGGTGGCCCTGCCCTGGCGGATCAGCCGATGGCACCCCACCGAGAACTCCGAGGTCACCGGGCCCGGAATCGCGGCCAGATGACGGTTGAGCGCGATCGCGTGCCCGGCGGTGTTGAGCGCTCCGCTGCGCACGGCCGCCTCGACGACCACGGTGCCCCTGGACAGGGCCGCGATGAGGCGGTTTCTGACGAGGAACCTCGGCCGGGTCGGATGCGCGCCCATGGGGCACTCGCTGACCAGCACCCCCCGCGCCCGGATGGCGGCGAACAGCTGCTGGTGCGCGCTGGGATAGGCGACGTCGGCGCCGCAGGCGAGCACGGCGACGGTCGGTCCCTCTCCGGCGAGGGCACCCCGGTGGGCAGCCCCGTCGATGCCGTAGGCACCGCCGGAGACGACGCCCCACCCTCTCTCGCCCAGCCCGGCCCCGAGCTCCGCCGCCACGTGCGCGCCATACGGCGTGGCGGCCCGGGAGCCGACGACCGCGATGGATCTGAGACAGGAGAATCGCAGATCGGCGTCGCCGTGCAGCCAGAGAGCATGGGGCCGGGAGTTTCCCAGGTCGTCCAGTTGGGTCGGCCATTCGGGATCTCCGGGAACCACCAGCCTGGCCCCGATCCGCTCGCCCTCGGCCAGGTCACGTTCGGGATCGGCCGTCCTCAACCGGGCCGCCCAGGAGGCGACCGTCCGGTCGAGCCTGGCCGCGAGCCGCCCCTCCCGCGCGGTCCCCGAGCCGTCGCCCGCGCCGTCACCCACTCCGGACCGGCCACCGCCCGACCGGCCACCGGACGCGCCTGATCTCTCGTGCCGCACCGCCCCCAAGCCGTCACGGGAGAAGGGGCGTTCCCCGGATGGGCCGGACGCTCCGCCTCTCGGCTCCGGACTCCCGTCACGCGGGCCCCGGCCCCCGTCACGCGGAGGGAGATGGCCGCCGCGTGAGCCGGACCCCCCGCCCAGCGGCTCCGGACCCGTCCCACGCGGGCCGGGACCTCCGACCGGCAGGCCGGGGT
The DNA here is from genome assembly GCF_055690525.1 of Streptosporangium sp. H13245. Classification (NCBI taxonomy): domain Bacteria; kingdom Bacillati; phylum Actinomycetota; class Actinomycetes; order Streptosporangiales; family Streptosporangiaceae; genus Streptosporangium; species Streptosporangium sp. H13245. The sequence goes on along the minus strand of NZ_JBSZKT010000005.1, from coordinate 167,803 downwards.
TTCCGGCCGGGCGGCCGTGGGTGTCGGCGAGCCATCGGGTGAGCCCCTCGTCCGCGGCGCCCTCGCGGATCAGGGCGACGGCGACCTCGGGGCCGCGCAGGGCCACGAGGGCGCCCATCATGGCGTCGCCCGGCTCGGCCAGGCGCATCAGGGTGAGGCGTGCCAGCCTGTCGCTCATCGTTCCTCCCCCAGCCAGAGCCCGAGCGCGGAATTGGTCTCGTGGAGCTCCGGCCGGTCCTTGCCCGCGAGATCGGCCAGGGTCCAGGCCAGCTTGAGAATCCGGTCGAGGCCCCGGGCGCTCAGCCGTCCGCTGTCGAGATGCCCGAGCAGCGGCGACATCGCCGCGGGCGGCGGACGGTATTCGGTGTGGAGGGCACGGGCGGGCACCTCCGCGTTGCACCGCCACGGGGTGTTCGCGAACCGTTTGGCGGCCCGCTCACGCGCGAGCAGCACCCGCTCGGCCACCACCCCGCTCGACTCGATGAACCGGCGGTCGGCGAGGAGCTCGCGCCTGGTCGAGCGAAACAGGCCGACCTTGATGTCCACCCGGTCGAGCAGCGGGCCGGAGAGCCTGGCGAGATAGCGGCGGCGGGCCGCGGGAGCGCACGCGCACGGGTCGTCAGGGGTGGAGGGCCGTGCGCACGGGCACCGGTTGGCCGCCAACACCAGCACGAACCTGGCGGGGAAGGTCACCGACGCCAGCGCCCTGGAGACCGTCACCCGCCCCGATTCGAGCGGCTGCCTGAGCGCGTCGAGAACGGTCGCCGAGAACTCGGGAGCCTCGTCCAGGAAGAGCACTCCCCGGTGGGCCAGTGAGACGGCCCCCGGACGGATCACCCCGCTGCCCCCGCCGATGACGGACGCGACGGTCGCGGTGTGGTGGGGGGCCACGAACGGCGGGCGGACCAGCAGGGGACGGTCCCTGGGCAGCACCCCGGCGACCGAGTGGATGGCGGTCACCTCCAGGGCCTGGTCCCGCTCCAGGGCCGGGAGCAGGGTCGGCAGCCGCTCGGCGAGCATGGTCTTGCCCGTGCCGGGAGGGCCGAGCATCCAGAGGTTGTGGCCGCCAGCGGCGCAGATCTCCAGAGCCCGGCGGGCGAGGGGCTGTCCGGCGACGTCTCCCAGATCAAGGGCGACACCCTGCCCGTCACCGGAACCGGGGGCGTCCCCGAGGCCCGCCTCACCGGGAAATCCCGGCGGGAGCGGGCCTGCGGCCCCCGAATCGCGATCTCCAGACCCGGACTCTCCAGCCCCGGGCGGAAGAGCCCCCGCCGGTTCGTCGCTCCGCAGCCAGCTCACCAGCGCGCCCAGCGTGGTCGCCGGGACCACGGTCACCCCCGGCACGAGACCGGCCTCGGCGGCGTTACGGGCCGGGACGACGACGGTGCGGGCACCGGCCGCGACGGCAGCCAGCACGGCGGGGAGCACGCCCCGCACCGGCCTGACCGAGCCGTCCAGGCCCAGCTCGCCCAGGAAGAACGGCTCGGCGACCCTGGCGGCGGGCACGAACCCGGCCGCCGCGAGCAGGGCCATGGCGATCGCGACGTCGAACAGGCTCCCGCGCTTGGGCAGGCTCGCGGGAAACAGGCTGACCGTGATCCGGGAGTCCGGCCAGGCGTAGCGGCTGTTGACCAGGGCGGAACGGACCCGGTCACGGGCCTCGCTCAGCGCGGTGTCGAGCATGCCGATGAGGTGGAGACCCGCCACGCCGCTGCCCACATCGGCCTCGACCTCGACGAGACGGCCGGTCACCCCGACCAGGGCGACACAGCGCGTGCGTGCGACGGCCACTCACCCCACCCCCCGCGGGGAGCGGATGATCCATGACAGGCCGGAAAAGATCGACGGACCGGGGGACATCAGCACACCCCCCGCTCGTGGCGGACGACGAAATCCCCGGCGAACCGCTCCAGGGCGACGACGTCGACGCGGATCGCGTCGAATCCGCCCTGGCGCTCGGCGAGCCATCTGGCCGCGAGCCCGCGCAGACGGGCGATCTTCGCGTCGGTGACCGCCTCGAAGGCGGTGCCGTGGCTGCGGCCGGAACGGGTTTTCACCTCCACCGCGACGAGCGTGCCCCCCTCCCGGGCGACGACGTCGATCTCCCCGTCCGGGCACCGCCAGTTGCGATCCAGAATCTGCAGGTCGTGTGCGAGCAGATAGTCGACGGCGATCTGTTCGCCGTGCCTGCCGAGCTCATCCTTCGCGGCCATGGAACCACCTCCGGTTCCAGACCTTCGCTCAGCTCACCGCGCCGCCAAGAGACCGAACACGGTTCTGTGGAAATCCGGCCGGGCGTGAGGCATGCCTGTGGAAAACCTTCCGCGGCCACTCAGGCGCGTCACAGCGCCTCGAACCCCTCAACCCTGCCCCGGGTACCCCCCGGGGCCCCAGCCCCGCGGACGATGCTCTCAAAGCCGCCGGGAGAAGCCGCCCGGCACGCCCCTCGGCGGAACCCCTCGAAAGAGGCCCCTCGATCAGAGCCGCTCAGGAGGAGAAGCCCTCCTTGGGCATCTCCAGGTCGGGCTTGGCGAGCTCCTCGACGTTCACGTCCTTGAAGGTCACCACGCGGACGTTCTTGACGAACCTCGCCGGGCGGTACATGTCCCAGACCCAGGCGTCCTGCATCTTCACGTCGAAGAACACGTCACCGTTCTCGGCGGTGCGCACGTCAAGATCGACGGAATTGGTGAGATAGAAGCGCCGCTCGGTCTCCACGACATAGGTGAAAAGGCCGACAACGTCGCGGTACTCACGGTAAAGCTGCAGCTCCATCTCGGTTTCGTACTTTTCGAGATCCTCTGCGCTCATACCGGTCCTCCTGTTAAACGCCCACCCCGGCCCGCCCGATCAGACGGCACCGGCCCCCACTTCATTCTCACCCATCACCTCGCCCGCTCCTGACCGCGCCACCGTCGAGAACGAGAAGCGGTGATCCGGACACGGACCGTAGGTTCTGAGAGCCCTGCGATGGTCGGCGGTGCCATACCCCTTGTGCACGGCGAATCCGTACCGGGGATGGCGTTCGTGCAGCGCCACCATCATCTCGTCCCGCGTCACCTTGGCCACGATCGAGGCCGCGGCGATGCAGGCCGCGACCTGATCTCCCTTCCACACGCCCAGCGACGGTGCGGGCAGGCCCGGAACGGGGAACCCGTCGGTCAGAACGTAGCCGGGGTGACAGGGTAGCCGTGCCACCGCCCTGCGCATTCCTCCGATGTTGGATCTATGGAGACCCCGGGCGTCGATCTCACCCGGCGGGATCACCACCACGCTCACCGCCGCCGCGGTCGCCATGATCCGCTCGTACAGCGACTCGCGCCGGGAGGCCGTCAGCAGCTTGGAGTCACCCAGGCCGTCGATCCGGCCGCCCAGCACCACGGCGGCGATCACCAGCGGCCCGGCGCAGGCGCCCCGACCGGCCTCGTCGACCCCCGCCACGGGACCGAGCCCGCGGCGGCTGAGGGCCCGCTCGTAGCCGTACAGTCCCGAATCCCGCCGGACCACGCTGGGTCTGGGGCGAAACGCAACCGTCATGGCACCGCGGGTGACAGAACGACCATGCCCAGAGAGTACGCCCCCTCCGGGGCATTCGGTACCGCTATCTCACCTTGAGAAAGCTCTCCGGCCTCGAAAGGACGGTGGCCCTGGAGAACGGCCAGTAGATCGCGACGGCACGGCCGATGACGTCGCTCTCGGGAATCGTCCCCTCTCCCAGCCTCTCCTCGTGGGCCCGCGAGTCGGCGGAGGCGGTGCGGTGATCACCCATAACCCACAGCCGCCCCTGGGGGACGACCTTCTCGAACGGATCCCCCGAGGGGAAGTCCTCGGAGTAGAGGTAGGAGCTCTCTTCGAGCGGCACCCCGTTGATCGTGATCCGCCTCTTGGCGTCGCAGCACTTCACCGTGTCACCGCCGACCGCGATGACCCGCTTGATGGTGTCCTCGTCGTTCCAGCCCTTGAAGACCACGATGTCGCCGCGCTCGGAGTCGCCGTGCAGCTTGTTGACGACCACCCGGTCACCCACCAGAAGGGTGTTCTGCATCGACTCCGACGGGATCCAGAACGACTGGAAGACGAAGGCCTGCAACAGCAGCGCCACCACCACCCCGCACACCAGCAGGAACAGCGACTCGCGCAGGCTGGCGCCCTTGCCGCTCTTCTCTTTCTTCTCAACCTCGGGTTCAGCGGTCATGGGATCCGGCTACCGCCTCGAAAGCAGACGACGACGCCACAGGACCAGCGGCACGGCCCCCGCGAAGCCCGCGAGGAGCGGAGCCGCCCCTCCCAGGGCCGCGGCGGCCTTGAGGGCCGGCTGGCCGAAGGTGTCGGGAATGGGAAGGGTCGTGGCCCTGGAGAACGGCCACACGATCACGAAGGCCCGGCCGATCACCTTGTCCACCGGGATCGTCCCGCCACCGGGGTCACCAAGGTGGGAACGGGAGTCGAGGGAGACCAGCCGGTGGTCGCCCATCACCCACAGGCGGCCCTCCTCGACCTTGGCCTCGAAGAAGCTCTGGGACGGCACGTCGCCGGGATAGAGGTACTTCTCGTCGATGGGGACCCCGTTGACCGTCACCCTGCCCTGGGCGTCGCAGCACTTCACGGTGTCACCGGCGACGCCGATGACCCGCTTGATGTAGTCCTTCTCGCCGGGAACCACGCCGAAGGCGGTGCCGATCCAGCGGAAGAACCCCACGACCGGGTTGGACGGCTCCTCGATGGGGACCTCGGGATCCCAGGAGTCGACCCCGGAGAAGACCACCACGTCGCCGCGCTCGATGTCGCGGACGCGGTAGACGAGCTTGTTGACCAAGACCCGGTCGTTCGTGAGAAGGGTGTTCTCCATCGACTCCGAGGGGATGTAGAACGCCTGGATCACGAAGGTCTTGATTATGAGGGCGAGCACCAGCGCCACGACGATCAGAACAGGCAGCTCCTTCCAGAAGGAGCCCTTCTTCTTGTCCTTGCCGTCCTCGGCGCTCTTCTGAGTGTCTTCGGCGACCATGTCCACCTCGTCCTCGACAGGTCGACGCGAGACTGCGCCGTACTCCCGGTCTTCGCTAGTCATCGCTGACGAGCCTAGATGATGGGCGGTACCAAGTGGTCGAGTGACGGGGTACCGCATAGCCATGCGTATTGCCATAGGAGGTCAAACCTCCTTACATGCGACTGGCCCGCTCCCCGGAGAAGGGGGCACGGGCCAGGCCGGCGGACGCTGGCGCGCCTAGCGGGCGTCGCGCTTCTCGCGGATGCGAGCGGCCTTACCGCGCAGGTCACGCATGTAGTAGAGCTTGGCGCGGCGGACGTCGCCACGGGTCACGAGGGTGATCTTCTCGATGACCGGGCTGTGGACCGGGAAGGTCCGCTCGACGCCGACGCTGTAGCTGACCTTGCGGACGGTGAAAGTCTCACGGGAGCCACCGCCCTGGCGGCGCAGGACGAAACCCTTGAAGACCTGGACACGGGACCGGCTGCCCTCGATGACCCTGACGTGGACCTCAAGCGTGTCACCGGGCCGGAAGTCCGGGACGTCGGTGCGGAGCGCGGACTTCTCAAGCTCGCTGATCAGCGTGTGCATGACAGTGGTACCTCATTTACGAGCGCACACGGAGGTCCATCCGGCCGCGACGGAGCGGCGTCGCGATGGACACGCGTGCTGAAGTGGACTATGTCTCGGAGCCGGAGCCGTCTGCCCGGCGGCGCGCCAGCCAGTGTTCGGTCGGCGGCAACGCTTCAGTCTGCCATATTTCTCCGACCGACCGGAAATCAACCGGTCAGGGCGGCAGACCCGGCGGAGCCCGCGGGACCCGTCTCGGGGAGTTCCAGCTCCGCCAGGGCCCGCCTGTCGTGCTTGTCCAGGCTCTCCGGGTCGAGCGCCGCCAGCAGCTCCGGCCGGTTCCTCGCGGTACGGCGCAGCGCCTGGTCCCGCCGCCACCGGGCGATCTTCCCGTGGTGCCCGGAGAGAAGGATCTCCGGCACCTCGTGCCCCCGCCACTCGGGCGGCTTGGTGTAGACGGGGCCCTCAAGGAGGTTCTCCATCGCGCCGGGCGCGAAGGAGTCGTCCACGGCCGAGTTGACGTTGCCGAGCACGCCCGGCAGCAGCCGCCCGACGGCCTCGATCATCACCAGCACCGCCACCTCGCCCCCGGCGAGCACGTAGTCGCCGACACTGACCTCGTCCACGCGCATGCGGGCGCCGTACTCGGCCATCACCCGGGAGTCGATGCCCTCGTAGCGGGCCGGGGTGAACAGCAGCCACGGCTCGGCGGCGTACTCCATCGCCAGTTTCTGCGTGAAGGGCACGCCGCTGGGGGTCGGCACGATCATCCTCGGGGGTCCGGCCGGGCCGGAGGCGAGGACCTCGTCGACGGCCTCCCCCCAGGGGCCCGGCTTCATGACCATGCCGGGACCGCCCCCGTAGGGGGTGTCGTCCACGGTGCGGTGCACGTCGTGGGCGTGGTCGCGGAGCTGGTGGAGGTGGACGTCGAGGATGCCGCGCTCGCGGGCCTTGCCGATGAGGGAGACGTCGAGGGGGGCGAAGTACTCGGGGAAGATGGAGATGACGTCGACGCGCATGTCAGACGATCTCGTCCGGGTCGAGGAGCCCGGCGGGGCCGTCCACGACGAGGATGCCCTTGACGAGGTCGACCTCCGGGACCAGCGCCTTGACGAACGGCACGTAGACCTCGGCGGCCCCGGCCTTCCCGCGCCGTACGACCAGCAGGTCCTGGCCGTGGTGGAGCACGTCGGACACCTCTCCCACCGGCTCGCCGTCGGGCTTGACCACGGTGAGGCCGATGAGCTGGTGGTCGTAGAACTCGTCGGGGTCGTCGGGGGGCGGGATGTCGTCCGAGTCGATGACGAGCATGGTGCCGCGGAGCTCCTCGGCCTGGTCGCGGCCGGTCACGCCCTCGAACCTGACCAGCAGGATCCCGGAGTGCCAGCGGCGGGACTCGACGACCAGCGGGCCGGTCGACACGGGATCGGTGGCCAGGGTGGTGCCCGGGGCGAAGCGCCTGTCCGGCTCGTCGGTGCGCACCTCCACGGAAACGTCCCCGCGGAGCCCGTGCGGGCGGCCGATCCGGCCTACGACGAGCTGCACGCCCGCCTCCTCACGTAGTGGTGTCTGTGGAAAGCAGACGGGCCACCCACACTGGGCGGGTGGCCCGTTCGCTCGTTGGACGCGTCTCGCCGGCTAGCGGGCCTCGTTCAGGTCGAGGAGATCGACCCGGACGTACTTGCCGTCGCCGAGGGCGTTCACGACCGTGCGAAGCGCCTTGGCCGTACGACCTCCGCGGCCGATGACCTTACCGAGGTCCTCGGGGTGGACCCGGACCTCAAGCACACGCCCGCTGCGGATGCGGCGGGCGTGAACCTGGACGTCGTCAGGATGCTCGACGATGCCCTTCACCAGGTGCTCGAGGGCCTCCTCGAGCACCTCAGGCCTCGCCTTCCGGCTTCTCCTCGGCGGCCGCGGTGGGCTCAGCCGGGGTCTCGGCGGCGGCCTCTTCGGCCTTGGGGGCCTCTTCAGCCTTGGGAGCCGCCTTGCGGGTCGACTTCTTCGGCGTGGTGGCGGCCTCCAGGGAGAGCGCCTCCTTGGCCGCGGCCTCGTAGACCGCGTGACGGTCGGCCTTGGGCTCGGCGACCAGGAGCGGAGCCGGAGCCGGCTCGCCCTTGAACTTCTGCCAGTCGCCGGTGAGCTTCAGGAGCTTGAGCACGGGCTCGGTCGGCTGCGCGCCGACACCCAGCCAGTAGGCCGCCCGGTCGGAGTCGACCTCGATGCGCGAGGGGTTCTCCTTCGGGTGGTACAGGCCGATCTCCTCGATCGCCCGGCCGTCACGCTTGGTGCGGCTGTCGGCGATGACGATGCGGTACTGCGGGTTGCGGATCATGCCGAGCCGCTTGAGCTTGATCTTGACTGCCACTGGTGTGGTCTCTCCTGCATTAGAGCGTGGGTGAGCGGCGTCTCATCGAGTGGGGCACGAGGAGAGGACCGTTCGAGGGACAGGCATGGCACGCGGGAGTGAGAGGGCAACCACGTGTCACGATGTTCCAACATGTCATTGTGCCAGACGTGCGGGGGTGCCCGGCCAACCCCCGGCCATCCGGTACGGCGGCCGGAGGGCAAATCTCGGTAATCCCCGTGTGTCCGGGACCCTCGGCGAGCCGGCCTGGTGCGCTAAATGGCCGCCGTGGCAACCACCCTCAGATCTCTGCTGCTGACCGCGACCGGATCCATCGCCGTGCTGGGCGCGGTGCTGGCCATCAGGGCGACGACCCCGGCCGGTCAGGCCGACGTGTTCCCGGCGCCCGTCTCGTCCCCCGCCGGAACCCTCGGAGAGTCCCTCCGGGTCCCCCTCGGCGAAACCCCGGGAACCTCGGGACTTCCCGGGCTCCCCGGATTCCCGGGAACCATCGACCTTGGAACCACCGGCCTTCCCGGAACCACCGGGCTCCCCGAGATCACCGGGCTTCCCGGGATCACCGGAACCTCCGAGTCCTCGGGAGCCTTCGGGAACCCCGGCACCGGGACCGGCCAGGAGCACGCCCCCTGGGGAGCGCCGGAACCTCCGGGGACGCCCCTGCTGCCGGGAGCCTTCGTACGGGCGGGGACGGTCGCTCCGCCCCTGACACAGGCGTTCCTCTGGTCGCCCGCGCGACCGGGGACGCCGGTCCCCGCGGAACCGGCCGGGCCACCTGGGGCGCCCGCGTGGCCCGGGGATCCCGTCATGCCGGAGGCCGTGCCCGAGGCGCCCCTCTCGCAGGAGCCTGCGGCCCCGCCGGAGACACCCACCTCGCCGGTGATCCCGGTCCCGCTGGGGGACCCGGTCGCGCCGGAGATCTCGACCCCGCAGGAAGCACCCGCGCGGTCCGCGTCCCTGACGTCCGTGCCGTCCCTGGCGCCCCCGCCGTCGTCCCTGGCGCCCCTGCCGCTCCCGCTGTACTCGTCGCACGGGCGGGAGGGCGGGACGCTCTGGTAGGGGCGCTCCGGTGGGGGCGCTCCGGTGGGGGCGCTCCGGTGGGGGCGCTCCGGTGGGGGCACTCCGCGTGAGGGCGCTCCGGTGGGGGCACTCCGCGTGAGGGCGCTCCGGTGGGGGCACTCCGCGTGAGGGTGCTACTTGGGGCGTACGCCGAGTAGTTCGAGCACCGCGACGAGGACGAAACCCGCGACGATGATCACCCAGATCCACCTGGCACGCCGGTGGAACCCGTCATCGCTCATTTCTGGCCGGGGAGCTTGAACTTCGAGGGGTCGAAGCCCGGCGGCAGCTCCAGGCCGGGCGGCAGCTGCTGCCGGGAGCCCAGCTTGCCCAGGAGGCCGTTGCCCGCGGGGGCCGCGGGCTCGTCGGTCTTGTCGGGGGCGGCCTTGCCGAGCGACGCCTTGCGCGGGTCACCGCTGACCCTGCGTCCCTTGGCCGCCTTCTTCTGCGCGGCCTTGCCGCCCTTGCGGCCACCCGGCATGCCGGGGATGCCCATGCCCCCGGCCATCCGCTTCATCATCTTCTGGGCGTCGAAGAAGCGGGTGACCAGGCCGCTCACCTCGGTCACCGTCACGCCGGAGCCCCTGGCGATACGGGCGCGGCGGGAGCCGTCGATCATCTTCGGGTTGTGGCGCTCGGCGGGGGTCATCGAGCGGATGATGGCGGCGATGCGGTCGAGGTCGCGGTCGTCGACCTGGTTGAGCTGCTCGCGCATCTGCCCCATGCCGGGCATCATCCCGAGCAGGTTCTTGATGGGGCCCATCTTCTGGACCATCATCATCTGCTCGAGGAAGTCTTCCAGGGTGAAGCCCTCGCCCGAGGTGAGCTTGCTCGCCATCTTGGCGGCTTCGCCCTCGTCGAAGGTCTTCTGGGCCTGCTCGATCAGGGTGAGGATGTCACCCATGTCGAGGATGCGCGACGCCATCCGGTCGGGGTGGAAGGCGTCGAAGTCCTCGAGCTTCTCACCGGTGGAGGCGAACATGATCGGCCTGCCGGTGATGTGCCGGACCGACAGGGCGGCGCCGCCCCGGGCGTCGCCGTCGAGCTTGGTCAGTACGACGCCGTCGAAGCCCACGCCCTCCATGAAGGCCTGGGCGGTGGTGACGGCGTCCTGGCCGATCATGGCGTCGACGACGAACAGGACCTCGTCGGGCGAGACCGCGTCGCGGATGTCGGCGGCCTGCCTCATCAGCTCCTGGTCGATGCCCAGGCGGCCCGCGGTGTCGATGATGACGATGTCGTGCTGCTGCCGCCTGGCGTGGTCGATCGACTGGCGGGCCACCGCGACCGGGTCGCCGACGCCGTTGCCCGGCTCGGGCGCGTAGACCGCGACGCCCGCGCGCTCGGCCACGACCGAGAGCTGCTGGACGGCGTTGGGCCGCTGGAGGTCGGCGGCGACGAGCAGCGGCGTGTGGCTCTGCTCCCGCAGCCAGCGGGCGAGCTTGCCGGCCAGGGTCGTCTTGCCCGCGCCCTGGAGGCCAGCGAGCATGATGACGGTCGGCGGGTTCTTCGCGTAGCGGAGCCGCCGGGTCTCACCGCCGAGGATCTCGATGAGCTCGTCATTGACGATCTTCACGACCTGCTGCGCCGGGTTCAGCGCCTGGGAGACCTCGACGCCGCGGGCGCGTTCCTTGACCTGGGCGACGAACGCCTTGACCACGGGCAGCGCGACGTCCGCCTCGAGCAGCGCGATGCGGATCTCGCGGCAGGTCGCGTCGATGTCGGCCTCGGACAGCCGACCCTTGGATCGAAGGGAGGAGAAGACCGATGTCAGCCGGTCGGAAAGCGTCTCGAACACGTGATTGGCCAGCCTCTGCGCTACAGGTCTGCGACTCGACCTCCCAGCCTATCCGCTGGGAGGTGCGACTGACGCCCTCCCGCGGTCAGCGACCCCAGCCGGGGACGGCCATCCGCATGGTGAGCGCGTGCTCGACAAGCGTGATGAGCGTGGCCTTCACCGCGTCGCGCGAGCGGGCGTCGGTCCGGGAGATGGGGATGTGCGGCGCCAGTGTCAGCGCCTCGCGCACCTCCTCCTCGCCGTGGAGGTAGGTGCCGTCCCAGCCGTTGACCGCGACGACGAAGGGGAGCTTGGCCTCCTCGAAGTAGTCGATCGCCGGGAAGCTGTCGGCCAGCCGCCGGGTGTCGACGAGCACGATCGCGCCGATGGCGCCGCGGACCAGGTCGTCCCACATGAACCAGAACCGGTGCTGACCCGGCGTACCGAACAGGTACAGGATCAGGTCCCGGTCCAGTGAGACACGGCCGAAGTCCATGGCGACCGTGGTGGTGGTCTTGTTCGGTGTGAGGCCGAGGTCGTCGATCCCGGCGCTGGCGTCGGTCATCACCGCCTCCGTGGTCAGCGGCAGGATCTCCGACACCGCCCCCACGAAGGTGGTCTTGCCAACACCGAATCCACCGGCGACGACTATTTTCGTCGATGTCAGGCCGCCGCCGCGGCTAGAGCCTGCGAAGTCCACTGAGCACCCTTTCCAGCAGGTTGAGATCCGGCTTGCCCGCGTCCAGCTGCGGCTGGTGGATCTGCACCAGGCCCTCGGCGGCCATGTCGGCCACCAGGATCCGGGTCACGCCGAGCGGGATGCGGAGCATCGCGGAGATCTCAGCGACCGAACGCACTTGCCGGCACAGGGCGCTGATCGCCTGATACTCCGGGGTGCGGGTGGATAAATCATGATGTATGGAGGTCGCCGAGGAGACCAGGGCCTCCAGGGCGAGTTGGGTCCGGGGGGCGGTGCGCCCCCCGGTGACGGCATACGGGCGGACGAGGGAGCTCTGCTCCGACGGCGCCGGGTGCATCAGATGCGAAGGACCGCCCTGATGCCGGTGGGGGTCGTCCATTGATTGATAGGGATACCCGCCGTGCGGGTCGCCCTCACCGGTCCAGCCGCGGCCTGCCACGGCAGCCTCCTAGCGTCATCGCCGTCACCGTGAGTGGGAAGACTGCAGTTCCGCGCGGACGGCCGGGGTCAGCACCTGGCCCGCCCGCTCGACGAGCATCGTCATCTGGTAGGCCACCAGCCCCATGTCACAGTCGGCGGCGGCCAGCACCGCCAGACAGGAACCGTCACTGATCGACATGATGAGGAGCAGCCCTCGCTGCATCTCCACCACGGTCTGGGTGACCGCCCCGCCCTCGAAAACCCGCGAGGCACCCTGGGTCAGGCTGATCAGGCCGGCCGCGACCGCGGCCAGCTGGTCCGCCCTGTCCCTGGGAAATCCGTCCGAATACGCCAACGGCAGACCGTCGGCTGACACGACGACCGTGTGCGCCACACCTGGGACGTTGTTCACAAAATCGGTGATCAGCCAATTGACCCCCCGGGCGGCCTGGCTCATTTCGCGCACGTGTCATCCTCCTTGGCGACCATGATGAGCTCGCTCACCGGTCCTCCTTGTTTCCTTCAACGTCCCGGCCGAAGTCGGGATACGGCCGCCCGTCTCCGGCTCCGCCCTTGGCGGCCGCGCGCCCCTGCCGTACTCCCTGCTGGAAGCTCGCCAGCCTGCTGCGCACCGCCTCCGGGGAGACCGTCGGCCGGTGCACGGGAGCTTGGGGGGCCGCGCTCAGGTCGGGCGCGGCCGTACCGGGTACCAGGTTCGCCTTGGGCACCCGCTTGGGCAGCCCGGAACCGGTGATCCCGCCGAGTGAGGGTTCGCTGGCGGCCTTGGCCGCCTGCCAGCCCACGTCGGCGGGCGACGACCAGCCGCCGCTCCCCTGTGCGGGGGCGGCCGGCTGTGAGAGCTGGACGGTCTCCTGGACGGCCCGGGTCTCGGGGACCTCTTCGGCGCGCTCCTGGACGGCCGGGCCCGGCTCGACCTTCCTGAACCAGTCGGACTCGACGGCCGCGAAGATCGGCAGGAACTCCTCCTTCGCCTCTTCCATGGGCGAGGAGTCGGGGATGATCGGCAGCGGGCCGGTGTTGTCCGCCGGGTCGAAGACGCGCCGGCCGAACGGCCCGGAGTTGCCGGTGGACGGCCATCCCCCGGAGTCGCCGCGCGAGGAGGTCGACCACACGTCGGAGCCGCTGTCCCTGCTCTGCTGGCCGCCGGGCCAGACGGGGGCGTCGCCGCGCGGGGGCGCTCCCGAGCCGGCCGACCACATCCCCGCGTCACTGCGAGGTCCGCCCTGTCCCTGCCGCCATCCGGAGGAGTCGGGCTGGGAGGCGTTCGGCCAGCCGCCGGGGTCGGCGCCGGGCGGCGGGACCTGTCCTGGCCAGGGGGTGTCGACGGGCGCCTGCCCGAACTGGCCGCCTCCTCCGAAGGGAGGCTGCGAGGCCTCGAAGGAGTTGAACTGCTGCCCCAGGTCGAAGGAGGCGAACGAGTTCTGGTGGGCGGCCTCGAACGAGGCGAAGGACGGCATCGGGGGGGAGGTCGGGCTGGCCAGCACGGGCGGGCGGTCCATGGAGGCCATGGATCCGGCCCAGTCGCCGCTCTGCATGCTGGAGGGAGGTCCGCCGGGACGGTTGGCGATGGCGAGCAGGTTCTCCGGGAGCAGGACCATCGCGGTGAGGCCGCCGCTGTCCTGCTGCCTGAGCTGGACGCGGATGCCGTGCCTCAGGGCGAGGCGGCCGACCACGAACAGGCCCATTCTGCGGGAGACGGAGACGTCCACCACCGGCGGGTTGGCGAGCCGCCAGTTGGCCTGGGAGAGCTCCTCGGCGGTCATGCCGATGCCGATGTCGGTCACCGAGACCATCACCCCGCCGCCGTCGATGCGGTTGCTGGAGACGATGACCTTGGTCTCACGCGGGGAGAAGGAGATCGCGTTCTCCACGAGCTCCGCGATCAGGTGGACGACGTCGTTGACGGAGGTGCCCGCCACGGACACTCCCGCCGACAGCTGCAGGTCGACCCGCTCGTAGTTCTCGACCTCCGACAGCGAGGCGCGGACCACGTCGATGAGCGGGACCGGCTGGCTCCACCTGCGGGCGGGCTCCTGGCCCGCGAGGACCAGGAGGTTCTCGGAGTTGCGGCGCATGCGGGTGGCGAGGTGGTCCAGGCGGAAGAGGCTGCCGAGCCGGCCCTCGTCCTGCTCGCCCTGCTCCAGGCTCTCGATGAGGGAGAGCTGGCGCTCGACCAGGGTCTGGCTGCGCCGGGAGAGGTTGACGAACATCGAGTTGACGTTGCTCCGCAGCGTGGCCTCCTGGCCCGCCAGCCGTACGGCCTCGCGGTGGACCTCGTCGAAGGCCCGCGCCACCTCACCGATCTCGTCGTCGGAGGCGACGCCGATCGGGGTGATGTCGGTGGTCGAGACCTCGCCGCTCTCGCGCATGCTCTGGACGGTCTCGGGGAGACGCTGTCCGGCGATGGACAGCGCCTCGGTGCGGAGCGTGCGCAGCGGCCTGACCAGCGACCGCGCCATGACGGCGGTGACGATCAGGACGAGGAGGAGGAGCAGGCCGCTCAGTCCCGCGGCGATCAGCGCGCCGCGCTGCTCGGACGCCTGTAGGACGCTGCTCTGCATGATGAGGGTGTTGGCGACCTGCTCCTCCACCGTGCGCATGTTCTCGATGACGTCGCTGGAGGCTTCGAGCCAGGTCGACTGGTCGCCGAGCTGGCTCGACGAGACGTCGACGTTCCGCAGCGGCTGGCCGTTGAGCGCGAGGAAGATGGCACGGGCGCGCAGGGCCGCCGCGCGGTCCTTCTGCTGGCTGCTGACCGTGTCGTCGTAGAGCTGGCGCTGTTCGATCGACGCCTCGGAGCGGAAGGTCGCGAGCTCTCCGTCGAACTGCGCGCGGGCGGCCAGCATGGCGTCGAGGCCCTCGGCGCTGAACCCCCTGACGGCGAGGGCGGCGGCGAGGTTCGCCCGCTCCCTGGACGCCTGTTCCTTCGCCCTGGTCAGCGCGGCGAACGCGGCCGCGCCGCTGGTGAGGTTCTGGTCGGAGACACCCTGGATGATCTCGTCGTGCAGGGCCAGCAGGTCCGCGATGGTACGGGAGTACATGGCGATCGTGGGCTGGGCCGGCAGCAGGGTCTTCGTGCCGGAGGCCAGTTCGCGCACGCTCTTGAGCTCGTCGATGCGGCGGCGGATCTGGGTGAGCTCGGTCTCGCCCCGGGTGCCGAGGGCCGCGAGGAGGCCGCTGTCGGCCATGGCACTGTTGACGCGGCCGCTCACCTGCCCGACGACCTCGTCGACCGCCTCGTACTGCTTGCGCAGGTTCGACCTGCCGGTGGTCGGGCGGCCCTGCGCCACGTACCGGGCCGACAGGTCGCGCTCAAGTTGCAACTCGTTGGTCAGGTCACTGAGACCGGCCGTGAGTTCGGCGGTGGTGCGCACGCGCTCGTACTCGGCCGCGCTGCTGATCGAGGTGGTGACCCGCAGGCCGCCCAGCACGATCGCGGCGACGGTGGGAATGACGATGAGCGCGATCAGCCGCGATCTCACCCGCCAGTTCTTGAGCGCTAGCCTGCCGCCGTTCCTCGCGGACTTCTCGGAGTCGCGACCGTCGAGGTCCTGACCCGGGCCGCTCTGCGGCCGCCTCCCCTGGCTGTCGAATCCCAGGGCAGGTGCCAGCCCGGAATCGCGTTCGCTGGGGATTGACGCTGTCCTCACTGGCCTCCGCTGCCTCTCCTCGGATCGTCTGCTTGGAGGGGATCGCGTCACGCAATGATGTGCGAGTGACGCCGACGCATCCATGGGGTAGGGGTTATTGGAGCACAGCCGGATGAGTTCGGCCAACAGCACATAACTCGCATTCTTCACTTAACAGGCACACAGCATCCGCAACCGGGCGATGACTCTGCGTCCTGTAACCACAAACTTCCGCAAAGTTGCCAAACAGATTTATTGACATCTTTCGCGATGCCCGCTAGGCCGCCACATCTCACGATTGATACGGCTGTGGCGACTGGGGCCCCTATGGCCGTTTTGTGGCTTCGGGGCGATAGGGGCGAAAGAGGTAATATTTGTAATTTGACTGATCTACTCCGCTACTCTGATCCGCGGTCGGCATACCCCCCTTGACCAACGTGCCTCCCGGGACCCCCTCCATGTCGCCCGATGAGTTACCGCGAGTTCCGGCAGGGGCGGTCAAATGCAGCTAAGGAGACCCATGAGGTTCAAACTTGCGAGCCGGGCCGTCATCGCAGGGGTGGCCGCCGCCCTCGCGCTGAGCGCCTGCGGAAGCTCTGACACACCCGCTGACACCACCTCCGCGAACGCGGGCGGCCTGGAGAAGCCCAGCCTCAAGATGGGAGCGCTGCCGATCCCCGACTCGGCCGCGCTCTACATCGCCAACAAGCGGGGCTTCTTCAAGGAGGAGGGCCTCACCGTCAAGATCGAGCCGGTGCCCGGCGGCGCCCAGGCCCAGCAGGCCCTTCTTGGCGGCGCCCTGGACGCCACGCAGACGAACTACGTCTCCACCTTCCTGGCCGTCTCCAAGGGCCAGAAGCTGAAGATCATCTCTGACCTCTACCAGGCCGCCCCGAACTCGTTCAACCTCATGGTCCCGAAGGACTCCGGCATTAAGACGCCGGCGGACCTCAAGGGCAAGAAGATCGCGGTCAACAGCAAGCAGAACATCGGCACCCTGGCGGTGACCACGGTGCTCAAGACGCACGGCCTCACCGAGAAGGACGTGGAGTTCGTGGAGTTCCCCTTCCCTGAGATGGGGGCCCAGCTGGCCAGCAAGACCGTCGACGCCGCCTGGATGACCGAGCCGGCCCTGACCGGGGTACAGAAGGCCCTCGGCGCCCAGAAGCTCGCCGACACGATGGTCGACTCCACCGCGGACTTCCCCATCGCGGGAGTGGTCGTCACCGAGGCCTTCGCCAAGGAGAACCCCAAGACGGTCGCCGCCTTCCAGCGGGCGATCGCCAAGGCCCAGCAGATCGCCGCCTCGGACCGCAAGGCCGTCGAGGAGATCCTGCCGACCTACACCAAGATCGACGCGGCGACCGCGGCCGTGATCACGCTGGGGTCCTTCCCCACCAGCCTTGACGAGACCCGCCTGCAGCGGGTCGCCGACCTCATGCTTGAGCAGGGCTACCTCACGAGCGCGATCCAGGCCAAGGCCATCCTCCCCGGAAATGTCGGGTGACACGGCGCAACCCGCTCGACAACAGACTGCTCTGCGGCGCCCTCGGCGTCGCGGGGCTGTTCTGCGTCCTGGAGGTCGCCGGCCGGGCCGGGCTGATCGATCCGCTCGCGTTCCCGCTGGCCTCCACGGTGCTCGGCCGGGCGGTCACTCTCGTGGCGGACGGGGAGTTCCTCTCCGACGTCGTCTCTACGCTCGGCGCGTGGGCGACCGGGCTGCTGCTCACGGTCGCGATCGCGGTGCCCGCCGGGTTCCTGCTCGGCAGCCTGCCCCGCGTGGAGAGCGCGCTGCGGCCGATCGTGGAGTTCCTGCGCCCGATCCCGTCGATCGCGCTGATCCCGCTGGCGCTCGCCGTGTTCTCCGACAGGTTCGACATGAAGGTCACCCTGGTCGTCTACGCGGCGACCTGGCCCGTCCTGATCAACACGATGTACGGCCTCAAGGACGTCGACCCGCTCGCCAAGGAGACGCTCCGCAGCTTCGGGTTCGGGAAACCGGCCGTGCTGTGGCGGGTCTCCCTGCCTAGCACCGCGCCCTTCATCGCCACCGGTGTCCGGCTGGCGTCGGCGATCGCGCTCATCGTGGCGATCAGCACGGAGCTGATCGGCGGCGGCGCCGACGGCATCGGCAGCTACGTCCTGGAGAGCGCGGGCGGCGTGGACGCGACGGAGTACGTCATCGCCGCCGCGATCTGGGCCGGGGCCATCGGCGTGGTCACCAACGGCCTGTTCGTGCTCGCGGAGCGGCGGCTCTTCCGCTGGCACACCGCCCGGACGGAGGTCGTGTGATGAACGGCGCGATGCGCGTCGCCGGCCGGCTGTGGCCGGTGCCGGCCGTCGTGGCGCTGTGGGAGCTGCTCACCCGCTACCTGGAGATGCTGAGCTTCCCGCCCCCGTCGCAGATCGCGGCCAGCGCGTACACGATGTGGCTGACCGGTCCCGCGGAGCGGCTCTGGCTCACCGACGCGGCGCTGGAGAACATCCCCACGAGCGTCGGCCGGCTGCTGACCGGGTGGGTGCTGGCCGGGGTCGTCGGGATCGCCCTCGGGGTCGCCCTGGGCCGCTCCCCGCTGCTCTTCCGCCTCGTCGACCCGCTGGTGCAGTTCGCCCGCGCCATTCCCCCGCCCATGCTGCTGGCGCTGTTCCTGGCGCTGTTCGCCATCGGCCCCCGGATGCAGATCAACTTCATCGCGTTCGGCATCGTCTGGCCGATCCTGATCAACGCCTGCGAGGGGGCCAGGCACGTCGACCGCCAGCACCTGGACACCGCGAGCGTCTTCGGGCTGACGGGCCGCGAGCGGCTGTTCCGGATCATCCTGCCCTCGGCCATGCCGAAGATCTTCGCCGGGCTCCGCGTCAGCCTGTCGCTGGCGCTGATCCTCATGGTGCTCTCCGAGCTGATCGGCAGCACCGACGGGATCGGCTTCCAGCTCCTGGAAGCCCAGAGGTCCTACGACTTCCCCGGTGTGTGGGCGACCATCGTGGTGCTCGGCGTCCTGGGGTACGCGCTCAACTCGGCGTTCCTGGCGGCCGAGCGGCGCGTCCTGTCCTGGCACCGATCCGCCAAGCAGACCACCTGAGGACCCGCCGTGCTCGAAATCACGAACCTTTCCCATACCTACGGCAGCGGGCCGACCGCGCACAACGCGCTGGGCGGCATCAACCTGAGGGTCGCCCAGGGCGAGCTGGTGTGCGTCGTCGGCCCCTCGGGGTGCGGCAAGTCCACTTTGCTGCGTTCCATCGCGGGGCTGATCCGGCCCAGCGGCGGCCAGGTCACGCTCAACGGCACCCCCGTGGAGCGGACGCCCGACAACCTGGCCGTGGTGTTCCAGGACTACAGCAGGTCCCTGTTCCCCTGGATGTCGGTGGCCGACAACGTCTCGCTCCCGCTGCGCCGCAAGGGCCTGGACAAGCAGCGGCGCAGGCAGTCGGCGCTGGAGGCGCTGGAGGAGGTCGGGCTGCAGGGCGCCGCGGCCAAGTACCCGTGGCAGCTCTCCGGCGGCATGCAGCAGCGGGTGTCCATCGCCCGCGCGCTGGCCTACCGGCCCGCCCTGCTGCTGATGGACGAGCCCTTCGGCTCCGTCGACGCCCAGACCCGCGAGGACCTGGAGGACCTGACCCTGCGGGTCCGCGGCCTGCACAACATGACCATCGTGCTGATCACCCACGACATCGACGAGAGCGTCTACGTCGGTGACCGCGTCGTGGTCCTGTCCAAGGCCCCCGCCGGGATCGTGGGCGACCTGCGCGTGGACCTGCCGGGGCCGCGCGACCAGATCACCACCCGCGAGCACCCCGACTTCGTGCACCTGCGCGCCGAGGTCGGCCGCCTGGTACGCGGCAGGCGCTGCCCGTCGTCCTCGGCTCCCTGAAACGTCACGCCCTCCAGACCCCCTCCGGAAACACGGCTCCCCCTCCGGACCGTACGCCGGAGAAGAGAGGATTCTCATGAGCGACCCACAGGCACCGGTATGGGATGCGATCGGCGGTGTCTCCCGCTTCGCCGCCCTGGCCACGATGGCCGAGCTGGGCTGCGCCGACCACCTGCGAGACGGCGCCCTGACCGTCGACGAGCTCGCGCTGCGCTGCGGCGCCAACGCGCCCGCGCTGGGCAGGGTGCTGCGCCAGCTCGCCTCCATGGGCATGGTCGCCACGGCCACGCCCGGCACGTACGAGCTGACCGAGGCGGGGGCCACCCTCCGCGACGACACTCCCAACTCGTTGCGCTCCGCCGTGCGGATGATCTCCGAGGACGGCTTCTGGTACGGCATGGGCAAGGTCCAGCAGACCGTGCGCACCGGGAAGTCGGGCTTCGTGGAGCGGCACGGGCCGCTCTACGAGTACCTCGGGGCCAACCCCGAGGCGGGCGCGCTGTTCGACGACTACATGGTGGTGAGGGCACAGCCGTTCGCGGACGCCGTGGCCTCCCGCTACGACTTCTCCGGCGTGCGGACCCTGGTGGACGTGGCCGGCGGCAAGGGACACATCCTGGCCGCCGTACTGAAGGAGTACTCAGATCTCAGCGGAGTTCTGTTCGACCGGGAACGCGTGGTCAGCGGGGCTCGCGAGTTCTTCGCCGGGGCCGGTCTTGAAGACCGGTGCAGTTTCGTCGACGGCGACTTCTTCGTCTCCGTACCGGCCGGGGGGGACGCCTACCTGCTGAGCAGCGTGCTCCACAACTGGTCGGACGAGGACTCCATCCGGATCCTGCGCAATATCAGGGAGGTCATCTCCGACGACGGCCGGGTGCTCATCGTGGAGTTCGTGGTCCCCGACGACGACCGGCCGCACATCAGCAAGGACGTCGACATGCGGATGCTCGCCCTTTTCGGCGAGGGCATGGAGCGCAGCACCTCCGAGTACGCGGAACTCCTGGGCAAGTCCGGTTTCCGGCTCAGCCGGCAGATAGAGCTTCCCGGCGGTTCCTCCGTCGTCGAGGCCCTGCCGATGTAGGAAAGCGGACAGCGGCGGCCGGTGGTGTGAGGTTCACGCCACCGGCCGTCGTTGTTTCATCTCCCTTCAACACGGATTCGCTTTCCCGCTTTCCTCCGGGCGCGCTTTCCGCACACAATGGGAATGGCCACCGTGAAATCGGTGGCCATATGATCGGGCACGAGACGGAATCGCGGTGCCGCGCGTCCGGTCGTCCGCGCGGCGCGTCCGCGACCGGGAATCCACGCGCGGGCTTTCTCTCTCGCCTAATCCCCTTCCTTTTATGACATGCGTTATCAGCTGATTTCGGGCGGGCTTATCGGGCGGGTGAATGCCCTGGCCTGGAAACGGCTGTGGGCCCCGTCCCTCCCGGGACGGGGCCCACAGCGCGTGACGTCAGACCCTGAGCGTCAGGACGTGCTCGACCAAGGTGATCAAGGTCGACTTCACGGCGTCGCGGGACCGGGCGTCGGTCCGGACGACGGGGATGTGCGGGGAGATCGTCAGAGCCTCCCGCACCTCCTCCTCACCGTGGACGTGCGATCCGCCGAACCCGTTGAGGGCCACGACGAACGGCAGGCCGGCCTCCTCGAAGTAGTCGATCGCCGGGAAGCTGTCGGCCAGCCGCCGGGTGTCGACGAGCACGATCGCACCGATCGCGCCCTTCACGAGGTCGTCCCACATGAACCAGAACCGGTGCTGACCCGGCGTACCGAACAGGTACAGGATCAGATCACGGTCCAGCGAGACACGGCCGAAGTCCATCGCGACCGTGGTGGTTCGCTTAGTCGGGATGTGCGAGAGGTCGTCGACGTCCGCACTGGCCTCTGTCATCACCGCTTCCGTGGTCAGCGGCATGATCTCGGAGACCGCACCGACGAAGGTCGTCTTGCCGACACCGAACCCGCCGGCAACGACGATCTTCGTCGACGTCATCCCGGCGTCAGAGCCTGCGAAGCCCACTGAGCACCCTTTCAAGCAAATTGAGATCCGGCTTACCCGCATCCAGCGACGGCTGGTGGATCTGCACCAGGCCCTCGGCCGCCATGTCCGCGATCAGCACCCGGGTCACGCCGAGAGGCATGCGCAACAGGGCGGAGAGCTCGGCAACCGAGCGCACCTGCCGGGACAGCGAGATGATCGCCTGATATTCCGTGGAGAGCGTGGTGGGGTCCACGCCCGCGAACGTCGCCGAGGAAACCAGCGCCTCGAGAGCGAGCTGCATCCGGGGAGCGGTCCTGCCCCCGGTCACAGCGTACGGGCGAATTAAACGATCTCGCCCGCTCTTGGCCTGAGGCGTGCCCAGAGATTCCTCCGGGCCACGCCAACCTGGTGCGTCCATATCACCCCCCTATCGCTGAACCGACTGCAGCTCGGCACGAAGCGCAGGCGTAAGCGCCTGGCCGGCACGCTCTGCGAGCAGTGTCATCTGGTAGGCCACAAGGCCCATGTCGCAGTCCGGCGAGGCCAGCACGGCCAGCGCGGAACCATCGCTGATCGACATGGTCAGCAGGAGGCCCCGCTGCATCTCGATCACCGTCTGTGCCACCGGACCACCCTCGAACACCCGCGAGGCGCCCTGAGTGAGGCTGATCAGACCGGCCGTGATCGCGGCGAGTTGGTCCGCCCTGTCCTTGGGGAAGCCCTGGGAGTAGGCCAGCGGGAGCCCGTCCGCGGAGACGATCACCGCGTGCGCCACTCCGGGCATCTCCTTGACGAACTCGGTGATCAGCCAGTTGAAACCGCGAGCGGCCTGGCTGAGTTGGTTGTTCACTGCTGGTTCTCTCCCTCGACGGCGTTGGCGCGCTCGCTCATCTCAGCGCGCCCCTGCCGTACGCCTTGCTGGAAACTGGACAGACGGCTGCGCACCCGTTCCGCCGATATCGGCGGCATCGGGGGGGCCGGAGCCGCCGGGGCCGCCGAGGCGGCTCCGGGAACGAGGTTCGCCTTGGGCACCCGCTTGGGAAGGCCCGCTCCGGTCAGGCCGCCCTCCACGGGCTTCTTGGCGACCTCGGCGGCGGCCCACCCCTGGTCGGAGGGGGTGCTCCACGGCTGCCTCTCGGCCACGGGCTCGGCCTGCCTGGGCGGCTGCGCCTGCTGCGGTTGCTGCGGCTGCTGCCGGGGCCCCCGCTGCGGCAGCGGCTGTGCCTGCTGCTGCGGTGGCCTGGGCTGCTGCTGGGGCGGCGGCGTGGAGTGCGTGATCTGCGGGATGTTCTGGGTCTCCAGCCCCTGCGGACCCCGCCTGACCCGCTGTTCCAGCGGCCGTGGCTTGACCTCGGGCTCGGGAGCGGCCTCCTCCTCCGGCTCCGGAGCGACGGACGCGCCGCTGCGGAACCAGTCGGATCCCACCGCCGCGAAGATCGGCAGGAACTCCTCGGGCTCGGGTTCCGTCGGCGGCATCTCGACCACGGGAAGGGCCTGGGTGTTCTCCACCGGCTCCAGCCGGTGTGGCGTCCAGGGGTCGATCGCGGGCGGATCCGGCCAGGCGGAGGGGAACGACGGCGGCGCGGTCGACGCCAGCGGGGACGACCACAGGTCCTCCACCGCCGAGGCGGGCACCACGGGCCCCGACCACAGGTCCGCGGACGTCGGCGCCGGCACCTGGAGAGGCGCCTGGGCGGGCGGCGTCCCTAGATCGGCCTGCGGCCGGTTGCCGCGCCCCGCGCCGGTCCCGAACGGGTCGGGGTTCGGGGCGGAGCCGAACGGGTCGGGGTTCACCGAGGCGAACGGGTCCTGGTTGGACATGGAGCCGAACGAGCTGGACGGGCCGCCGAAGGAGCCGGACGGCATGCCCTGCCCCGACAGCGCCATCTCGGGCATCATCGTGGACTGGGCCACCACCTGCACCGGCAGGAGCACGACGGCGCTGAGGCCGCCGGTCTCCGGGCGCCTGAGCTGGACCCTGATGCCGTGGCGCATGGCCAGGCGGCCGACCACGAACAGGCCCATCCGGCGGGAGACCGACAGGTCCACCGCGGGAGGCTCGGCCAGGCGGCGGTTCGCCTCGGCCAGTTCCTCGTCGCTCATGCCGATGCCGGAGTCGGTGACCGCCAGGATGACGGCGCCCATCTCGTTGCCGTTGCTGGTCACCGTGATCTTGGTGTCCTGCGGCGAGAAGAAGATCGCGTTCTCGACGAGCTCCGCGATCAGGTGGACGATGTCGTTGACGGCCTGGCCGATGATCGAGATGCCCGACTCGATCCGGAGGTTGACCCGCTCGTAGTTCTCGACCTCCGACAGCGAGGCGCGGACGACGTCGCTGAGCGGGACCGGCTCGCTCCACCGGCGGCTCTGCTCCTGGCCCGCGAGGACCAGGAGGTTCTCGGAGTTGCGGCGCATGCGGGTGGCCAGGTGGTCCAGCTTGAAGAGGCTGCCCAGCCGTCCCTCGTCCTGCTCGCCCTGCTCCAGGTCGTCGATGAGGTCGATCTGCCGTTCCACCAGCGACTGGGTGCGGCGGGAGAGGTTGACGAACATCGCGTTGATGTTGCTGCGCAGGCGGGCCTCGTCACCGGCGAGCCGGATGGCCTCGCGGTGGACCTCGTCGAAGGCGCGGGCCACTTCCCCGATCTCGTCGCGGGAGACCACTCCGATGGAGGGCACCTCGACGTGCGGGGCGTGGTCGCCGGACTCCCGCAGCACCCGGACGGTCTCGGGCAGCCGGGTGTCGGCCACCTCGAGCGCCTCGCTGCGCAGCCTGCGCAGCGGCCGCACGAGCGTACCGGCCACCCAGGCGGTGATGAGCAGGATCAGGACCAGCAGGACCAGGATCGAGGCACCGGAGATCATGGCGCTGCGCTGCTCGGCGCTCTCCATCTCCTGGCTGCGGGAGACGACCGCGGACGCCAGGCGGCGCTCGACGGTCCGCATGCCGTCCACGATCGCGCTGGAGGCGCCGTACCAGTTGTCGGCGCTTATGAGCCAGCCTCGGCCGATCCGCTCCAGCGGCTTGTTCTCGCGCATGAGGGACATGACGAGAGCGCGCATGGAGTCGGCCTTGTCGACCTTGGGGCCGTTGACCGCGTCGCGGAAGCTCTTGATGTCGTTGGCGGAGGCGGTGGCGCGGAAGGCGTTCTCCTCGCTCAGCTGGCTCCGGTACGCGCCGAGGAGGTCGGCGGGGTCGTCGAAGTCGAACTTGCGGTCGAGGAAGCTGACCAGGAGGGTGCCCCGCTGCCTGGCGACCTGCTCCTTGGCCCGGGTCAGCGCGCCCAGCGCGAGCGCGTCCCCGATGAGGCGCTCGTCGCCGCCGCCGCGGCCCAGGTCGTCGTGGAGGGTGGTGAAGTCGGTGATCATCCGCGTGTACATGCCGAGGGCCGCCCGGGGGAGCACGCTTCCCTCGGCCATCAGCCTGCGCAGGCCGGGGAGCCCGTCGAGCCAGCGGCGGATCTGGGCGACCTCGGCACGGACCCGGGTGGCCTGCGAGGAGTCGAGGGCGTCCATGGCGGCCAGCGCCTGCTCGCTGCTCCGGTCGACCACCTCGCGCTGTTCCGTGACCTTGTTGAGGTTGGCGCGGGTGGCGATGGCGACGGACCAGGCGGTGAGGTCGCGCTCCTCGGCCATCTCGTGGGAGAGGGTTCCGAGCGACTCGACCAGCGAGGCGACCTCGGCCATCCGGCGGTACTCGCCGGCGGTGGACAGGGCCGTGGTGAGCTGGAGGCCGGTGAGGAGCACGGCCGCGGCGGTCGGGAGCAGGATCAGCGCGACCAGACGGGGACGCACGCGCCAGTTCGCCGGCAGGAGTCGACTGCCCACCCCTGACGCGCGGTGGCTCCGGCGGTCTTGTGTCATCACTGGCCTACGTAACCCCTCGCCGGATTTGGAAGCGGCGGAAGCAATTTGAGCACATCCTTTATGTCACTTCGAATGGAGTAATTGCCGACATATCCCCACAAAAGGGACATATGGCGTCAAAGCTTTCAGGCTGGCCGGAAGGAATCCCTCACCTCCGGAGCCTGGTGCTTGATCATCAGGTGGCGGGTCACAGAGTATTCCTGAACCGCCTCCTGACTCATATCCTTGCCGAAGCCGCTTCCCTTGACCCCGCCGTGCGGTGCCTCGGACGCGATGGGCAGATGGTCGTTCACCCAGGTCACGCCCACGTCGAGCCGGTGCGAGACACGCAGCGCCCTCGCCACGTCCCTGGACCAGACCGAGGAGGCCAGCCCGTAGGGGGTGTCGTTGGCCAGCCGTACCGCCTCGTCCTCGCCGTCGAAGGGCAGGGCGACGAGGACCGGGCCGAAAAGCTCACCCTGAACGATCTCGCTGCTCTGCGCCGCGCCGGAAATCAGCGTGGGCGGGTAGTAGAACCCGGGACCTTCGAGCGGGACGCCGCCGTGCAGCACGGAGGCGCCCGCCGCGACGGAGCGCTCCACGAAGCCGTGCACGCGGTCGCGGTGCGCGGCGGAGATCAGCGGGCCGATGTCGGTGGCCGGGTCCCAGGGGTCGCCCACCGTGATCTGGGCCAGCGTCGTGTGGAGCGCCTCGACGGCCTCGTCGTACACGTCGCGGGAGATGTAGACGCGGGTCGCGGCGGTGCAGTCCTGGCCGGTGTTGTAGGTGGCGCCCATCGCGACGCCCCTCGCCATCTCGGACAGGTCCGCGTCGCCGAAGACCAGCGCCGGGGCCTTGCCGCCGAGCTCCAGGTGGACCCGCTTCAGGGAGCCGGTGGCGCCGCGCATGACGGCGCGGCCGGTCGCGGTCGAGCCCGTCACGCTCACCATGTCGACGCCCGGGTCGGCGACGAGGGCCTCGCCCACCTCGGCGTCGCCCAGGACGACCTGGAGCAGGCCGTCGGGCGCGCCGGCGCGGGCGAACAGCTCCGCCATCCTGAGCGTGGTGCCCGGAGTCTGCGGGGCGGGCTTGATGACCACGGCGTTCCCCGCCGCGAGCGCGGGGCCGATCTTCCACACCCCCATGACCAGGGGGAAGTTCCAGGGGGCGATCGATCCGACGACCCCGACCGGGCGGCGTACCAGCACCGAGGTGTAGCCGGAGCTGAGAACCCCCGCGCCGGTGCCGTCCAGCGAGCGGGCCGCCCCGGCGAAGAAGCGGAGGTTGTCGGCCGCGAACGGCAGCTCGCCGTCGCGGAAGACCGACGCGGGCTTGCCGGTCTCGATGACCTCCAGCCGGGTGAGTTCCTCGGCGTCGGCCTCGACGAGGTCGGCGAAGCGCAGCAGCACCCTGGACCGCTCGGCCGGGGTCGCGGTGCTCCACTCCTCGAACGCCGCGCGGGCCCGCCGCACGGCGGCGGCCACCTCCTCGATCGAGGTCTCGGCCACCTCCCGCAGGAGGTCGCCGGTCGCCGGATTGATCAACTTGCCCATGGGACTTCCCTTGTCGTGGTGATGCGGAGAGCCGTCAGGCTCCGGCCCGCTCGATCAGGTCGGCCGCCCTGCGCAGGCCGTCCCGGCCGCGGATCTCCTCGCCCGCGGCGGCCAGGCGCTCACGGAGCCCGGTGTCACCCAGGAGCCGGTCCAGCGCGCCGGTCAGCTCCTCGTCGGAGAAGCCGTAGGTGGCCAGGCGCACGCCGTAGCCGAGTTCGTGGACGCGCTGCGCGTTGTCGTACTGGTCCCAGAACAGGGGCAGCAGGATCATCGGCTTGCCGAAGTGCAGCGCCTCGGTGGTGGTGTTGTTGCCGCCGTGCGTGATGACCAGGTCGACCAGCGGGATGATCTTGGTCTGCGGGACGAACTCGGCGCCCCACATGTTGCCGGCCAGCTTGATCTCCTCGTGCAGCGGGCCCTTGGAGACGATGAAGCGGTACGGGGTGGTGCCCAGCACGTCGATGACCCGCTGCATGAGGCCGACGTCCGCCGAGCCGAGCGAGCCCAGCGAGAAGTAGACCAGCGGCCCCTCCTGCCCGGCCAGCGACTCGGGGAGCTCGAAGCCTCCCTCCGTCTCGCGCACCGAGGAGTCCAGGCGGTGCCAGGAGTCGCCCAGCGGCCGGGCGCCGGTGTAGTCGGCGATCTCCGGGAAGACGTACAGGTTGAGGTCGCCCTCGTGGATGAAGTCCAGGTCCGGCAGCGGGCGGGCGCCCTGCTCAACGACCCACTCGTTGAAGGCGGTCCAGATCTCGCGGTGGGTGCGGTCGTACTCGGCGTTGAAGGCGCCCCACTCGGAGCGGTCGTCGGCGGGCAGCCCGGAGAAGACCGGGGCGACGCCCTCGCCGCGTACCTCAAGCGGGTTGCAGGACACGATGCGGACGAACGGCTTGCCCGCCGTCAGCAGCGCCGGGAAGGTGATGACGTTGTCCTCGACGATGACGTCCGGCTGGACGCGCTCGATAATCGCCTTCAGCTGAGGCTCGCAGTACTTGGCGCCGTCGATAAGCGCGTCCCAGATCGGCTTGGTGACCGTCTCCAGCTGTTCCAGGGTCGACTTCCGGTATTCGGGGGCGGTGTCCCTGATGAAGTCCTTCCAGAACTGCCCGGCGTCCTGCTCCTCTTCGGAGGGAGGCGCGAGATCGACAAGATCCTCCTCGAATCCGAGGGCCTCCAATTTCCCCTTCCAGGAGGCCTCGGCTGCGAAAACGACTCGATGTCCGCGCTTACGAAGAATGTCACCGATGCCGATGCAGTTGTTCGTGGGCCCGTAGGCACTCTCCGGCATGAACAGGATCGTGAGAGACATCACGCCTCCTTGCGTCTAGAGGTTGCGGCTTTTGAAGAATGCTTCAATTCTCGGCTGGTAAAAACGCTGGGAAAGAGTCACTATGGACCCCGGCACAGAGCGTGGTTTTCAACGAGCGGGGGAATATGACGCGCAAGGGACGGGCGGACCGGCGCCTGGATCTCATCGCGGCCGCACACCGGGCGATAATCCGGCACGGCACCGAGGGGGTGCACCTCAACCATGTCGCCGAGGAGGCCGGCCTCACCTCCGGAGCGGTCCTCTACCACTACCCGCGCCTCAGCGAGCTGCTCGTCGACGCCCACCACGCGGGGATGGAGCGTTTCTACGAGCAGCGGCTCAAGCGGATCAGCGGTATGCGCGACCCCGCGGAGAAGCTCGTCGTGACCATCCGCTCGGGGCTGCCGCACGGCCCGGACGACCCGGACGTCCGGCTGCTCAACGAGCTGGGCGGCGCCGCGCCCCGCAACAGGATGTACGCGCTCCTGCTGACCACCCTCTACGACCGTCAGGTCTCGCTCTACCAGAGCATCCTCGACACCGGGGCCGCGCTGGAGACCTTCAGGCTGGCCGGAGACTCCCTGCTCATCGCCCGCAACCTGGTCGCGCTCGAAGACGCGTACGGCTACCGCATAACGGCCCGCCACCCGGTGATCGGCCCGCAGGAGGCGGCGGAGCTCATCCTCGACTACGCCAGGACCGCGACGAACAACCCGCTCAAGTCTTCTCATTGAGGGATCAGCACTCCGTCCCCATCCGCCCAGCTGAGCGCGACGAGGGAACCCGCCTGAACCTGGGTGGCCCCCGGGGTGGCCACCAGGACGGGCGTGGGACGGCCGCTCACCTGGACCGACACGTGCGAGACGCCGCCGTAGAAGCTCACGTCGACGACCTCGCCGCGCAGCACCCCCTCGGCGCCGAGCCTGAGCCGCTCCGGCCGTACGGCGAGCAGCGCGGGGGTGCCGTCGGGCAGGGTCGAGATCCCGGGAAGCACGCCGAGCCCGTCACCGGCCAGGCCGACCGAGCAGGCCCTGCCGGGGAAGATGTTGTTGGCCCCCACGAAACCGGCGACGAACGGGGTGCGCGGGCGCTCGTACAACTCCACCGGGGCGTCCACCTGCTCGACCGAGCCCGCGTTGAAGACCGCGATCCGGTCGGCGAGCGACATGGCCTCCTCCTGGTCGTGGGTGACCACGACGAAGGTGATGCCGACCTCGTTCTGCAGCCGCTTGAGCTCCAGCTGCATCTCCGCGCGCACCTTCTTGTCCAGCGCGGACAGCGGCTCGTCGAGCAGCAGCAGGCGCGGCCGCTTCACGATCGCGCGGGCCAGCGCGACCCGCTGCCGCTGGCCGCCGGACAGCTGCTGGGGCCTGCGCCCCGCCATGGTGTCCAGCCCGACCTTCTCCAGCACCTCGCCGACCCTGCGGCGCACCTCCGCCCGGCCCAGCCTCTCCCTCTCCAGGCCGTACGCGACGTTCTTCGCCACGGTCATGTGCGGGAACAGCGCGTACGACTGGAACATCAGGTTGACCGGGCGACGGTGGGCCGCCTGGCCGAGCAGGTCGTCGCCGTCGAGCGTGACGGAGCCGCCGTCGGGTGACTCGAAGCCCGCCAGGATCCGCAGGAGCGTCGTCTTGCCGCAGCCGCTGGGGCCGAGCAGCGCGAAGAACTCGCCCTGCCGGATCTCCAGGGAGACGTCCGACAGCGCCGTGACGTCACCGAACCGGCGGCTGACACCTGTGATCTTCAGCATTAGGACAGCGACTCCGTCAGTCGGGTCATCCGCTGGGTCACGATGACCGCGGTGAAGCTCACCAGCAGCAGCAGCGTGGCCAGCGCGTTGATCTCGGGGGTGACCCCGAAGCGGACCATTGAGTAGATGACGATGGGCAGCGTCGGCGTGGTGGGCGCCGCCGTGAAGAACGCGATGACGAACTCGTCGATCGAGAGGGTGAACGCCAGCAGCGCGCCCGCCATGATGCCCGGCGCCAGCTGCGGCAGCGTCACCCGCAGGAACGTGGTGAACGGCGTCGCCCCCAGGTCCCTGGACGCCTCCTCCAGCGAGGCGTCGGCGCCGGTGAGCCGGGTGCGGACCACCGCGGTCACGAACGCCATGCCGAACACCGTGTGGGCCAGCAGCACCGAGTGCAGCCCGAGGGTCGCCTTGATCGTGGCGTAGAACACCAGCAGCCCGATGGCCAGCACCAGGTCGGGCAGGACCGCGGGCAGCACGCCGAGCGCGTCCAGCGCCCGCGACCTGGTGTGCCTGGCCAGGCCCACGGCCAGCAGGGTGCCGAGCACCGTGGCCAGCACGGTGGAGCCCGCGGCCACGATGAGGGTGTTGACCAGCCCTTCGAGGATCTTCTCGTCCCGGGCGAGGACGCCGTACCAGTCCAGGCTGAAGCCCTCGTAGACGTAGGGGGACTCGCCCGCGTTGAACGACATCACGACGAGCACGACGATCGGCGTGTACAGGAAGACGTAGGCCACCCAGAAGGGGACGTACAGCAGGCGTGATCTACGCACGTCGGGTACTCCAGGCCTGCAGGAGCAGCAGGACGATCAGCACGGCGATCAGCGCCAGCGCGAGGGTGGATCCGAACGGCCAGTCGCGCGCCTTGAGGAACTGGTCCCTGATCAGGTTGCCGACCATGATGGACCGGCCGCCACCGAGCAGTTCGGGGATGATGAAGTTGCCGAAACTCGGCACGAAGACGAAGAGGCAGCCGGTGAGCACCCCCGGCAGGGTGAGCGGCAGCGTCACCGACGCGAAGGTGCGTGCCGGTGAGGCGCCGAGATTGGCCGAGGCCTCACGCAGCTGCGGGTCGAGCCTCTCGATCGCCGCGTACAGCGGCAGGACCATCAGCGGCAGGTACGAGTAGACGAGGCCGACGACGATGGTGCCCTGGTTGTAGAGCAGTTCCAGCGGCCTGTCGATCAGCCCCAGGTCCAGCAGCGTGCTGTTGACCAGGCCGGGGCCGCTCAGCAGAACGATCCAGGCGTAGATGCGGACCAGGAAGTTGGTCCAGAACGGCAGCACGATCGCCACCAGGGCGATCGTCTTCCACTTCCGCGGGAGCTGGGCGATCAGGTACGCCGTCGGGTAGCCGATCAGCAGGGCGATCAGCGTGGCGATCGCGGCCAGCTTCAGCGAGCCGAGCAGGACCTCCAGATAGAGCGGGTCGAGCAGCCGGGCGAAGTTCTCGCCCGTGACCTCGTAGACCACGCCGCCGAACCGGCCCCTGCGGAACACCGTGAAACCGATGAGCAGGGCGAGCGGTATCAGCAGGAGGACGAGCAGGTAGGTCAGGCCGGGCCCCAGGAAGACGAGCCTTCCCAGGGCACGCGACCGGCGCGCCCGCGATCTCGCGGACGCGCCGGAAACGGTGGAACGTGTCACTGCTTCGTCGCAACCTCGGTCGCGAGGCGGGTGAACTTGGCCGAGTCCTCGCCCAGGTCGATGATCGACTCGCCCTTGAGCAGGTCGGACGGCGTCATCTGCAGCGGGGCGTTGTCAGCCTTGAGCTGAGGGTTCAGCGCGTCCATCGCGGCCTTGTTCGGGACCTTGTAGAGGATGTTCTCCGCGGCCCAGGCGTGGACCTTCGGGTCCAGGATGTAGTTGATGAAGGCGTGACCCGCCTCCTTGTTCTTGGAGGACTTCAGCACGACCATGGTGTCCACCCACAGGTCGCTGCCCTCCTTCGGGATCACGAACTTGATGTTCTTCTCGGTGGTCGGGCACCAGCCGTCCCACGCCTCGACCATCACGGCCTCGCCGGTCTTGAGCTTCTCGCCGAAGGTGGTGTCGTCGTAGCTGAGCAGCTTCGGCTTCGCCTCCTCAAGCTTCGCCCTGACCTTGGCGATCTCCTCGTCGCTCCTGGTGTTGACCGAGTAGCCGAGCGCCTTGATGGCCGGAAGGGCGAGCCAGCGCTCGGTGGTCATCATGGTGACCTTCTTGAGCGCCTCGGGCGGCGGGCTGAGAATATCGTTCCAACTCGTGGGCGGGGTCTTCACCAGGTCGGTGCGGTAGCAGATGCCCGTGGTTCCCCAGGTGTAGGGGACCGAGAAGACGTTGCCCTTGTCGTAGGACAGCTCCTTGGCCTCGGGGTAGAGGTTCGCGAGGTTGGGGATCAGCTCGGGGTGGATCGGCTCCAGCAGCCCGGCCTCGTTGAGGGCCTGGGCGTACTGGCCGGAGACGAAGGCCACGTCGAAACCGGTGTCGGCGCCACTGGTGAGCTTCGCCATGATCTCCTCGTTGGTGGCGTGCGGCGCCACCTTGAGGGTCGTCTTGAGGTTGTCCTTGATCCGCTGAGGCAGGTCCTCGGGCGTATAGCCTTCCCAGACAGAGATGGCGATGCTCTGCTTGGAGAGGTCCGCGTTGGGGTTGAGCTGCGCCGCCGAGGCACTGGCGGCAGGCGCGGCAGAGGTTTCCGCGGCCTCCCCGCCACATGCCGAGACTGCGAGCGCGAGACCGGCGGCCAGGGCGACGGCCGGAAGACGACGGGTGTACCGAGTGCGGGACACGGCCGCTACTCCTTCAGAATTCAGTGTAAGTGGGGTAGACCGGCCGTAAGGGACACGGCAGACCAAAGCAGGAGTGTTGCAGTCAACATTAACTTGAGCAAGACTTCCCCCGACATCACCACTGGAAAGTTTGATCCGTTTGTTAAATCCTGCTTCAATCTGGGACCGGATCGACACGGTTCCCCAAGCCGGCGACGGGCGGACCAGTGCGCTCCTCAGGGCTCTGACCTGCGATGTTCCCGCCCCGTTCGGCGTACGTCGATTCCAATCGCTCCCCGTGGCGATCACTACTCTTTTCTCAATCGACACTCAATTGTCATCGATCGACGGAGCCGTTCGCGGGGCCGAACGGGGGTTCGAGGTCGACCAGACCAACCACTCGGTGGTCGTCGGCGAGAAGGTCGTCGTGAAATGGCTCACCCCGCCAGCGCCGCTCCCCCAGCCCGCCCCCGACATGTTCGCGCACCTGACGGAGATCGGTTTCACCGCGACCGCCACACCGTACGCGGCCGTCTCGCGGCGCACCGGCGACGGCTCCGAGCTGCTGGTCGCCCTCGTCACCGCGTACCTGCCCGAGGCCCGTGACGGCTGGGAGTGGTGTGTGGACGAGGCCGTCTCCGGCGGAGTCTCCTTCGCCGCCGACCTGGGCGTCCTCTCCGCCGACCTCCACGCGGCGATGGCGACCCCCTCCGCAACCTTCCCCGGCCCCGTACGACACGCGGACGCCGTACGGACGGGGGAGAGCCCGTGGTCGCTCCGGGCGGGCGGGGCGCTGGAGGAGGCGCTGGCGCTGACCGGCGGCGAGGACGGCGACTGGCTCGCGGAGCACGCGGACACCCTCCGCGCCGAGCTGGCGCCCCTCGCCTCCGTGGCGGCCACCCCGCTGATCCGCATCCACGGTGACCTGCACGTCGGCCAGATCCTGCGCTGGCGGGACGGCTACGCGGTGATCGACTTCGACGGCAACCCGACCGTCACGGGCGCCGACCCCTTCCAGCCCGCGGCCCGCGACCTCGCCCAGCTCACCACGAGCCTCGAACACGTCGGCCAGGTCGCGATCAGGCGCCGCGACGCGGACCCCGGGGTGATCGCCGGGTGGACCGCCACGGCCCGCGCCACCCTGGAGTCGGCCTACCTCGGGCGGCTGGACGAGCTGGGGCACACCGCGCTTCTGGACCGTTCCCTGCTGCGCCCGTTCGAGATCGAGCAGGAGTGCCGCGAGCTCGTCTACGCGGCCAGGCACCTCCCCCGCTGGCGCTACGCCCCGATGGGCGTGCTGCGGTCCCGATACCGGTGAACCCGCTGGACCCGCTGGACCTGCTGGACCTGCTGGACCTGCTGGGCTTCGCCGGACTCGGTGAACCCGCTGAAACCGACGAACCCGACGCATTCGATGAAGGAGACCTCGTGATTCCCGAGCTGTACCTCGCCGACCTGGAGGCCAAGCCCGCCGCGCTGGCCGCCCTGGCCGACGCCCTGGAGGCGGGCGACCCCTTCGCGGGGATCCCCTCGGGGATCCGGCGGGTGCTCCTGCTCGGCATGGGCAGCTCCCGGTACGCCGCCCGGGTGGCCGCGCTGCGCCTGCGGGCCTCGGGGGTGGACGCCGTGGCCGAGTACGCCTCCGCCGCCCTGTCCTACCCGCCGGGCCAGGACACCCTGGTGGTCGCCATCTCCGCCACCGGCGGCAGCCGGGAGACCCTGGACGCGGTCGCCCGCCACCGGGGCCGGTCCTTCGTCCTCGCGCTGACCAACAACCCGGACTCGGCCGTCACCGAGGGCGCCGACCTGGTGGTCCCGATGCTGGCGGGCGAGGAGCGCGGTGGCGTCTCCTGCCGGACCTTCCAGCACACCCTCGCCCTGCTCCTGGCACTCGGCGACCGTCTCGCCGTGCCCGACGGTCCCCGCCGGGACGTGCCCGGGCTGCTCCGCCGTACGGCCGAGGCCACCGCCGACCTGCTCGGCCGCCGCGGCGAGTGGCTGGAACCGGCGGCGGCGCTGCTCGACGGACCGCACGGCGTCTACACGATCGCCCCCGCCGAGCACCTGT
The DNA here is from genome assembly GCF_055690525.1 of Streptosporangium sp. H13245. Taxonomy (NCBI): domain Bacteria; kingdom Bacillati; phylum Actinomycetota; class Actinomycetes; order Streptosporangiales; family Streptosporangiaceae; genus Streptosporangium; species Streptosporangium sp. H13245. The sequence continues at coordinate 133,140 of NZ_JBSZKT010000005.1, read as the reverse complement.
CCTCGGCCGAGCAGTCGGCCCTGATGTTCCGGGAGGGACCTCGCAGGGCGGCCGACGCGTGCGAGACCGGCGACTGGGCCCACGTGGACGTCTACCTCACCAAGACCCTCGACTACCGCGCCATCGTGTTCCCCGGCTCCCGCTACGACGAGCAGGCCATGGACTGGATCCGGCAGCGCGGCTCCACCGTCCTGACCGTCGGCGGCGACCTTCCCGGCGCCAGGGCCTCCGTCCGCTACCTCCACGACGACGACCCCGACGTGGCGCTGCTGACCGAGACCCTGGTGGCCGAGCTCGTCGCCGCCCGCTGGTGGCTCGCCTGAGACCGGGACGCCCTAGCCCCTGAGGTGGTTGAGGACGCGTTCGAGGAGGTCGGGCCCGGGGCCCGCCGCGGTGACCCGGGGGTGGTGGATCCGTACCAGGCCCTCGGACTCCATGTCGGAGACCAGGACGCGGGTGACGCCGAGCGGGACGCTCAGGAGGGCGGATATCTCGGCGATCGAGCGGATGCTGCGGCACAGGTCACTGATGAAGCGGTACTCCCTGATGTAGGACAGGCCGAGCGTGGTCGTGGTCGTGGTCGAGACCAGCGCCTCCATCGCGAGCCTGGAACTCGGGACGACCCGCCCTCCGGTCACGGCGTACATCCGGATCAGCGAGCTCTCCTCCTCGGCGTGATCGTCGTGCTCGTCGTGCTCGGGCCCGTACCCGAAGCGCCCGTCCCGCTGAGTGCCGAACCCGGACGCCTCCCCCGGCGTGCCGTATCCCAGTGACCCGGTCCCGGCGGCCTGGACGAACGGGGCGAAGCCGGACGCCCGCACCGGCAACCCGGCCTCGGCGGACGCGAAGCCGGACCTCTCACCCGGTGACCCGGCCTCGGCGGCGTGCACGGACGGCGCGAAGCCTGATCTCCCACCCGGTGACCCGGCCTCGGCGGTGTGCGCGAACGGCGCGAAGCCGGACCTCTCACCCGGTGACCCGGCGGGGAAGCCGTACCGGGGCGTGTCGTCCAACCCCTCGTCCCACCCCTTGCCTCGTCGCTCGTCGTGCCGCTCGTCGTGTCGGGGGGCGCGGCCGTCGCGACGCTCCCGTCCCTGGTCCCGGTTGTCGGCCCGCACTACTGTTCCCGGTTCGGGAGTTCGTTGCGCGCTCTGCGCACGCCCTCCTGGAAGCTCGACAGGCGGCTGCGCACCCGCTCGGGCGAGAGGCGCGGCGCGCCCTCCGGCGCGGGGGACGGCTCGGGCCGTACGAGAGGCGCGACCGAGCCGGGGACCAGGTTGGCCCGGGGAGTACGCCTGGGCAGACCGGCCGAGGTCGTACCACCGTGCGCGGGGGTGTTCACCGCCTGCGCGGCCTGCCAGCCGCTGTCGCCCGGCGAGGTCCACGACTCCGGCTCGGCCCGGGACACCCCGGCCACGGGACCGGCGTCGGAAAGAGAATCACCGGAGGCGGGGACGCCGGAAGCTGAGGCGCCGGGAGTGGCGCCCGCCTCGGGGCCCGCCGGGTCCGCGGCGGAGTCCCGGGCGGGGTCGGCGATCCGGAACCAGCCGGACTCGACCGAGGCGAAGATCGGCAGGAAGTCGTCCTCCCCTTCCGCCGGGACCTGGCCGGACGGGGAGTCGAGCGGCCCGGGAAAGCGGTCGAACGGGCCGGGGGGCGGCTGCGGGAACCCTCCCCGCTCCCCCGGCGGGCGGAGCCGCTCCGCGGGCGGGCTCCACACGCTCGGCGCGGTCGCGTCCGGCCTGACCCGCGAGGGCAGCGGCGCCACCCGGTCGGCGGGAGGCGCCGGTGGCATGGCCGTGGGCGCCGCGAGCAGCGGAACCCTCGGAGGCGGTCCCGCGACCCCGGGAGCGTGGGGCGACGGCGAACCGGCCGCGCCGGGAGCCTGGGGGAAGGGCGGATCACCCGCGTCACCGGGGAACCGGGGGAACGGCGAACCATGCGGATCACCCGCGTCACCAGGAAACGGCGAACCGGCCGCATCACCGGGAAACCCGGGAAACGGCGAAGCGCCCGCGTCACCGGGGAACCCGGGGAACGGCGAAGCGCCCGCGTCACCGGGGAACCCGGGGAAAGCCGAACCGGCCCCGCCCGCGGGGAAGCCGACCACCCCGGCGGGAAGACCGGCCGCGCCCGGCGTACCGGGGAAGGCGGGCGACGGGTAGCCGGTCTGCTGGATCCCCACGGGCGGCAAGACGAGGAGCGACTCCGGGAGCAGGATCATCGCGGCCAGGCCGGAGTCCTGGGGACGGAGCTGGACGCGGATACCGTGCTTGAGCGCGAGGCGGCTGACGACGAACAGGCCCATGTGGCGGGCGACCGAGGCGTCGGCGGCCTGCGGGTTGGCGAGGCGCCAGTTGGCCTCCGAGAGCTCGTCGAGCGTCATGCCGATGCCCTTGTCGGTCACCGAGACCATCACGCCGCCGCCGTCGATCCGGCTGCTGGACACCGTGACCCGGGTGTCCGGCTGCGAGAACGAGACGGCGTTCTCGATCAGCTCGGCGAACAGGTGGACCACGTCGCTCACCGCGGGACCCGCGACGGCGACCTCCGACTGGACCAGGTTCGTCACCCGCTCGTAGTTCTCCACCTCCGACAGCGAGGCCCTGACCACGTCCATCAGCTCGACCGGCTGCCTCCAGCGCCGCGCCACCTCCTGCCCGGCGAGGACGAGCAGGTTCTCGCTGTTGCGGCGCATGCGGGTGGCGAGGTGGTCGAGCTTGAACAGGTCCGCCAGCCGCTGGTCGTCGCGCTCGCCGCGCTCCAGCCGTTCGACCAGGCTGAGCTGGCGTTCCACCAGGGTCTGGCTCCGCCGGGAGAGGTTGACGAACATCGCGTTCACCGTGTTGCGCAGCCTGGCCTCCTCACCCGCCAGCCGGACGGCCTCCCGGTGGACCTCGTCGAACGCCCTGGCGACCTCGCCGATCTCGTCACGCGACATTACCCCGATCGGCGGCACGTCGGCGACGATCTCCCCTCCGTGTGACTCGCGGACCCGCTGGACGTACGCGGGCAGCCGCTCCCCCGCGACCTCCAGCGCCTCCCTGCGCAGCCGCCGCAGCGGTCTGACCAGCGAGCGCGCCACCGCGATCGTGATCACCAGCACGAGCGCCAGCAGGGCGGCGACGGCCGTGGCGACCATCAGGGCGTGGTTCTGCTCGTCGTCGCCGAGCCGCTGGCTGCGCGCGACGATGTTCTGGGCGTACCGCTCCTCGACCTCGCGCATGTGGCCGATGGTGACGGTGGCCGCGTCGTACCACTCCTTGGCGTCGTCCTTCCGCTCCAGGTCCAGGCCCCGCAGCGAGGTGCCCGAGGACGCGCGGAGCAGGACCAGCTCGCGGATGAGTTCGGCGCGTTCGGCGGTACGGCCGTTGACGGTCTCGTCGAAGAGGCGGCGGTCCCGGGCTCCGGCCTCGGCGGCGAAGGTCCTGCGCTCGTTGCGCTCGGTGGAGAGCGCGCCGAGGAACTGCTCCATCTGCCCCTGTTCGAACCGTCCGGCCACGAGCACCACCGTCAGCAGCGCCCGCTGGAAGGAGAGGGCCTCCTTGGCGCGGGCGAGCGCGTCCAGGGTGAGCGCCTGGCCGAACAGGACGTCGTCGGCGACGCCCTTGCCGAGCTCGTCGTGCAGGGAGAGCAGGTCGGCGATGACCAGGGTGTAGGCGCCGATGGTCGCGTCGGGCAGCAGTGTCGACCTCAGGGCCTGCTCGCGCAGCGGGGGGAGGTCGTCCAGGCGGGTGATCGCGGTCTCGACCTCGGCCCTGGTACGGCCGGTCACCTCCGCGCCGAGCAGGGAACCGCTCTCGCGGACGCGTGCCACGGAGCTGTCGACCAGGTCCATCTGGGCCCGTACGTCCTCCACGCCGTCCTGCGGGCGGCCGCGGGCGATGAACCAGGCGGTGTGGTCGCGTTCCTCGGCCAGCTCGTGGGTGAGCGTGCTGACGCGGGCGGAGAGCCTGGCGAGGTCGTTGACCCGCTGGTAGTCGCCCGCGGCGCGCATCGAGGCGAACACCTGGACACCGCCGAGCAGCACCGCGGCGATCGTGGGCACCAGGATGAGCGCGACCAGGCGACGGCGCACCCGCCAGTTCCGCAGGCGCAGACGACCGCCCGCGCCGTGGATCTCGTGTGTACTCACCGAACGCTGCCCTCTCGGTGGATGAACCTATGGCCAAATTTCCCGTGGTTCCCGGCAATTCGAGCACATATCAACGTGTGGGGCCAAGCGAACGCAGCTCTATAAATGCGTATTCGTGGTGAAGTAGGGACTGGATCAGGGGCTCCAGCTATGACTGGAACGCCGGTTTCGGCCATCCGAATACTCTCATTACGTATTTCCCGACCTGTATGGCCGTTTGCACCGTTCCACCCAGGGCCTGCGGCGGGGCTCTCCGACTTCGGGGCGACCACAACATTGTGATTCACGATATTTACGCCATATCTTGACTCCCTGCATCCGTAGCCCTCACCGCGTCCCCGGTCCGCCGGATCCGGGCGGCGAGCCCTGGAGGAGACCGTGGCCACACCCGGCGACGCCGCGAGCCAGGTTCGCGGTTCCCGCCCGCCCGCCCGAACCCGGCCCCGCCTCCTGGCACTCGCCGCGCTGCTCCTCTCCCTCGCCGCGTGCACCGGCCAGGGGTCAGCCGCACCGGCGGCCCCGGCCTCCGGCGACGGGATCGTGCGGATCGCCGTCAACGGGTGGGCGGGCTACGAGGCCGGTGCCGCGGTCATCGGCCGCCTGCTGACCCAGGAGCTCGGCTACCGGGTGCAGACGGTGAACCTCGACCCGCCCCGGTCCTGGGAGGGCCTCGAAAAGGGCACGGTGGACGTGATCGTGGAGAACTGGGGACGGGAGGCGCTGAAGCAGACCTACATCGAGGACAAAAAGGTCGCGGTCTCCGCCGGAAGGAGCGGCCCCAGGGGCGTCATCGGCTGGTACGTCCCCCAGTGGATGGTGGACAAGTACCCCGGCATCACCGACTGGCGGCAGCTCAACAGGTACGCCCACCTCTTCAAAACGGATAAGTCCGGCGATTTAGGTCAAATACTCGACGGGGATCCCTCATATGTCACCCACGACGAGGCCCTGGTCCGCAATCTCGACCTCGACTACCGGGTCGTCTACGCGGGGAGCGAGAAAGCGCTGATCGACGCCGCCAAACGGGCGACCCGCGACAGGACCCCGCTGCTGATGTACTTCTACGAGCCGCAGTGGCTCTTCACCCACATCAAACTGGCGAAGATCACCCTCCCGCCGTACGCGATCGGCTGCGACGCCGACCCCGCCAAGGTCAGGTGCGACTACCCGCCCTACCTGCTCGACAAGATCGTGAGCAGGCGGTTCGCCGACACCGGTGGCAGGGCCTACGAGCTGGTCCGGAACTTCACCTGGACGAACGAGCAGCAGAACGTGGTGGCGAACGACATGACCAACAACGGCCTCGACGCCGCCCAGGCGGCCCAGAAGTGGATCGACGCCAACAAAATAACCTGGAAGGAGTGGATACCGGGCTGAACCCCGTCCGGGGACGACCCCGCGGAGCGCGGGCCCGTCCCCCGGGGGAACGCCGGATGACCCGGGACTACACCGAGGTGCCGTAGGCCGTGCGAACCCGCAGCACGTGCTCGACCAGCGTGATCAGCGTGCTCTTCACCGACTCGCGGGAACGGGCGTCGGTCCGCACCACGGGAATGTGCGGAGCCAGCGTCAGCGCCTCCCGCACCTCCTCCTCGTGGTGCGGGAACTCCCCGTTCCAGCCGTTGACGCCGACCACGAAGGGGAGCTTGGCCTCCTCGAAGTAGTCGATCGCCGGGAAGCCGTCGGCGAGCCGACGGGTGTCGATCAGGACCACGGCGCCGATCGCGCCACGGACCAGGTCGTCCCACATGAACCAGAACCGGTGCTGACCCGGCGTACCGAACAGGTACAGGATCAGGTCCCGGTCCAGCGAGAGGCGGCCGAAGTCCATCGCGACCGTGGTGGTGGTCTTGTGGGGGGTCAGCCCGAGGTCGTCGATCCCGGCGCTGGCGTCGGTCATCACCGCCTCCGTGGTCAGCGGCACGATCTCCGACACCGCCCCCACGAACGTGGTCTTGCCGACGCCGAACCCACCCGCGACAACGATCTTCGTTGACGTCAGGCCACCCTGGCTAGAGCCTGCGAAGTCCACTGAGAACCCTTTCGAGCATGTTGAGGTCCGGTTGTCCCTCGTCGAGATGCGGCTGGTGGATGCGGACGAAGCCCTCGTCGACCATATCCGCCACCAGCACGCGGGCCACGCCGAGCGGGACCCTCAGCAGCGCCGAGATCTCGGCGACCGAGCGGTACGAACGGCAGAGCCTGATGATCGCATCCTGCTCGGGGGTGAGCAGCGCCAGGTCCTCCTCCATGATGAAGGAGGAGGAGACCAGCGCCTCCATCGCCATGTGGAACCGGGGCTCCGACCTGCCGCCGGTCACGGCGTACGGACGGAACAGGGGCTCGTCGTCCCCGGTTCCGTCAGTGCCGAGCACGAGCCTCTCCCGTGGGGAGACCGGGCGCGAGCGCGGTCATCACCGGCCCCGGGAGGACTGCAGCTCGGCACGGAGCGCCGGGGTGAGCACCTGCCCGGCCCTGTCGACGAGCATCGTCATCTGGTACGCCACCAGCCCCATGTCACAGTCGGGGGAGGCCAGCACGGCGAGCACCGAGCCGTCGCTGATCGCCATGACCAGCAGCAGGCCACGCTCCATCTCGACCACGGTCTGGGTGACGGCGCCCCCCTCGAACACGCGGGAGGCGCCCACCGTCAGGCTGAGCAGTCCCGCCGAGACGGCGGCGAGCTGGTCGGCCCTGTCGGGCGGGAACCCCTCGGAACTGGCGATCCTCAGCCCGTCGGCGGAGACGCACACCGCGTGCGCGACACCGGGCGTGCCACGGACGAACTCGGTGATCAGCCAGTCGAACCTGCGTGCCTCATGACTCAGGATCGTCACGAGCCCTCCTCCTCGTCCACCAGGTTCCTGGTGGTGGTTTCGACTACTTCGGCGCGGCCCCGCCGTACGCCTTGCTGGAAGCTCGACAGACGGTTGCGCACCCTGTCCGGTGACATGGGCGGCATGGGGCTGGACGGCACGGCGGCGGCCGTACCGGGTACGAGGTTCGCCTTGGGAGTGCGCTTGGGCAGGCCCGCCGAGGTCACTCCGCCGAGCGCGGGCTCGCTCGCCGCCTGGGCGGCGCGCCACCCGGCGTCGGCGGGGGTGTTCCAGCCGTCCGGGTCGCCCTCCGGCGCGGGTCGCTCGGCCGCCACGGCCCTCACCTGCTCTCTCGTCGGCGGTGTCTCGCGAGCCGGCATGCCGGACGGGGGTGTCGGCTCCTCCCCCCACGCGGCCTCCGGCTCGTGGAACCCGCTCCCCGAGACGGGGGACGCCGTCGCTCCCGAGGTCCCGCCCGCCTCCTCCGCGCGGCGGAACCAGGCGGACTCGATCGAGGCGAAGATCGGCAGGTACTCCTCCTGCTCGGCTTCGAGCGGGGAGACGCCCACCCCGGGCATCACCCCCGTCGCCGTGTCCTCGTACGAGGACTGGCTCCAGGGGGAGAACTCGGGAGCGGAGGCACCCCCGTTGCCGTTGACCTGGCGCTTGGGCAGGGGCGGGCCGCTCCCCGCCGGGCCGGAGGGACCCGCGGGAACCGGCCAGTCCGGGGCCGGGCGGCCGGAGCCGAACGAGGGCGCCTCCACGGACGCCTGCCCGAACGACGCCTGGCCGAACGAGCCCTGCCCGAACGACGGCTGCTCGAACGGCGACCGCCCGAACGGGTCCTGCCCGAACGGCGACTGCCCCTGCTCGAACGAGGGATGGGTGTGCCCGTACGAGGGCCGCTCGACGGGCGGGCGACCCGCGGGCGCCTGGGCCTGGGTGAAGAGGTCCTGCACGGGAGCCTGCTCGACCCCCCAGGACGGCGTCTGCACCGGCTGGACCGCCTGGACGATGAGCGCGGGCGGGAACAGGACCATGGCGACGAGACCGCCGCCCTCCTGCGGGCGCAGCTGGACCCGGATGCCGTGGCGCAGCGCCAGGCGGCCGACCACGAACAGGCCCATGCGCCGCGACACCGAGACGTCGACGACGGGCGGGTCGGCCAGCTTGCGGTTCGTCTCGACCAGTTCCTCGTGGGTCATGCCGATGCCCGGGTCACTGACCGCGAGCAGCGCGCCGCCGCCCTCGATGACGCTGCTGGACACCACGACCTGGCTGGCCCGGGGGGAGAACTGGATGGCGTTCTCCACCAGCTCGGCGACCAGGTGCACGATGTCGTTGGCGGCACTGCCCGCGACCGAGATCGTACGGTGCACCTTGACCTGGACCCGCTCGTAGTCCTCGACCTCCGACAGGGAGGCGCGGACGACGTCGACGAGCTTGGCCGGCTGGCTTCGCCTGCGGGTCGGCTCGTGACCGGCGAGGACCAGGAGGTTCTCGGAGTTGCGGCGCATGCGGGTGGCCAGGTGGTCGAGCCGGAACAGGTCGGCCAGGCGGCCGCCGTCCTCCTCGCCCTTCTCCAGGCCGTCGATCAGCGAGATCTGCCGCTCGACCAGGGTCTGCGTGCGCCGTGACAGGTTGACGAACATCGCGCTGATGTTGGACCTGAGCTCGGACTCCTCCGAGGCCAGCCGCACGGCCTGCCGGTGGACCTCGTCGAAGGCCTTGGCGACCTCGCCGATCTCGTCGCTGCTGTCGACCGGGATGGGATCGACGTCGGGCGTGCGCGTGTCGCCGGAGACCCGGAGCCTTCGCACGACCTCGGGAAGCCTGAAGCTCGCGACCTCCAGCGCCTCGGCGCGCAGGCGGCGCAGCGGCGTCACCATCGAGCGGGCGATGACGACCGTGAGGCCGAGCACCAGCAGGAGCAGGAGCAGGATCAGCCCGGAGGTGACGATCGCGTTGCGCTGCTCGGCGTCCTCCAGGTCCCTGGCCCGGGTGACCACGTCACCGGCGACCTTGGTCTCGACCTTGCGCATCCGGTCGAGGACCGTGGTGTTGTCCGAGAACCACTGCTTGACCTCGTTGAAGTCGGACAGCAGCCGCCCGGTGCGATTGGGGTCGCTGGCGAGCACGATGACCCTGGCCTTGATCAGCTCGGCCCGGTGGACCTTCTCGTCGATCATCGCGGTGGCGAGGAGCTGCGCGTTCTCCGGGGTCGACTCGACGCCGAAGTCCGCCTCGTACTCGTCCATGCGGGAGCGGGAGGCGATGAACTTCTCGACCTCCTGCGGGTTGATGAGCGAGGGCGCGTAGTAGCCGGCCAGCAGCCGGGCGCGTTGCTTGGAGACCTCCTCCTTGGCGTACGCCAGGGCGCTGAGCGCGCGGGTGTTGCCGATGATCTCCGGGTCGTCGCTGACCAGTGTGAGCTCCTCGTGGAGCGTCAGCAGCGGGGCGATCATGAAACTGTACCGTTCCACACGGGTGATGCCCGCGAGATTGCGCAGCTCGGACAGGCCCTCCAGCTGGTAGGCCACGTCCTTGGCCGCCTCGACGACTCGGGCGCCGTAGGAGTCGTCGATCGCCTGGACTTCCAGCCGCACCTTCTTGACCAGCGCGTCCACGGTCTTCCGCTGCGCGTCGGAGCTGTCCTTCAAGCTCTTGTTCGAGGGCTGGAACGACGACCAGGCGCCACGGTCACGTTCCAGCCCGAGCGCCTGGGCCAGATCGCGGAGCCCGCCGGAGTACTCCGCCGCGGAGGCGGTCCGCTGGTATCCCGCGACGCTGTCGACGGAGGCCACCACACGCGTACCGGCGAGCACGACGCCCACCGCCGTCGGCACCAGGATCAGGGCCGTCAGACGTGAACGGACGCGCCAGTTTTTCAAGCCGAACCGGGCGGCAGGCCGCTTGCCACGGTCGGGTGCCGAAGCACCTCCGCTTTCGGATGTCGCCGTAGTCACCGCTCTCGCTACCCCTCAATCACGACACAAGTGGACAACATCAGACCACAAGGTCATGGCAAAAAATCGGCAAACCCGACATACCGACTTTAATCGTTACGAAGGCGACGAGAGACCGATTTTTTACGGTTACCGCAGGGCAGCCAGCACCTGATCCCGTACCTGCGCCCGCTGGACCTCGTCGGTCAGCGGGCGGCCGGCTCGGTCGACCACGTAGAAGACGTCCACCGCCTCTGCGCCGAGAGTCTCCACACGGGCGGCCCGTACGTCAAGACCACATTCGCCAAATGCTCTACCAATCCGCCACAAAAGCCCCGGACGGTCATGGGCTCGCACCTCGATGACGGTCGCGGTGTTGGACGCGTCGTCCACCAGGTTCACCCTCGGCGGCGCCACCGGCACCCGGGCCGGGCGCAGCGACCTGGTCCTCCTGGCCAGGCGTTGTTCGATGTCGAGGCGTCCGGCCAGGACCAGTCTCAGGTCGGCCTCCAGCGTCGCGGGGTCGGGCGGTGAGCCGTACTCGGGAACGACCGAGAACTCGATGACGGCGGTCGCCCCCGCCGAGGCGGCCGACGCGGCGCGGACCACCATCCGGTGCGCGGCCAGCACCCCGGCCGCGCGCCAGAGCAGCCCGGCGCGGTCGGGCGCGACCACGGTGACCGCTCCCCCGTTGACGCGCACGGCGCCGCCGCCGTGGCGGGCCAGGGACGCCTGCTCCACCGAGAGCGAGGGCGCGGGGCGCAGCGGGGTGCCCGAGAGCGCCGAACGCACCCGGCGTACCAGGTCGGCGACGAGCGAGGCCTTCCACGAGTTCCAGGCGGCGGGCCCGGTGGCGTGGCCGTCGGCCACCGCGAGGGCCGCCAGCAGTTCGAGGACCTCGCGCGAGCCGACGGCCTCGGCCACCCGGGAGATCGTCACCGGGTCGTCCAGGTCGCGGCGGGTGGCCGTCTCGGGCAGCAGCAGGTGGTGGCGGACCACGGTCTCCAGGATGTCGACGTCGGCCGGGGGCAGGCCCATCCGGGTCCCGATGTCGCGGGCGACGACGGCGCCGGTGGTGGAGTGGTCGCCGGGGTATCCCTTGCCGATGTCGTGCAGGAGCGCGGAGATGAGCAGCAGGTCGGGCCGCGAGACCTCGCGGGTGAACGAGGCGGCCCCCGCGGCGGCCTCGATCAGGTGCCGGTCGACGGTGTAGCGGTGCACCGGGTTGCGCTGCGGGCGGTGCCGCACCCGCTCCCAGTCGGGCAGCAGGCGGACCAGCACCCCCGCCTGGTCGAGCTCCTCCCAGACGGGCACGGCCGCGCGACCGGCGCCGAGCAGTGCCACCAGCGCGTCACGCGCCTCGTCCGGCCAGGGCACGGGCAGCGGCGGCGACTGGGCGGCCAGCGTGGTGACGGTGGCGGGCGCCAGCGGCAGCCCCGCCTCGGCCGCGGCTGCGGCGGCGCGCAGCACCAGGACCGGGTCCTTGCGCGGGTTGACCCCGCGGGCGAGCACGACCTCCCCGCCGTGCTCGACGACGCCGTCGGCGAGCGGGCGGCGGCCACGGGGGGTGGGGCCGGTCAGCAGCCGGTCGACGGTGCGCCAGGTGGCGTCGAAGGCGTGCCCGATCGTCCTGGCGGCCTCGGCGAGCCTGCGCATCAGCGCCTCGGCGTCGAGCAGGCCGAGAACTCCCGCGACCGCGTCCTGCTCCTGGAGCACCAGCCTGTCCGCGCCACGGGCGGTCACCAGGTGCAGGCCGTGCCGGATGTCGAGCAGCAGCTCGTAGGCCTCGCGGACCCGGGGGCCTGGCGCCGAGGCGACCCAGGCCGCCGCCACGGCCTGCATCGCCTGCACGTCGCGGATGCCGCCCCGGGAGTCCTTGAGGTCGGGTTCGAGCAGGAACGCCAGCTCACCGCTCGCCTCCGCCCGCTTGTCCGCGGCGTCGCGCAGCTCGCCCAGGCGGCGCCGGGAGTCGGCGCGCCACTCGGCGAGCACGACCTCGCGCGCCGAGCGCGTCAGCTCCGGATCCCCCGCCACGTGCCGCGCCTGGATCAGGCCGAGGACCGCCTTGAGGTCCTCCCTGGCGACCTTGGCCGCCTCGTCCACCGTCCGCACCGAGTGGTCGAGGCCGACCCCGGAGTCCCAGATCGGGTACCAGATGCGGTCGGCGATGCGCGCCACGTCCTCCCGCCCGTCGTGGAGCAGGACCAGGTCGAGGTCACTGCCCGGCGCGAGCTCGGAGCGCCCGAGGCTTCCAACCGCGACGAGCGCGACTCCGCTGAGGGCGCCGCGCTCGTCGTTTCTCGTCGTTCCCCCGTTGGACCCGTACGGCGTACCGACGGCGGTGCGGACCAGGTCCGTCAGCCAGCGGTCGATGTCCGCGGCCCGTTCCTTACGGGCCGCGGCGTACGAGCGAGTGTCGCCTCTCACCGGTTAGAGCGCCTCAGGTCCGCGTTCCCCGGTGCGGACGCGGATGACCGTGTCCACCGGAACGGACCAGACCTTGCCGTCACCGATCTTGCCGGTCTGCGAGGCCTTGACGATGACGTCGATGACGTCCTCGGCATCCTCCTCCTCGGCGAGCACTTCGAGGCGAACCTTGGGTACCAGGTCGACCTGGTACTCGGCACCTCGGTAGACCTCGGTGTGACCACGCTGGCGGCCGTAACCACTGGCCTCGCTGACCGTCATGCCCTTGACCCCGAACTGCTCCAGGGCCGCCTTCACATCATCGAGCTTGAACGGCTTGATGATCGCGGTGATGAGTCTCATGCGTCCACCTTCTTAGACGCCGGGGCGGGGGCCGGACCGTTGACGGCGGCCACACCCGAGGAGTGGATGGTGCCGAGGTCGTAACCGGTCTCGGCGTGGGAGGTGATGTCGACTCCGGTGACCTCTTCCTCGGCGCCGATCCGGAAGCCCATCGTCTTGTCGATGATCTTAGCGATGATCCACGTGATGATGAAGGAGTAGGCGCCGACCGCGACCGGGCCGAGGATCTGCAGGCCCAGCTGCTTGACACCGCCGCCGTAGAGGAGGCCGGGGCTCTGCTGCTCCAGGAACGGGTAGGCGGCGATGAAGCCCAGGGAGACCGCGCCGATCACGCCGCCGACCAGGTGCACGCCGACCACGTCGAGGGAGTCGTCGTAGTTGAGCTTGTACTTCAGGCCCACCGCGTAGGCGCAGACCGCACCGGCGACGAGGCCGAGGAGGAGAGCCGCCCAGGGGTCCACGAAACCACAGGCCGGGGTGATGGCGACCAGACCGGCGACGGCGCCGGAGGCGACACCGAGGCTGGTGGCGTGACCGTCGCGGAGCTTCTCGACCACGAGCCAGGCGCCCGCCGCCGCCGCGGTGGCGATCTGGGTGTTCATGAACGCCAGGCCGGCGGTGCCGTCCACCGCGAGCTCGGAGCCCGCGTTGAAACCGAACCAGCCGAACCACAGGAGACCGGCGCCGAGCAGGACCAGGGTCAGGTTGTGCGGCCGCATCGGCTCCTTGCGCCATCCGGCGCGCTTGCCGAGCACGAGCGCCAGCGCCAGGGCCGCGGCTCCCGCGTTGATGTGGACCACGGTGCCACCGGCGAAGTCCTCGATGCCGAGGTTGAACAGCCAGCCGTTACCCCAGACCCAGTGGGCCACGGGGAAGTAGACAATGGTCGCCCAGACGATGGTGAACAGCACCCAGGCGCCGAACTTGGCGCGGTCGGCGATGGCACCACTGATCAGCGCGACGGTGATGATCGCGAAAGTGAGCTGGAAGGCCGAGAACACCAGGCTCGGCATACCCGTGCCATCGTCCTTGGTGGCGGTGTCGACCAGGCTCTGCAGTCCAAGGGCGTCGAAGCCGCCGATGAACTTGTTGACGAGCTCGCTGCCGTTGTCGGTGAAGGTCAGCGAGTGCCCATAAAGCACCCAGGCGATGGTGACGGTGATGATGCTGACAAACGACATCATCATCATGTTCAGGACACTCTTGGCCCTTGTCATTCCTCCGTAGAAGAACGCGAGGCCGGGAGTCATCAACAGCACCAGCGCGGTGGCTGTGAGCATCCAGGCAGTGGTGCCGCTATCGATCTTCATTCGACGCGACCCTCCCTTACAAATGGCGTGTGGCCGGTTTCACAAGCGCAGTGATCGCTTCCTGGGCTCCATCGACCGGCCGCGCACTGACGTTGCGCCACAGCGTGTTCTTCCACCGTTTCAAGGTGCGACCTTGTGTGTTTCACATCTGTGAATCTCGGCAGCATGGTGTTTCATACATGTTTCGGACAAGGTGCGCCATGACTTACAGATGACCGAAAAACAGCCCAGGTGAACCCCGCTTGACGGTTCCCTGGGGCCTGGACACCCCCGCCCAGGACGGCCGCCACGCCCACCATGTCCCCCCAATCCAGACATATAGGTAGGGCCGTAACCCCTGGCCAGAGCCTCACCCGGCCTTGATCGGCTTCGGCGTCGTTCACGCTACGGTGGGCGGGCATTCCGGACGGCCGTCTCAGTCACTCTCCGGCGATCCAGGCCTCCGGCCTGCGCGGGCGCGGTGGTTACGGGCTCTTTCAAGCCGTCCGGAACACCCGCCCACCTCCGCTGTGCCCGCTCCCACCGCACGGCGTACGACCGTAGCCGCTCACTCTCCGGCCGCCCTGTGAACGCCGTGCGGCTGAAGCGATCCGTACGAGACCGTTCGGAGCGAGCCGCCGTAACTGAAGCGTTACTTTCGAAAGGAGCGCACGGCGAGCGCCAAAGAAAACCCCTTCTCACCATACAATGCAGCCGTACGCCGCGGAACCCCCAGAAACACCAGTCACAAAACAGCTGACCGGCTCAGTTCAGGCCATTACGAATAGCCAGCGCGTGAAGCTCCGAGGGGACCGGGCCCGTGCCGTACCGCATTCCCGAAATCAGCGTGGACACCGAGGGGCGGCGAATCTCCTGGGGAGCGGTCCGCTCGGCGGCGAGCAACGCGGTCACCGCCCGATCCCGGCGACCAAACTGCTCCCAGGCGCGAGCCGTGTCAACACACCAGCGAGCATGGCGTTCAGGAGTGGGAAGCAGGCGGTGGTTCACCCCACGAGCGTGATCGAGAGCGACCCCCGGCTCACCGAGGGCGGTATGAATGCCGACCCGATACACCGCGACGTTCGCGGGCGTCGGAAGCCTCCCCCGCGACGTGGCCTCAGGAAGACGGGCCACCGCCTGCTCGGCTTCCCCGACCAGATCGAGCGACTGGGCCCTCAGGCCGTTCTGGGCACACGAGTAGGCGGCGGTGCATAGCAGGGCGGCATAGACCTGAAGCGTCTGCGGCTCTGGGGTTCCACTGTCCGCCCCCAGATCGAGCGCGGTGCGCGTGAGCATACCGACCGCACCCTCGTGACGCCCCTGACGCCGCATGGCGATCGCCACAGCCCGGGAGGCCCCGGCGGTCGTGAACGGGTCACCCGAGAGGGCGGCCGTGGCGAGGGCACGGTCGGCCGCCACCCAGGCCATGCCGTCCTGATTGAGCTTGACCGCGAACTCGCTGGTGAGCATGTAGGCGTCCGCGAGGTAGGCGTTGACCCGTTCCCGCTCCCGCCCTTCCACCTGGGCGAGGGTGGCCTGAGCGGTGGCCGCGACCCGGGGAAGCATGATCGACAGATCGCCGTACCGGCAGGCGTCGAACGTCGTACGCGCCACGTCCAGAGCCGCGCGCAACTCGGTCATGGTCGCCGGGGTTCCGGTGGTGCCCGTGGTGAGGAACCGTTCGAGACGCTGAGCCATCGTCGCGGCGTCAACCGCCTCCTGAGGTCCCGCGAGGAGGGCCGCCCCGGTCAGACCGGTGAGCCCGGCGAGAAACCGGCGTCGCTTCACGGCGTCATCCTCCCCTGCCAGGTGAGGTTCAACACTAACGGGAGCGGCCGTGGAGCGAAGGTGGACGCTCCGGCCCACCGGGGAATCCTCCGACGTGAGCGGGGACGACAGCCCCAGCCACGACGGTGGAATGTCAAGCACGCGGGCAAGGATGCGAAGCGTGGTGATGTCGTCCAACGCCTGATGTCCGGTTTCCAGCCGCGAAATCGTCGCGGCCGAGTAACCCGCCCGAACGCCGAGCTCCTGTTGCGTCAAACCTTGGGCACGGCGGGCGAGCCGTACCACTTTCCCGTAGTCGTGTGCGGCGACCGCGTCGCGCATCCGAGGCTGCGACACGTCATGCCTTCGCGTCTCCACCATGGCCACCTGATCCAGGGAGGGGATCTCATCGTAAGCGGACCGTCACCCTGAGAAGCGGCACACCTCTTCTTTCCCGCTGTTTTTGCAAGGGTCGCAAATGATCTTTCGCAGTACGTACAGGCTCTGCCGTTCCGTCGTCACGTGGGATGTCGTGGGAGATGAGCGCCCGATCTCGTCGAGCCGAACGGAGAACCCTCAATGGCTGACTTCGCTCACCGACCATCCACGATCGACGAACCGGCCGTGCCTCGTCCCGAGCTGATCCACGCGATGGTGGCGATCCGCCCCGGCGGCCTGACCTGGCGGCGGACCTTCCTGGGTCGTCTCGATCAGGCACCACGGGCCCGCCAGTTCGTCCGTTTCCTGTTGGACGACTCCCCTTGTCGCGAAGACGCCGAGCTGGTCGCCTCGGAACTCGTCAGCAACGCGCTGCGCCACACCGCCAGTGGGAAGGCTCACGGCTCCTTCATCGTCGAGGTCATCCGCAAGACCACGACCGTCCGCGTCGCCGTCTACGACTGTGGTTGGGGTGGAACGCCCAAAACCCGACGGCAACGATCTCCGGCCGGAGACGAGGAGAACGGCCGAGGTCTCCTGACCGTGACGGCCCTGGCCTCCAAAGTCGGATATCGAGGCACCCAGGCCGTCGGCCACGTGGTGTGGGCGCAGTTCGACCTCACCTCGCCGTAACCCCGCCCTGCGCTCCTTTCCGAGGTGGCGCTTCAGCTACGGCGTCCCACCCCGAACGGGCCCGTACAGATCGCTTCAGCCGCGCGGAGAACGCTGGGCGGCCGGAAAGAGAGCCGCTACGGTCCGCACCCAGTACGGCGAGAGCATGTGCAGCGGAGGTGGGCGGGTGTTCCGGACGGCTTGAAAAGAGCCCGCAACCATCGCGCCCGCGCAGGCCGGAGGCCTGGACCACAGGACAGCGACTGAGACGGCCGTCCGGAGCACCCGCCCACCGCAGCGTGAACGGCGAAGGAACCCGCCGCGGCCCGAACAGTCATGGAGCCGGCTCACGCGTGAACGGCGATGAGGCTCCCACGATGACGAAACCCGTCACAGCCTGAACGGCGATGAAGCCCACCACACCTGAACAGCCATGGAACCGGCCACAGCGTGAACGGCAGGAGACCCTCGCGGAGGAACCCGCCACGGCCCGAACAGCCGGGGAACCGCCGTGGTGGCGAATTCACCGTGGAAGCGAAAACGATCCGGCACGGTCCAGGTAGAAACCGTGCCGGATCGTAGGGACTAGGCGGCCGTGGCCATCTTTCGCAGTCGGGCCAGGGCGTCGCGCTCGATCCGGCGGGCGCGGTCGCGGCCGATGCCGTAGCGCTCGCCGACCTCGGTCAGCGTGTGCTCGCGGCCGTCCATCAGGCCGTAGCGCCAGCGGAGCATCTCGCGGGTCTGCCCCTCAAGCCCGGTCAGCCACTCCTCCAGGCGCTCGCGCTCCAGGATGTCCATCGCCTGCTGCTCGGGGTCGGCCCACGTGTCGTCGGCGATCATGTCGCCGAGCTCGGTCTCGTCCTCGTCGCCCACGCCCAGTTGCAGGGAGACGGGGTCGGAGGCCCAGCGGCGGAGCTCACGGACCCGCTCGATGGGGAGTTCGAGCACCGCCGCCAGGTCGGCGTCGGTCGGCTCCTGGTCGAACTCGGCCAGCATGTCGCGGCGGACCCGCATCAGCCTGGTCATCTGCTCGCCCGCGTGGGTGGGCAGGCGCACCGGCCGGGCCTGCTCGTGGATGGCGCGCCCCACCGACTGCCTGATCCACCACGTGGCGTATGTCGAGAACTTGTAACCGCGCCGATAGTCGAACTTCTCGACCGCGCGGACCAGTCCCAGATTCCCCTCCTGGACCAGATCGATCAACGGCATTCCCCGCCCGGAGTATTTGCGCGCGACGGCCACCACAAGACGTAGATTGGCCTGGATGAATTCGTCTTTGGCCCTCCGTCCGGAAACAGCCAGTCGTTCAAGCTCCTCATCGGCCGCGTCCGCGATCCGCGGCTCCGTCAACCCACCGTCCAGCAACTGCTCCGCGAAGAGACCCGCCTCGATCCGCTTGGCGAGCTCGACCTCTTCCTCCGCAGTGAGCAGGGGCACCCGTCCGATCTCTGCCAGGTAGGTCCCGAGCAGGTCTCGATCAGAGACGTGCTGATCCTGCGTCCGATTCCCCGTCGGCCTTGCCATCCGATGGCACCTCGCTCCGCCTGCTTATGACGTGTCCACCCGCTCGCTCAACGCCCCATGCGCGCAGACACATCGCTTGTCTTTTCAACGGATGGATCAGGGCAAAGATTCCCTCAAGAAGTACGCCTGGAGAATGGTTTTGGATTTCCTCCTCAGGGAGGATGTTTCCCCGCGCCACGTCAAGACCCATGACTAACCCCCGCGAAGGGGCTCAAACCAGGCGGCGCCCCTCCTTCCACACCTGGGTCACCAGCGGCACCCCCGGCCGGTAGGCGAGGTGGACGTACGTGGGTGTGTCGAGAATCACCAGGTCCCCTCGGCTCCCCACCCGCAGCGTGCCGACGTCCCCGCGGCGCAGCGCCCTGGCCCCGCCGTACGTGGCGGCCCTGATCGCCTCCAGCGGTGTCATCCGCATCTCCCGCACCGCCAGCGCCACGCAGAACGGCATGGAGGAGGTGAAGGAGGAGCCCGGGTTGCAGTCGGTGGCGAGCGCGACCGTCACCCCGGCGTCCAGCAGACGGCGGGCGTCCGGGTAGGGCGAGCGGGTGGAGAACTCCGCGCCGGGCAGCAGGGTGGCCACCACCCCCGACGACGACAGCGCCGAGACGTCGTCGTCGGTCAGGTGGGTGCAGTGGTCGGCGGAGGCCGCGCCCACCTCGGCCGCGATCCGCACCCCGGGCCCCTCGCCCAGCTGGTTGGCGTGGATCCTCGGCAGCAGTCCCGCCTTCATCCCGGCGAGAAGGATCTCCCTGCTCTGGTCGGCGTCGAAGGCCCCGCGCTCGCAGAACACGTCGACCCACCGGGCGTGCGGCGCGCAGGCCTCCAGCATCTCCCCGGTCACGGTGCGGACGTACTCGTCGGCCGAGGAGGCGTCGGGGGGTACGACGTGCGCGCCCAGGTAGGTGGTCTCCTCGGTGAACCCCCGCGCGATCTCCAGTGACCGGTGCTCGTCCCCGACCGTGAGGCCGTAGCCGCTCTTGATCTCGACCGTGGTCGTCCCCTGGGCGAGCATCTCGGTGACCAGGGTGGCGGTGCGCCTCACGAGTTCGGCGTCGGAGGCGGCGCGGGTGGCCGCCACCGTCGTACGGATGCCTCCCGCCGTGTACGGGCGGCCCGCCATGCGGGCGGCGAACTCGGCCGTGCGGTCGCCCGCGAAGACGAGGTGGGCGTGGCTGTCGACGAAGCCGGGGATGACGCAGCGCCCGGCCACGTCCACCCGTTCGTCGGCGGGCGGGGCCGCGTCCGCGGGTCCCACCCATGCCACCTCGCCGTCCTCGACGACCAGCGCCGCGTTCTCGATCTCCTCCCGCGCCGGGTCGCCCGTGTAGAGCAGGCCGATGCGGTCGAAAAGGGTGCTCGTCACCGGCCGATCCTCGCTCGTCACACCGACCTCTCCTCTCACCAGCCAGTCCCCACGCGTCATACCGACCTCTCCTCTCACCGGCCAGTCCTCACCCGTCATACCGACCTCTTCTCTCACCGGCCGGTCCTCACGCGTCATACCGACTTCCCCTCTCATCGGCCGGTCCTTGCTCGTCACGCCGACTTCTCCTCTCGCGCCTCGGCGACCGCCTCGGCGAGCATGGTGCCCACGTCGCCGAGGACGTGTCCGCCGTCGACGACCACCTGGCGCCCGCCCGACACCACGGAGTGCACGTCGGCGGCCGTGGCGGCGAAGACCACGGTCTCGGCCAGGTGCGCCGGGGAGGCTCCGGCCGTACGGACCGAGTCGAGGCGCACCGACACCAGGTCCGCCCACGCGCCGGGGACGAGCAGGCCCGCGTCGGCGAAGCCGAGCGAGTCGTGTCCGGCGGCCGTGGCGGCGTTCAGGAGTTCGGCGGCCGACCAGTGGCCGCGCCGCTCGGTGGCCAGCCGCTCGTCCAGCTCGACCGCGCGGGCCTCCTCGAACAGATCGATGACCGCGTGGCTGTCCGAGCCGAGCGTGATGGGCGCCCCCGCCTCGAACAGTCTCCTGGCCGGTCCGATGCCGTCGGCGAGGTCGCGCTCGGTCGTCGGGCACATGCACACGCGCGTGCCGGAGGCCCCCAGCAGCGCGACGTCCACATCCGACAGGTGGGTGGCGTGTACGGCGGTCGTGCGGGGGCCGAGCGCGCCGTGCGCGTCCAGCAGCTGGACCGGGGTCGCGGCGTAGGCCTCCACGCAGGCGGCGTTCTCCGCGCGCTGCTCGGAGACGTGGGCGTGCAGCGGGACCGCGTGGCGCCGGGAGAACTCGGCGACCACGGGGATCTGCTCGGCCCTGACCGCGCGGACCGAGTGCACGGCCACACCGATCTCCACGTCCCGCTCGTCCCGGTAGCGGGCCACGAGCGCCTCGGCCCGCGCGGCCCACCCGTCGGCGTCCCCGTCGCCGAACCGCCGCTGCGCGCCGCTCAGCGGGGTGCCGACGCCACCGGTCAGGTAGCAGGCGTCCAGCAGCGCGACGCGCAGCCCCGCCTCCCGCGCGGCCTGGACGAGCGCGTGTCCCATCGCGTTCGGGTCGTCGTACGGCCTGCCGCCGGGCCCGTGGTGCAGGTAGTGGAACTCCCCCACGCAGGTGATCCCGGCCAGCGCCATCTCGGCGTACGTGGCCCTGGCGAGCCTGAGATAGGAGTCGGGGTCGAGCGTTCCCGCCACGCCGTACATCTGCTCGCGCCAGGTCCAGAAGCTGCCCTTCTCGCGCTGCGTCACCCCGCGCAGCGCGCGGTGGAAGGCGTGGGAGTGCGCGTTGGCCATGCCGGGAAGGGTGAGTCCGGCCAGCCGGACGGCTCCGCCGGGCGGGGTCGCCACGCCGGTGACGATCTCGGTGATCCGGGTGTCCTCGATCCTGACGAGCACCCCCGCGACGACCTCGCCCGGCGGCAGCCAGGCCAGCTCGCACCAGTAGCTCAGCTCCCGCACAGGTCCTCCACAACGGCGGCGAGGGCGGCGACCCCGGCGTGGCAGTCGGTTCTGTCCGCGTGTTCCTCCGGAGAGTGAGAGATGCCCGTCGGGTTGCGGACGAACACCATCGCACTCGGCACACCCGCGGACGCGAGGATGCCCGCGTCGTGCCCGGCCCCGGTCGGCAGGACGGGCGCGCTCCCACCCCCGGCCGCGCCCCCGGTAGCGACCGCGCTCCCGGCCGCGTTCTCGGAAGCGATCGCACTCCCGGCCGCGTTCCCGGTGGCGACAGCGCTTCCGGCGGCGGCGGCGACGCGCTCTCGCAGGACCGCGTCGAAGTCGACGACCGGGGTCCACGACTCGGCGGTGACCTCGGCGCCGGAGAACTCGGTCAGCTCGGCGACCAGCGCCCTGACCGCGTCCTCGTCGCCGCCCCTGGCGTCCAGCCAGGCGCTGACCAGGCCGGGGACGGCGTTGGCGTTGTTGGGCGACACACGCGTCTTGCCGAAGGTGGCGACCACGCCGCCTCGCTCGGCGGCCTGACGGGCGTGCAGGACGGTACGGGCGAAGGGCAGCATCGGGTCGTCACGGTCGGCCAGGCGGGTGGTGCCCGCGTGGTTGGCCTGGCCGTGGAAGTCGAACCGCCAGCGGCCGTGCGGCCAGATGGCCGAGGCGACGCCGACCCGGGCGTCCCGGTGCACCAGGTCCTGCCCCTGCTCGACGTGGAGTTCGACGAAGACGCCGATGTGCCGCAGGGTCTCCTCGTCCCGGCCCAGGCCGCCGGGGTCGCGCCCCGCCCCGCGCAGCACCTCGGCCAGCGAGTCGCCCTCGTCGTCCTTCAGAGCGCGGGCCCTGTCCGGGTCGAGGATCCCGGTCAGCAGGCGGGAGCCGACGCACGGGACGCCGAACCTGGCGCCCTCCTCGTCGGTGAAGCAGACGATGCCCAGGGGGCGTGCGGGCTGGAAACCCCTGGCCCGCAGCAGGTCGAGGGCGGCGAAGGCCGACACGACTCCGAGGGGGCCGTCGAAGGCGCCGCCCTGCCGTACCGAGTCGAGATGGCTGCCGGTGACCACGCCCGGCCGGGCCGAGGGGTCACCCCACCAGGCCCACAGGTTGCCGTTGCGGTCCTCCCTCAGGTCGAGGCCGCGCCTGGCTGCCTCCTGCCCGAACCACCGCCGGAGTTCCAGATCCGCGGGCGACCACGCGTCTCGCAGGTAGCCCCGGGTCCGGCCGTCACGTCCGAGGTGCTCTATGGCACCCCACATCTCGTCGAACACCCTCCCATTATGTGAATGAGCCCATTCATTGGCGAGCCCGCCGCCCTCTCGACCCGCCGCGTCTTCACCCCGGCACCCCGCCGCGCCTCCGTCCCGAGACCCCGCGGCCCCTCAGTCCGGCTCAGCCCGGTGTGCCCTCGGCCCGCCGTACCGCTCTCAGTTCGCGGGTCCGCCGGTGGGACGGACGGTGATCTCGGTGATGTGGGCGTCGGGGGACGCGGTCAGGGCCGTCACCACCACCCGGGCCACCGAGTCCGGGTCGAGGTAGTTCTCCGGCTCGTAGGGGCCGCCCTCGACGGCCCGCAGCTCGCGCTGCATGTCGGTGGCGGCCCGTCCCGGGTAGATCGTGGTGACCCGGAGCCGGGGCTCCTCCAGGCGGAGCCCGTCGGCGAAGGCGCGCAGCGCGTACTTGCTGGCCGCGTAGGAGACCCAGTCCGGGTTGACCCGCTGCCCCGCCCCGGAGTTGATCAGCACCACGTGGCCCCGCGCCGCGCGGAGCGCGGGCAGCAGCAACCGGGTCAGCTCGGCCACCGCGATCACGTTGACCTCCATCGTGCGCCGCCACACCTCGGCCGGGGTCTCCTCGACACGTCCGAGGGTCACCACGCCCGCGCTGTGCACCAGCACGTCGAGCCGGTCGACGCCCGCGACGTCGGCCTCCGTGACGGCGGTGAGCTCCACCGGCCAGGGCCGCGCGCCGGGCAGGGCGGAGACCGTCCCGGCCAGCGCCTCGGTGTCCCGGCCGCCGAGCAGCAGGTCGTACGTGGGAGCCAGGGCGCGGGCGATCGCGGCGCCGATCCCTCGGGAGGCGCCGGTGACCAGCGCGGCGGGGCGTTCGGGCATGTCGATCATCCTACTCGGGGCGGAACATCTCGGGCCCGGGACGCTCCAGCGTCATCGCGAGGACGTCCTCGCGCGGGTAGCCGAAGTCGTTCGGCCGGATCCTGACCGCGTCGGCCGCCGCCTCCACGATCACGCACCGGTACCACTCCCCGCCCTCCAGGAACAGCCAGGGCCGCATCAGCACCTCCAGCCCGGACCGGTGGACCACCTCCAGCGCCTCCTCCTCGGAGGACGGCTCCCCCAGCGGGTAACCGAACACGGTCAGGGGCTCCCAGCCCTCGCCGGACGGGCGGATGAAGCCCATGAGGGCACCGTCGTCGTCACGCCTGATCTCTCGCATGCTTGACACTGTACTCAAACTTGAATACAAACTTGTATATGTCTTCCACCCGGACCCTGCTGCTCGGCGTGCTGCTCGACGGCCCGCTGCACGGCTACGAGGTACGGCGCCGCCTCGAACTGTGGGGCGCCGACAGCTGGGCCAACGTGGCCTACGGCTCGATCTACCACGGCCTGGCCAAGATGGCCGAGGAGGGGCTGCTGGAGATCGTCGAGCAGGGCAAGGGCGGCAGGACGGTGTACGGCATCACCGAGACGGGACGCGCCGACTTCCAGCGGCAGCTGACGGACAGCTGGTGGTTCGTGAAGCCGATCGTCGACCCCTTCCAGGTCGCGCTCACCTTCATGGACCGTCTCCCCCCGGCCGACCTGGTCAACGCCATGGAGGCGAGGGCGGAGCAGCTGCGGGCGTCCATCTCGATGATGCGGCGCGCGCTGGGTGGCAAGCAGGGCTACGGAGCCCCCCGGCACATCGACGAGTGCCTTCAGCTCAACATCCGCCAGTTCCAGGCACAGCTCGACTGGATCGAGGCGTCCGTCGCCGATGTCAGAGCCGGAAAACTCCCCTGAGCCTCGGCATCGACCGACGAGCGTCAACCGGTGAGCATCGACCAGTGAGCGCCAACCGACGGGCGTCGACCAGCGAGCGTCCACCGGTGAGCCTCAACCAGCGAGCGTCAACCGGCGGGTGGCAACCGCCCCGGAGCGCGTGGAAGATTACCGAACCGGAAAACCGGTTGAGTCCCCGCCGCCGTTCCCCGAACCTTTACCCCACCCCCCACCACGGAGAGTCATGATCATCGAAGCGCACGACCTGCGCAAGACCTTCACCACCGGGCGCGGCAGGGACGGCCCCCGGAAGGTCGAGGCCGTCAAGGGCGTCGACCTGTCCGTCGCCGAGGGCGAGATCTTCGCCTTCCTAGGTCCCAACGGCGCGGGGAAGACCACCACGATCCGGATGCTCGCCACCCTCGTCACCCCCACCTCCGGTACCGCCCGGGTGGCGGGCCACGACGTGGTCACCGAGGCGGCCAGGGTACGGGAGAAGATCGGCTACGTCGGCCAGGGAGGCGGCGTGGACGAGAACTCACCCGGCCGCGAGGGCCTGATCCTCGCCGCCAGGATCGGCGGCATGTCCCGCGCGCGGGCGAAGGCGCGCAGCGAGGAGCTCCTCGCCTCCTTCGACCTCGCCGAGATCGCCGACCGTCCCGTACGGACGCTGTCCGGCGGCCAGAAGCGCAGGTTCGCCCTCGCCGTCGGCCTGGTCAACCACCCGCCGCTGTTCTTCCTCGACGAGCCCACCACCGGCCTCGACCCGCAGAACCGGGCCAACCTGTGGGACGAGGTGCGCTCCCTGCGCGAGCGGGGCACCAGCGTGCTGCTGACCACCCACTACCTGGAGGAGGCCGACGCGCTCTGTGACCGGCTGGTCATCATCGACCACGGCCGCGTCGTCGCGGAGGGCACCCCCGCCGATCTCAAGAAGGAGGTCTCGGGCGACGTCGTCACGCTCCGCCTCGACCGGGCCCCCGAGGCGCGGGTGCTCCTCGACGCCGAGCCGTACGTCAGGGAGGTCCGCGAGGAGGACGGCGTCCTGCGCGCCTACCTCGACGACGGGGAGCACAACCTGCCCGCCCTGCTCCGCGCCCTGGAGGCCGGGGGGCTGCCGATCCGGTCGATCTCCCTGGACCGGGCCACGCTCGACGACGTGTTCCTGCGCCACACCGGCCGTTCCCTGCGCGACGCGACCTGAACGACAAGGACCTCCCATGCTCCGACACACGATGCTGTTCCTGGGCTACGAGCTCAGGGGCACCCTGCGCAACCCCGTCTGGTCGCTGTTCGGCCTGATGCAGCCCGTCCTGTACCTGCTGCTCTTCGCACCGCTGGTGGCCAACACCACCGCGGGCGGCACCATGGGCGACACGCTGCGGATGTTCACGCCCGGCGTGATGATGATGATCGCCCTGTTCGGCTCGCTCTTCGTGGGCTTCGGCATGATCAACGAGATCCGCAACGGCTACCTGGAACGGCTCGCGGTCAGCTCCGTCTGGCGTCCCGCGATCGTGCTGGGCCGCGCCCTGCGCGACATGATCGTGCTGGTCGTCCAGGCCCTGCTGGTGATCGCGCTCGCCACGCTGATGGGCATGCGGGCCAGCCTGCCGGGGCTCGCGCTCATGCTGGTGCTGATGGCCGCCACCGGACTGCTCGCCTCCGGCCTGTCGTACGGCATGGCGCTGGCGCTGCGCGACGAGAACGGCATGTCGCAGATCATGCAGTTCTTCGCGCTGCCGCTGATCCTGCTCACCGGCATCATGCTGCCCATGTCGCTGGCCCCCGACTGGATGCGGGCGGTCGCGCAGTTCAACCCGCTCTACCACGCGGTCGAGGCCGGGCGGGCGCTGTTCGACGGCGACCTCTCCGACGGCTCGATCCCGCTGGCCTTCGGCCTCATCCTGGTCCTGTCCGCGGTCAGCCTGCGCTGGTCGGTCGGCTCGATGAAGCGGCTCGCGGGCTAGGGTGCCGCGCCGCCCGCCGCGCCGTCAGTCGAGCTGCTCGGTGAAGATCCCGGCCTGGTCGATCATCCGCTCGTACTCCTCCAGCCGGGCCTGGGTGCGCAGCGGCGCCGCGTCGGCCATCGCCTCCACCAGCACCATCGCCAGCGCCAGCGGTCCCGCGTGCGAGTCGAAGACCAGCCGCTCCCCGACGGGAGCGGCCAGGATCACGTCGGCCTCGAAGGGCACGTCCCGCCGATCGGTGATCACCGCCGTACGCAGGCCGAGGTCGCGGGCCCCCCGCAGGGCCTGTACGGCCTCGGCCGGGTAGCGGGGCAGGACCACCGCGACCAGCCAGCCCGCTCCCGCCCGGCGCGCGGCGTACAGGCCGTCGGCCAGCTCGGAGCCGCCGTGGGTCAGCAGGCGGACGTCGGGGTGGATCCGGCGCGCGAAGTAGGCGAACGTGGTGGCCAGCCCGCTCGACACCCGCAGGCCGAGCACCGGCAGGGGCTCGCAGCCCGCCAGGTTGGCGCCCAGCTCCGCGAGGTCGGAGGGGTCGCTCAGCGCGTCGCGCACGCTCCGCAGGTTGTCGATCTCCACATCGATCGCGGTCTGCAGGTCGTTGGCCCGCGACGGCCTCCTGCCGCCCACGACCAGGGGCCGCAGCGCCTGCCTCAGCTCGGGGTAACCCGCGAAACCGAGCACCATCGCGAACCTCGTCACCGACGGCTGGCTCACCCCGGCCCGGTCGGCCAGCTCCACGCTCGACAGGAAGACGGCCTCGGACAGGTGGTCGCCCAGGTAGCGCGCGATCCGCCGCTGCACGGGCGACAGCCGCCGCCCCTCCAGAAGCCGATCCAGTCCGTCACCCACGCCCCCTCCAACCGCTCGAAGACCCACGAGCATTCCCCTCCCCCGTCCCGCCCCCGCTGTCGTTCTACACCCGGCGGGACGGGAGCGAGCGGCGCCGGGAGGATTCGCGCACCGGAATCAGGACGCGGCACGCGAATCGACCACCCGTACGCTTCGGCCGCGAGGCGCGTGCCCCCGGCCGTGACCCGCACCGGCTCCTAAAGCCCCGCGCCCCGGGTCGTGACCCGCACCGGCTCCGAAGCCGCACATCCGGACCGGGACGCGCGCCCGCTCAGGAGCCGCACGCCCCCGGACCGTGACGCGCCCGTTCCGAAGCCGCGTGCACCCGGTCATGAAGCGCGCCCCGTCAGGACTCGCACGCCCGGATCACGGCACGCGCCGCCTGGGACCCGCGTGTCCCGGGTCGCGGCGCGCGCCGTCAGAACTCGCGCGTCGGTCCGTCGTCCGTCAGGACTCGCGCACCGATCCCCGTCAGGACTCGCACACGGTCCCGTCAGGACTCGCGCATCGGGACGCGGACGCCCCGCTCCTCGGCCACGGTGACGGCCTCGTCGTACCCGGCGTCGACGTGGCGGATGACGCCCGTGCCCGGGTCGTTGGTGAGGACCCGGTTGAGCTTCTCGGCGCCGAGTTTGGTGCCGTCGGCCACGGTGACCTGCCCGGCGTGGATGGAACGGCCGATGCCGACGCCGCCGCCGTGGTGGATGGAGACCCACGCGGCGCCGGAGGCGACGTTGAGCATGGCGTTCAGCAGCGGCCAGTCGGCGATCGCGTCGGAGCCGTCGGCCATGCCCTCGGTCTCCCGGTACGGGCTCGCGACGCTGCCGCAGTCGAGGTGGTCGCGGCCGATCACCAGCGGGGCCTCGATCTCCCCCGAGGCCACCATGTCGTTGAACCGCTCCCCGGCCAGGTGGCGCTCACCGTACCCGAGCCAGCAGATGCGGGCGGGCAGGCCCTGGAAGTGGACCTTCTCCCCGGCCAGCCGGATCCACCGGGCGAGCGGCTCGTTGTCGGGGAACAGCTCCAGGATCGCGCGGTCGGTCTTGGCGATGTCGGAGGCGGCCCCGGACAGCGCGGCCCAGCGGAACGGGCCCTTGCCCTCGCAGAACAGCGGCCGGATGTAGGCGGGCACGAAACCGGGGAAGTCGAACGCGCGGGTGTAGCCCGCGAGCTGGGCCTCGCCCCGGATCGAGTTGCCGTAGTCGAAGACCTCGGCCCCGGCGTCCTGGAAACCGACCATGGCCTCCACGTGGGCGGCCATGGACTCGCGGGCCCTGCGGGTGAAGCCCGCCGGGTCCTTCTCGCGCTCGTCGGCCATGTCCTCGAAGGCCACGCCGACCGGCAGGTACATCAGCGGGTCGTGGGCGGACGTCTGGTCGGTGACGACGTCGATCTCGGCGCCCCTGCGGAGCAGCTCGGGCACGACCTCGGCCGCGTTGCCCTCGACCCCGATGCTCAGCGGCCTGCGCTGGTCACGGGCCTCGTACGCCAGGCGCAGCGCCTCGTCGAGGTCGGCGGCGCGGACGTCCAGGTAGCGGTGCTCGATCCGCCGGTCGATCGACCTGGGGTCGCAGTCGACGCAGATCACCACGCCGCCGTTCATGGTCACCGCGAGCGGCTGGGCGCCGCCCATGCCGCCGAGCCCGGCGGTCAGCGTGATCGTCCCGGCGAGGTCGCCGCCGAACCGCTTGGCGGCCACGGCCCCGAAGGTCTCGTAGGTGCCCTGGAGGATGCCCTGGGTGCCGATGTAGATCCAGGAACCGGCCGTCATCTGCCCGTACATGGTCAGCCCGGCGGCCTCCAGGCGCCGGAACTCCTCCCAGTTGGCCCAGTCGGGCACCAGGTTGGAGTTGGCGATGAGCACCCGGGGGGCCCACTCGTGGGTGCGGAACACCCCGACGGGGCGGCCCGACTGCACCAGCAGCGTCTCGTCGCCCTCCAGGGTGGTCAGGGTACGGGTGATCGCGTCGAAGGAGCGCCAGTCGCGGGCGGCCTTGCCCGAGCCGCCGTAGACGACGAGCTGTTCCGGATGCTCGGCGACCTCGGGATCGAGATTGTTCTGGATCATGCGGAGCGCCGCCTCCTGCGGCCACCCCTTGGCGGTGAGCGTGGTACCGCGCGGCGCGCGCACGATCCGGCTGCCGGACATGCCCGACCTCCCCATCAGGAATGAATGAACGTATTCATATTTGGTCACCCGGAGGCTACAGGTCAACCCGGAAAAGGGGGTACCGCGGGCAGCACGCCCGTGGTACCCCCTGGTGGTAGCCGTAACGATCGTCACGCCCGGATCCTCGTCCCGCACGGACGGGACCGGGTGATCGAATGCGGCGCGCGCCCGATGGGCGCTCCGATGCGAAGGAGAGGCTCCGCACAGGCGGGGATGCCCGGTTCACCGGACAGCGAATCAATCTCCCGATCCGCTGTCCGAATTATGGCTATATGAGCGATATGAATTTACCCAACCGAGCCGGTGACCACAGGTTAGGTGGGCAGCAGGAACTGGGTGGCGGCCAGCTCGCGGTAGAGCGCGTCGTCGGCGAGCAGCTCGTCGTGGGTCCCCACGGCCCGCACCCGGCCCGCCTCCATCACCACGATCCGGTCGGCCCCCGCCACGGTGGAGAGGCGGTGGGCGATCACCAGCACGGTCGTCTCCGCCGCCACCTCCGCGATCACCTCGCGAAGCCGCAGCTCGTTGACCGCGTCGAGCTGGGAGGTGGCCTCGTCCAGCAGCAGGAGCCTGGGGCTGCGCAGCAGGGCGCGGGCGATGGCGACCCGCTGACGCTCGCCGCCGGAGAGCATGATCCCCCGATGGCCGACCCTGGTCTCCAGCCCCTCGGGGAGCCGGGAGACCAGGTCCTCCAGGCGGGTGCGGGCGAGCACCCGCCAGATGTCGGCCTCGTCCACCCCCGGCGCGGCGAAGACGAGGTTCTCCCTGAGCGTGCCGTCCAGCACCGGCGCGTCCTGCTCGACGTAGCCGAGGCAGGCGCGCAGCTCGGCGAGCGGCCAGTCCGCGATGTCGCGGCCGTCGATCGTGATCGTCCCCGCCTGCTGCTCGTAGAACCGCTCCAGCAGGGCGAAGATCGTGGACTTGCCCGCCCCCGAGGGACCCACCAGGGCGGTCAGCCCGCCCGCGGACACCTCGAAGGAGACGTCGTCGTGGACGACCGGCCTGTCGTCGCCGTACCGGAAGGCGACACCCTCGAAGACGACCCCGGCCGGGGCCCTGCCGACCTCGTACACCGCGCCGTCCGCCCCCTCGGCGGGGAGCTCCTCGATCTCGCGGATCCGCTTCACCGCGGCCAGGCCGTTCTGCACCTGCGTGAAACCCTGGACCAGCTGGCCGATGGGGGCCACCAGGTAGAACAGGTACAGCAGGAAGGCGATCAGCGAGGAGACCTCCAGCGAGCCCGAGGAGACCCGCGCGCCGCCCACTCCGAGCACGGCCACGAAGGCCAGCTGCGCGGAGACCCACGCCGAGACACCGGCGATCGAGGTCAGCCAGGCGACGGCGATCCCCCGGTCGCGCGCCTCGCGGGCCGCCTCGCCCACCGCGGCGATCTCCCGCTCCTCGGCACCGCTGGCCTTGACCGTACGGAACGCCTGGAGCACCCGGTCGAGAACCGCGCCCATCTCGCCGACCGCGACCTGCGCCTGCATCGAGGCGCGCTGGATACGGGGCATGATCAGGCTGACGAGCCCGCCGACCACGACCAGCACTCCCAGCGTGATGAGCAGCAGCAACCCGTCGATGACCGCCATCATCACCACGGCGCCCACGAGCATGAACAGTGAGCTGACCGTCTCGACCACGCCGTTGGTGAACACCGCCCGCAGCAGCGTGGTGTCGGAGGTCACCCTGGACATCAGGTCGCCCGGCTTGAGCCGGTCGACCTCGGACACCCGCAGCCGCAGCATCCGGTCGACGAGGGTACGGCGGGCGGAGAAGACGATGCCCTCACCCATCCGCTCCAGCACGTAACTGCCCAGCGCGCCGATGGCCGCGCCCAGGAGCACGGCGGCGGTCAGGCCGAGCACCGGGCCGAGCAGGGAACGCTGCTCGCCGAAGGCGTCGATGACCGTCTTGGCCAGGAGCGGCATCGCCAGCCCGGCCAGCGAGCCGACGAGGCTGAGCACCCCGCCCAGCAGCAGAGCCCTTCGGTGGGGGCGCACGTACGCGACCAGCAACCGCCAGGACGCGGTCTCGGGCACCGTGCTCCCGGGGTCTTCTGTGTCCTTCGCGTCCTTCGTGTCCCCCGGCAATGTGACCCCCGCCAATGTGTCCCCCTCCGAAGCGATGTGATCGGCCTCCGGCCGCTTTTCCTATCTACCGCGCGCGAGTCCATCTCGGGCGTCTCGCCCTGGTTTAGAGATGAAAGCGATGGCGTCAATGTAGGTTGACACCATCACCACTGTCAATACAGGTTGACTTAAAGGGGCCGTACGTGGGCCGGGGACCCGGCGAGGGGACCCCGGCGGGACCACGAGAACGCGACGGGGAAAGCCGATGGGAGAGCGGTGGAAAAGGTGCCGGGAAATCGTCCCGTCCGGCGCCAATCCGGGGAGGCCCCGGCGGCGAATGGGGACCGAGGAATCCGGCCGGATCCTTCCGTACCCCCGTACACCCCCGTACCCACGGCCGGTCACACCGTGACCGGCGGCCGAAAGGACCAACTGACATGGAGCTCCGGATCAACCGGCGCGCCCTGGTCGGCATGGGCGTCATAGGGGCGTTGACCGCTTCCTCGTTCGTCCTGCTCAGAGCCGAGACCGGTACCGCCTCCTCGCACCGCGAGGCACCGATGATCGCGGGCGACCCCCGCAACGACAACACCGACGTGTACGCGTTCGTCAGCCCCGACAAGCCCGACACCGTCACGCTGCTGGCCAACTTCATCCCGTTCGAGGAGCCGAACGGCGGGCCGAACTTCTACCAGTTCGACACCAACTCCCGCTACAACATCAAGATCGACAGCAATGGCGACGCCAGGCCCGACGTCGTCTACCAGTGGACGTTCCGCAACGAGGACCGGCGCGGCAACGGCACCTTCCTGTACAACAACGGCCCGATCACCTCGCTGAACGACAAGAACCTGCTGTTCAGGCAGCGCTACAAGCTCACCAGGAGCACCGCCCACGGCACCAGGACCCTGGTCGCGAACGGTGTGGTGGCGCCGAGCAACACCGGCCCCGCCTCCGTCCCCGACTACGGCAAGCTGCGCGCCCAGGCCGTCAAGAGCCTGCCCGGCGGCGGCAGGGTCTTCGCCGGGCAGTCGGACGAGGCGTTCTTCGCCGACCTGCGGGTCTTCGACCTGCTGTACGGCGGCGACCTGTCCGAGGTCGGCCAGGACACGCTCAAGGGCTACAACGTGCACAGCCTCGCGCTCCAGCTGCCCAAGGACGAGATCGCGCTGCGCGGCGACCCGAAGCGCAACCCCGTCGTCGGCGTCTGGTCCACCGTCGACAAGTGGAGCCCGAAGGGCTACGTCCAGGTCTCCCGCCTGGGCCAGCCGCTGGTCAACGAGGTCGTGGTCCCGGCCGGGCTGAAGGACGCCTTCAACGCCCTGCCGCCGGACCAGGACGCCGGGATCCCCGCCGTCGTCAAGCGTGTCACCGAACCCGAGGTGCCCAAGCTCCTGGAGGCCATCTACGGCCTCAAGGCGCCGAAGACGCCCCGCAACGACCTGGTCGAGATCTTCCTCACCGGTATCGCCAAGGAGAACGGCCCGATCAAGGCCGACCTCAACTCGCAGAGCCTCAACAAGGACGCCGGGAAGCTGCGCCCGTCGGAGATGCTGCGGCTGAACATGGCGGTCCCGCCCTCGGCGACCCCGAACAGGCTCGGCGTGCTCGCCGGAGACCTGCAGGGCTTCCCGAACGGCCGCCGCCTCGGCGACGACGTGATCGACATCGCCCTCCAGGCGATGGCGGGCGCCGCGCAGACCGGCAAGCTCGTCGACGCGCTGGCCTCGGGCGACAAGGTGGACGCCAACGACAAGCCGTTCGACACGGTGTTCCCGTACCTCCCGCTGCCGGGCAACACGTCGGTGAACGCGAGCTGACGTGGAGCGCGGGGCCGGGCTCTCCCCCGGCCCCGCGCGACCGCGCACCCGCGCTCCCGCATGCCTCCGCGTGCTCCCACGTGCTTCCGCGCCGACCAGAGGGGTGCTGACCATGAAGACTTCCGCGAAAGCCCGTACGGCGGCGGCCGTGCTCGGCCTGGCCTCGGCGCTCACCCTCGGAGCGGCGCTGATCCCCGGCGACCGGCCCGCCCCCGCGCCCGCGCCCGTCGCGGCCCGGGTGGACCTCACCGAGACGCCCGCCTCCGCCGTCTCCCTCGACGACGCGATCGAGGCGCTGAACGACCGGCTCCGGCGACTGCCCGCCGACCACCTCGCCTGGGCGCGGCTCGGCGCGGCCCACATCCAGCGGGCGCGCCTCACCGCCGACCCGTCCCACTACCCGCGCGCCGAGGCGGCGCTGGCCAGGGCCACCGCGCTGAGCCCCGGCGACCCGGAGGTGCTCACCGGCCTGGCCGCGCTCGCCGCCGGGCGCCACGAGTTCGCCGAGGCCGTACGGCTGGCCCGTGCCTCGGCCGCCGCCAACCCCTACGGCCAGGGCGCCCAGGCGGTACTGGCCGACGCCTACACCCAGCTCGGCCGGTACGGGGAGGCGAGGCGGGCCGTCGACAGGATTATGGAACTCCGCCCCGGCGTCGCGGCCTTCACCCGGGCCTCCTACGACGCCGAACTCAGGGGCGACCGGACGGCGGCCCGCCGGATGCTGGAACACGCGCTCTCCGACGCCTTCTCCCCCGCCGACGTCGCCTACTGCCGCCACTACCTGGGCGAACTGGCCCTGCACTCCGGTGACCTGCGCGGCGCCGCCGAACAGTACCGGCTCGCGCTGAAGGCCGACCCCGCCTTCGTCCCCGCCCTCGCGGGGAGCGCGCGGGCCGCCGCGCTCGGCGGGCGCACGGCCGAGGCGATCGACCGCTACGCCACCGTGGTCGCGCGGCTGCCCCTGGCCCAGTACGTGGTCGAGTACGCCGAGGTGCTGACCGCCGCGGGCAGGGACCCCTCCGAGCAGTGGGCCCTGCTGCGGGCACAGCGGAGCCTGACGCGGGAGGCCGGGGTGCGGGACGACCTGACCTGGGCCGAGTACGAGGCCGACCACGGCTCTCCGGCACTGGCCGTCACGCACGCGCGGGCCGAGTACGCCCGCAACCCCAACGTGGTCGCCGCCGACGCCCTGGCCTGGGCCCTGCACCGCGACGGCCGCAGCCGCGAGGCCCTGCCGTACGCGAGGAGGGCCACCGCCACCGGCTGGCGCAACGCCCTCCTGCTGCACCACCGCGCGGAGATCGAACGCGCCCTGGACATGGCCGGAGAGGCGGGGCGCTCCGCCGCCCGCGCCCGCGCGGCCAACCCCTCCTTCTCTCCCGCCCTCCCCGCCCTCGCGAGGTTGTCATGAAGTTCACAGAGGTCCGGAAACGGGGAGGAACGACGACGCCGCCGAGCCTCCCGAGGCTCGCAAAGCCGCCGAGTCCCGCGAAGGCTCTGAGATCGTCGAGGTCGTCACGGCTCGTGAAAGTGTCGCGTGCGGCGCTCGGCGCGGTTCTCCCGGTCGTGGCGGTCGTGGCGATCACCGCCCTCGCGCCCCCGGCCGCCGCCGCCACCACCGCGAGCGCCAACGCCTCGACCGCCACCACCGCGGGCGGTACGGTCACCGTGACCGGCGCACGGGTCGCGCACCCGCTGGGCAACTTCACCGTCAACCACTACAACGGCCTGCGGATCGGCCCGGAACTGGTGGAGAGCCTGGCGGTGGTGGACAGCGCCGAGCTGCCCACCCTCCAGGCCCGCCCCTCGGTGGACACCGACCGCTCGGGTACGGTCTCGGACTCCGAACGGTCGGCGTACGGCACCGCCCGCTGTGCCGAGCTGGCCTCCGCGCAGCGCCTGGCGGTGAACGGGACCGCGACGCCCTGGCGCGTCGCCGGGAGCGCCTTCGCCTACGAGCCCGGCCAGGGCGGCCTGGAGACCACCCGCCTGACCTGCCGACTCTCCGCCCCTCTCCGGGGGACCGGGACGATCTCGTTCGACGACGCCTACCTCGCCGACCGGATCGGCTGGCGGGAGATCACCGCCGTGGCGTCGGGAGGGGTGCGGCTGACGCGGTCGTCCGTGCCCGGCACGAGCGCCAGCCGGGAGCTGCGGGCCTACCCGGACGGTCTGCTGTCCAGCCCGCTCGACCAGCGCACCGCCGAACTGGGCGTGGCCCCGGGGACCGGATCGGTGACGGTCACGCTCCCGCTCGTACCCGACGGGCCGATCGCCGACGCGCTGGCCGCGCTGGACCGTACGTTCACCGGCCTGATCGGTACCGATTCGCTCACCCTGCCGCTGGGGCTGCTCGCCGTCCTGCTGGCCACGGTCCTGGGCGCCGGGCACGCCCTCATCCCCGGCCACGGCAAGACCGTCATGGCCGCCTACCTCGCGGGCAGGAGGGGCCGCCCCCGTGACGCGCTGATCGTCGGCGCCACCGTGACCGCCACCCACACCCTGGGCGTTCTCGTGGTCGGCCTCCTGCTGAGCGCCTTCTCCGTTCTCACGGGAGAGGGGGTCCTCGCCTGGCTCGGCCTGGCCAGCGGCCTGCTGATCTCCGCCGTGGGCGTCCGCCTCCTGCTGTCCGCCTGGCGTGCCTACCGCACCGGCGAGGCCCCGGCCCACGGGCACCTCGGCCATGGTCACGGACACTTCGGCCACGGGCATGGTCACGGACATGGCCACGGGCACGGGCACGGGCCCGACCGGCTCGCCGAGGAGGGGCGTACCGTGGCGCTGCTGGAGCGGGAGGGGACCGATCCCGGCGAGGAGGTCGTGCGGTCGCGTACCGACGGAGCAGCCCGTACCGGACGCGAGAGAGCGGCGCCCTCGAAGGGCGGGCTCGTGGGCATGGGGGTGGCCGGGGGGCTGGTTCCCAGCCCGTCGGCGCTCGTCGTCCTGCTCGGCGCGATCGCGCTCGGCCGCACCTGGTTCGGGATCGCGCTGGTCCTGGCCTACGGCGTGGGGATGGCGGGTACGCTCACCGCCACCGGGCTGCTCCTGGTCAGGCTCACCGGACGGCTCGACCGCCTGGCCACGGCGGGCGGCGGTCTCGCGGCCCGCGTCTCGGCCTTCGCCCCGGTCGGCACCGCCGCCGTCGTCGTCCTGCTCGGCCTGGGCCTGGCCCTGCGGAGCCTCACGGGGTCCTTCTGAGTGCCCGGCGGCCGGTGAGGCCCCGGCACCACACTCTTCCGGACGTTCTGCCGAATCGCCCCAGAGCCGAGAGACGATCCGCCGCGTGCCGGTATCCCGCCCAGGATCTCCTCGCGAGCTCATCGGGTTCACCTCGAAGGGGTCGCCGCGTGCCGGTGTCCCGCCGATCCGGAGTCGGCTCCGAGGGGAGCCCATCGGCGGGACACCGGCATTCGGTGCGGCGGGGTGGGAGTCAGCGGCGGCGGGCGCCGTACTCCTTGCGCATCTCCGCGACGGTGTCCAGGATCTCGTCCTGCGTCTTCAGAAGCTTCGCCTCGGCCTCCTCGGTCCTGGCCTCGGCCACCATCCGGCGGTTACCCGTCCGGCTGGCCAGCTTCAGCTTGGCCTTGGCCTTCATTTCGCGCAGGTTGAGCTTCTCCATGAGACCCATGATCAGCACCCTTCAGCAGAGAGGACCGTCGACTGCCCGGCGGACGGCCGAATATGCGTCCCAGGAGCTTTCCCGTCCCTCCCGGGTCCCCGGCCTCACCGTCTCGGCCCGATCCCGGCGGCGCCCGGCTTCCTCAGTCGGGGTCGGGGACGTCGTCGTAGTCGACGTCGCCCTCCTCTGCGCGGCGGAGGCCGATGTCCTCCACCCAGGCGCAGGCGAACCGGCGGATCTTCATGATCTGCTCGCCGTCCACGCCGTAGGCCTCGAAGTCCTCGTCGGCGATCAGGTCGACGAACTCCAGCCGCATCACCAGCTCGGCGAGCTCGAACTCCTCGTTGTGCAGGCGGGCGAGGTGTTCGAGCTCGCGGAAGCCGTACAGGTGGGAGACCGAGGCGATGTCGATGACGTCACGGGCGAGGCTGCGCTCGTGCAGGGCCCGCATCTTCAGGCCGACCGCGTCGTCCAGGGAGACGACGGAGACGTCGCCGACGATCACGGGCTGCTGCTGGAACGCCTCCCTGAGCAGGTCGAACTCGCAGCTCTGCTCGGTCACCGGGTCGCTGACCACGAGGCGGCCCATCCGGGGCGTCACCTCCGTCAGGGTGACCTCCAGCCCGGCCTTCCTGAACGCCTCGGCCATGCCCTCCGCGACCTCGGGCAGCGGCGTCTCGGCGGCGGTCGCGAAGTCGAGGTCGTTGCTCGGGCGTTCGGTGAATCCGTGGGCGTTCATCGCGTAACCACCCGCCAGGACCAGCCCGAACCGGGTGCAGGCGGGCAGCGCGGCCTCCAGCATCCGCTGCTGGAAGGGAGGCAGGATCACCGTTCCCATCCCGGCGTCCCGTCGCCCGTCCCGGTCCTCGCTTCGGTGCCTGTCTCGGTCCTCGCCTCGGCGTCGCGGCCCGCTTCGGCTCCCGCGCCGATATCGAGGCTCGTAC
Source organism: Streptosporangium sp. H13245 (assembly GCF_055690525.1). Classification (NCBI taxonomy): domain Bacteria; kingdom Bacillati; phylum Actinomycetota; class Actinomycetes; order Streptosporangiales; family Streptosporangiaceae; genus Streptosporangium; species Streptosporangium sp. H13245. Next base: position 95,513 of record NZ_JBSZKT010000005.1, on the reverse strand, counting down.
CAGGGTCAAGCCTCCACCCCAGGGCGGCGATCTTGGTTTCCCAGGCCCTCCGGTAGCTCGGCCCGATGCCCCGGCGCAGGGTCGGCCAGTCGGCCACGAGAAGCTCGGCGTTCAGGTACGACTCGGCGTCGGACCGGCCGCCGCCGGTGATGACCGTACGGTAGAGGCTCATCCGCAGCAGCGGGTTCACCAGGTCGAACTCGGTGAGCCCTGACCAGCCGAGGTGCACGGGCAGGGCGACCTTCCCCGTCGCCGGGCCGCGCAGGTCGGCGAGCGATTCGGGGACGCGCTGCTCCACGCCGTCCCATCGGGACGGAAGCGTACTCACGTCCCCCAGTATGCCCGCCGTTCGCCCGAGGTCCACGGGACGCGCGGGCTCGGCGGCCGGAACGGGCGCCGAGCGAATCTGTACCGGGAACGACGGCAGGGGGAACGGCGCCGGGCGGATCCGTACCGGGAACGACGGCGCGCGGGCTCAGCGGCGGGAACGGCGGCGGGTGGAGGGAAGGTCGTGGCGGCCGGAGAGGAACTCCTGGAAGGCGATCTTGCCGCGGATCACCGGGCGGCGCCAGCGCTCCTCGCGGCCCTCGGCCCTGGCCATCTTGCGAGGCTGCGGGTGCCGGGAGTCCGGCGCGAAGAACCAGTGGGCCCAGGGCGACCCCGGGCGGGCCAGCCGTACGGCGCCGGGCACCAGGAGGATCGGGACGAACAGCCCGGCGAGACCCGTCCAGATCTTGCCCTTGAGCAGCGTGATCACGGCGAGTACGAGATTGGCCACGATGAAGCCGACCGTCAGCCACGTGGCCCGGGGTTCGCCGTCGTAGTCCTCCCAGCCGAGGGGGCGCAGGCCGATCAGGAGCAGGGCGGTGATCGCGACGGCGATGAACACGGCGTCGACCGAGGCGCGGCCCTCCTCCTCCCAGTAGACGTCGTGCAGGTGCAGGATCAGCGCGAACTCGTCCAGGATCAGGGCGGCTCCGGCGCCGAAGACGGCCGCCGTCACCGCGTACCAGCCCTCGGAGACCCCCGAGACGATCAGGCCGGACACCCCGCCGAGCAGGGTCAGCACCACGCCGAACACCACGTGGTGGATGTGCATCTCACCGACGTTGACGTCGCCGAACCAGCCGATCTTGGCGCGGATGAGCCGGACGTTGATCCTGGTGAGCAGGAAGACGGCGATCAGCGCGACGAAGAAACAGAACAGCGGCAGCCGTCCTGTGTCCATGATCCGTTCTCGGAACAAATCCCCCACCGTCCTCCCAGGCTATGCGAGGGGGACCTCCGGGCAGGCGCGGGAACCACCGCGGCACGACGCTTTCCCCGTCGCCCGCTCTCCCCGGCATACGGATTCCCGGGCGTACGGCACCCGTCCGAGGCGTACCGCGTGTCAGGCGAGGAACCCCCGCAGCAGCGCCGCGGTCCCCTCAAGGTGTTCGGCCACGGCGCGGCGCGCGGCCTCCGGGTCCCCGGCCAGGATGGCCGTCACGATCGCCTGGTGCTGGACCGCGGCGTGCTCGATGTTGCGCTGGAGCACCGGGATGGCGTTGAGCAGGTCGGCGACCCGGAGCCTGGCGTCGGCGCAGGCCCCGGCGAGCAGGGCGGAGCCGGTCAGCTCGGCGATGGCCAGGTGGAAGGCCGTGTCGAGACGGCGGTAGTCGCCGGGCCCGGCCGAGTTGACCTCGCGCAGCCTCTCCCGCAGGACCTCGCGCCGCTCCGGGGTCAGCGGGGTGGCGGCGAGCACCTGGGCCGCGCCGCACTCGACCGCCATCCTGAAGGTGAGGGCGTCGGACAGGTCGGCGGTACCCATGTCGACCACGGCCCTGCGCAGGTCGTCCCGGTGCGGGTCCGGCGGGGCGTAGGTGAGGAAGGCGCCGCCGTACCGGCCCCGGCGCACTTCCAGATAGCCCGCGTCCTGCAGCTCGCGGATGGCCTCGCGCAGGGTGACCCTGCTGATGCCGAGCTGGGCGGCGAGCTCCCGCTCCGGCGGCAGTTTCTCGGCCACCAGCCCCAGTTTGATGACCTGGAGCAGGCGTTCCACCGTCTCCTCGAACGCGTTGCCCGCGCGCACCGGCCGCAGCACGGCCGTCAATCGCGACACCTCGTCCAATTATCCCCTCCGGCCCTTGACAAGGCTCCCCCCGCTACACGTCAATGGTCTGACACTAGCCCAATAAGACCCCGACGAGGAGGGCATGTGGACGTCCCCGAGCTTCACGACGAGGTGCGGGCAGGGCGGATCGACACCGTGCTGCTGGCGGTCGTCGACATGCAGGGCCGTCTTCAGGGGAAGCGCCTGTCGGCGCGCTACTTCCTGGAGGAGGTGGTGCGGCACGCCTCCGAGGGCTGCAACTACCTGCTCGCGGTCGACATCGACATGAACACGGTCGACGGTTACGCCATGTCGTCCTGGGAGCGCGGATACGGCGATTTTGTTATGAGGCCGGACATGTCCACTCTTCGCCGCGTGCCGTGGCAGGAGGGGACGGCCCTGGTGATGGCCGACCTGGTGTGGGAGGACGACTCTGACGTGACCGCCTCGCCGCGCCAGATCCTGCGCCGTCAGCTCGCCCGGCTGGACGAGCGGGGCTGGGGCGCCTTCGTCGGGACCGAGCTGGAGTTCGTCGTCTTCAACGACACCTACGAGGACGCCTGGCGCCGAGGCTACCGCGACCTGACGCCTTCCAACCTCTACAACGTCGACTACTCCCTCCTCGGCACCGCCAGGGTCGAACCGCTGCTGCGCAGGATCAGGCTCGGCATGGAGGGCGCGGGCATGTACGTCGAGTCGGCCAAGGGCGAGTGCAACCTCGGCCAGCACGAGATCGCCTTCCGCTTCGGCGAGGCCCTGTCCAGCTGCGACAACCACTCGATCTACAAGAACGGCGCCAAGGAGATCGCCTCCCAGGAGGGCATGGCGATCACCTTCATGGCCAAGCCGAACCAGCGCGAGGGCAACTCCTGCCACATCCACATCTCGCTCAGGGACGCGGACGGGGAGCCGGTCATGTCCGGTTCCGGCCAGCACGGCCTGTCGGCGACCGGGGAGCACTTCATCGCCGGTCAGATCGCGCTGATGCGCGAGCTGACCCTGCTGTACGCACCGAACGTCAACTCCTACAAGCGGTACGTGCCGGGCAGCTTCGCCCCCACCGCGGTCAAGTGGGGCGTGGACAACAGGACGTGCGCGCTGCGCCTGGTCGGCCACGGCCCCTCGCTGCGGATCGAGAACCGGGTGCCCGGCGGCGACGTCAACCCCTACCTGGCGGTCTCGGCCCTGGTCGCGGCCGGGCTGCACGGCATCGAGAACGAGCTGCCGCTTGAGGACGCCTTCACGGGGAACGCCTACTCGTCGGGCGCGGAGACCGTGCCGAGTACGCTGCGGGGCGCGCTGGAGCTCTGGGAGGGCTCCGCGTTCGCGACGGCCGCCTTCGGCGAGGACGTCGTGGCGCACTACGCGAACAACGCCCGGGTCGAGCTGGCCGCCTTCGACGCGGCGGTGACCGACTGGGAGCTTTTCCGGGGATTCGAACGGATGTGAATGTGAAGATCATCAATCCGGCGACAGAAGAGGTGGTCGCCGAGATCGGGATGGCGGACGCCGCCGAGACCGACAGGGCGGTGGAGCGCGCCGGGCGCGCCTTCGCGACCTGGCGGAACGTCGGCCCGGGAGACCGGGCCCGGCTGCTGCGCCGTTTCGCCTCGCTGGTGCGCGAGCACGCCGAGGAGCTCGCCCTGCTGGAGGTCGCCAACTCCGGGCACACGATCGGCAACGCCCGCTGGGAGGCGGGCAACGTCGCCGACGTCCTCGACTTCTACGCCGGGGCGCCCGAGCGCAACCACGGCCTGCAGATCCCGGTGCCCGGCGGGCTGGACGTCACCTTCAGGGAGCCGCTGGGCGTCGTCGGCGTGATCGTGCCGTGGAACTTCCCGATGGTCATCATGACCTGGGGGCTGGCCCCGGCGCTGGCCGCGGGCAACACCGTGATCGTCAAGCCCGCCGAGTGGACGCCGCTCACCGCCCTGCGGGTGGCCGAGCTGGCCCTGGCCGCCGGTCTGCCCGAGGGGGTGTTCCAGGTCCTGCCCGGGGCCGGGGAGGTGGCGGGCGCCCGGCTGGTCGAGCACCCCGGCGTAGCGAAGATCGTGTTCACCGGCTCGACCGAGGTCGGCAAGGAGATCGCCGCCACGTGCGCCGGGCAGGTCAAGCGGCTCACCCTGGAGCTGGGCGGCAAGAGCGCCAACGTGGTCTTCGCCGACGCCGACCTGGAGAAGGCCGCGGCGACCGCGCCGTACGCGGTGTTCGACAACGCGGGCCAGGACTGCTGCGCGCGCTCCCGGATCCTGGTCGAGCGCTCGGTGCACGACGAGTTCCTGGCCAGGTTCGGGGAGGCGGTGCTGGACGTCAGGGTCGGCGACCCCCGCGACGAGGCCACCGAGATGGGCCCGCTGATCAGCGCCGAGCACCGGGAACGGGTGGCCTCCTTCGTCACCGAGCCGCCCCACCTGCGGGGCACCTGCCCGCCGGGGCCGGGGTTCTGGTTCCCGCCGACGGTCCTGACGCCCCGGTCCGCGGACGACCGGGCGTTCACCGAGGAGATCTTCGGGCCGGTGGTGTCGGTGGTGCCGTTCGACGACGAGGCGGACGCCGTGCGGATCGCCAACGACACCCCGTACGGCCTGAGCGGGTCCATCTGGACCCGCGACGTCGGCCGGGCGCTCCGGGTGGCCAGGGCGGTCGAGGCGGGCAACCTCAGCGTCAACTCGCATTCGAGCGTCCGCTACTGGACCCCGTTCGGCGGTTTCAAACAGTCGGGCCTTGGCCGCGAGCTGGGCCCCGACGCCCTGTCAGCGTTCACCGAGACCAAGAACGTCTTCATTTCCGAGGAGTAGTAGCGATGCTGCGTTTGCAGGACCGGGTCGCCGTCATCACCGGCGCCGGAAGCGGGATCGGCCTGGCCACCGCGCGCCGGTTCGCCGAGGAGGGCGCCCGCGTCGTGTGCGTGGACCTGGACGAGACGACCGGCGCCAAGGCCGCCGACGAGGTCGGCGGGCTGTTCGTGCGGGCCGACGTGACCAGCGAGGAGGACGTCGCCCGCGTGTTCCGGACCGCGTTCGACACCTACGGCAGCGTGGACATCGCGTTCAACAACGCGGGCATCTCGCCGCCGGACGACGACTCGATCCTGGAGACCGGCATCGACGCCTGGCGCCGGGTCCAGGAGGTCAACCTCACCTCCGTCTACCTGTGCTGCAAGCACGCCATCCCGTACATGCGGCGGCAGGGCAAGGGGTCGATCATCAACACCGCGTCGTTCGTGGCCGTGATGGGGTCGGCGACCAGCCAGATCTCCTACACCGCCTCCAAGGGTGGGGTGCTGGCCATGTCCCGCGAGCTGGGCGTGCAGTTCGCCCGCGAGGGCATCCGGGTGAACGCCCTGTGCCCGGGGCCGGTGAACACGCCGCTGCTGCGGGAGCTGTTCGCCAAGGACCCCGAGCGGGCGCAGCGCCGCCTGGTCCACATCCCGGTGGGCCGCTTCGCCGAGGCGTCCGAGATCGCCGCCGCGGTGGCGTTCCTCGCCTCGGACGACGCCAGCTTCATCACCGGCTCCGAGTTCCTGGTGGACGGCGGCATCTCCGGCGCGTACGTCACCCCGCTGTAGCCCTTTCCGCGCGCCCCCCTCCCCCGCGGGCGACCCCGGCGTGTCCCCCGGCCTCGCCGCGGGTCGCCCCGCCATGGCCGGTAGCGTGCGGAGAGGGGGCACGGACCCCCCTGACCAGCCCTGACGTCGAGAAGCAAGAACAAGACAGGAGATCATGTCCCGTCCCGTCATCGGCATCACCTGCTACGTCGAGCCCGCGCGGTTCACCGTCTGGGAGACGACCACCGCGCTCCTGCCGTACGACTACGTCGACCACGTGGCCCGCGCGGGCGGGCAGCCGGTGATCCTGCCTCCGGCGGGTGACCCCGCGGCGCTGGCGGGGCGCCTGGACGGGCTGATCCTGGCCGGTGGCGGGGACGTCGGCCCGGAGCGGTACGGGCAGGAGCCGCACGAGCGGACCGGCTACGTCCGGCCGTTCCGCGACGACGCCGAGCTGGGGCTGGTCAGGGCGGCGCTGGAGCGGGGCCTGCCCTTCCTGGGGATCTGCAGGGGCATGCAGGTCCTGAACGTCTCGCTGGGCGGCACCCTCCACCAGCACCTGCCCGACGTGGTCGGTCACCCCGGGCACGCCCCGGCCCCCGGCCACTACGGCAGGATGCCGGTGTGGCTCGCCCCCGGCAGCCGGACCTCGAAGATCTTCGGGACCGAGACCGTGGACGTGGCCCACTACCACCACCAGGCCATCGACCGGCCTGCCGAGGGCCTCACCGTGACCGCCCACGCCGAGGACGGCACGATCGAGGCCGTGGAGGTGGACGACCACCCGTTCGCCGTCGCCGTCCAGTGGCACCCCGAGACCGACGGCGAGTCCGCTCTGTTCGAGGCACTGGTCCGGCACGCCACCCCCTGACCGGGACCGCGAGGGGATTTCGCTCGGCCTGTACGAACGGACGGATCGGGGCCGCGAGGGGATCTCGCCCACCCGGTACGGGCAGATGGGTCAGGGCCACGGGAGGATCTCGCCCGCCCGGTGCGGACGGACGGATCGGGACCGCGAAGGGATCTCGCTCGCCCGGTACGAACGGACGGATCAGGGCCGCGAGGGGATTTCGCTCGGCCGGTGCGGGCGGTTAGGCTGGCCGGTGACACCGATGAATCCCGTGCGGGAGAGCGTCCTGACACCCAGGCCAGGACCCCTGAAGGAGCAAGCCCTCCCCGCGAACCTCTCAAGGCAAAGGACCGTGCGGGTAGGTGCCCTCTGGAAAGCAGGTCCCACGACCTCGCCGAAGGTGAAAGTCCGGTAAAACCCGGATGAAACTCTCAGGCACCCACGACAGAGGGGGAGGATGCTCTCATCTGTCCCTTGTCTGAGGTGCGCACATGTCCCGACCTACGCCGCTGCGCGGCGTGCACGAGTCCCTCGGCGCGACGCTGACCGACTTCGCGGGCTGGCTGATGCCGCTCCGCTACGGCAGCGAGTCGGCCGAGCACAACGCGGTCCGCCAGGCGGCCGGCCTGTTCGACCTCTCCCACATGGGGGAGATCTTCGTGACGGGGCCGCAGGCCGCCGAAGCCCTCGACTACGCGCTGGTCGGCCACCTCTCCGCGCTGGAGCCCGGCCGCGCCCGCTACACGATGATCGTCGACGCCGAGGGCGGCGTGCTGGACGACCTGATCGTCTACCGGCTCGCCCCCGCCGAGTTCATGGTCGTCGCCAACGCCTCCAACTACCCGAGGGTGGCCGCCGAGCTGACCGGCCGCGCCAAGGGCTTCGACGCCGCGGTGGACGACCGCTCCGAGCGGTACGCGCTGGTCGCGGTCCAGGGCCCGCGCTCCGCGGAGATCCTGGGCTCGCTCACCGACGCCGACCTCGACGGGCTCAAGTACTACGCCGGACTGCCCGCCGTCGTCGCGGGCCACGAGGCCCTCGTCGCCCGTACGGGATACACCGGCGAGGACGGTTTCGAGCTGTTCGTCGCGGCCGGGGACGCCGAGCCGGTCTGGGCCGCCCTCACCGAGGCGGGCGCCCCGCACGGCCTGATCCCCGCGGGCCTGTCCGCCCGCGACACCCTCCGGCTGGAGGCCGGGATGCCGCTGTACGGCAACGAGCTGTCGGCCGGGCTGACTCCGTTCGACGCCGGGCTGGGCCGTGTGGTGAGGTTTGACAAGCCGGGCGACTTCGTCGGCCGGGCCGCCCTCGAATCGCGCAGGGACGTCCCGCCGTCCCGCCGCCTGGTCGGCCTGATCGCGACCGGCCGCAGGGTGCCCCGGCACGGGTATCCGGTGGTGGTCGCCGGTGACGGCGCCGTCGTCGGCGAGGTCACCAGCGGGGCACCCTCCCAGTCACTGGGCAGGCCCATCGCGATGGCCTACGTGGACAACGGCCTGTCGTCAGGACTGGCCGTCGACATCAGGGGCAGCCACGAGCCGGTCGAGGTCGTCGCACTGCCCTTCTACAGGAGGAAAAAATGAGCAGCATTCCCGAGGAACTGCACTACACCAAGGAACACGAGTGGATCTCCGGCATCGATGACGGCCTGACCCTCACCGTGGGCATCACCGCCTACGCCGCCGAAGCGCTGGGCGACGTGGTCTTCGTGCAGGTCCCCGAGGTCGGCTCGACGGTCGCCTCCGGTGACGCCGTCGGCGAGGTCGAGTCGACCAAGTCGGTGAGCGACATCTTCGCCCCGGTCTCCGGCGAGATCGTCGAGGTCAACCAGGCCGTCGTGGACGACCCCTCGCTGGTCAACAGCGACTCCTACGGCGACGGCTGGCTGTTCCGCGTACGTCTTGAGGGCTCCGCCGACGACCTGCTGTCGCCGGAGGAGTACGCCGCGCTCACCTCGGGTGAGTCCTAAGCCTCTCCCCCCTCGCGTCACGGTCACGCGCGTCCCCGGGCGCGCGTGGCCGTCCACGCTGGAAGGATTCAGATGACGATCAGCGTCTTCGATCTCTTCAAGATCGGAATCGGCCCGTCCAGCTCGCACACCGGCGGCCCGATGGCCGCCGCCCACAAGTTCGCCCGCGGCCTCCACCAGGACGGGCTCCTGGAGAAGACCGCCCGGGTGAGCGCCATCCTGTACGGCTCGCTGGGCCTGACCGGCAAGGGCCACGGCAGCGACAAGGCCGTGCTGCTCGGCCTGTCCGGCGAGAAGCCCGAGCTGGTCGACGTCGACACGGTCGACGCGCGGCTCGCCGCCATGCGCGAGTCCGGCACCATCTCCCTGTACGGCTCCCACGAGATCCCCTTCGTCATCGGCGAGGACCTCGTCTTCGAACGCAAGATCTCACTCCCCGGCCACCCCAACGGCATGCGCTTCACCGCGCTGTCCGAGTCCGGCGAGACGATCCGCGAGAAGGTCTACTACTCGGTGGGCGGCGGCTTCGTCGTCGACGAGAACGCCACCGGCGCCGACCGGATCAAACCCGACGACACCGTCCTGCCGTACCCCTTCACCACGGCCGCGGAGCTGCTCGCCCAGTGCGCGGAGACCGGGCTGTCGATCTCCGGGCTGATGCTGGAGAACGAGCGGGCGTTCGGCCGCACCGAGGCCGAGATCCGCGCCCAGCTGCTCGTCCTGTGGCGGGTGATGAGCGAGTGCGTACGGCGCGGCATCGGCAAGGAGGGCGTACTGCCCGGCGGCCTGAAGGTCCGCCGCCGCGCCCACCAGCTCCACCGGCAGCTGCGCAGCGAGTCGCCGGAGAAGGACTCGCTGCAGACGATGGACTGGGTCTCGCTGTTCGCCCTCGCGGTCAACGAGGAGAACGCCGCCGGTGGCCGGATCGTCACCGCGCCCACCAACGGCGCCGCGGGCATCATCCCGGCCGTGCTCACCTACTACGACCGCTTCACGAAGGACTCCGACGACGAGGGCGTGATCCGCTTCCTGCTGACCGCGGGGGCGATCGGCGTGCTGTTCAAGGAGAACGCCTCCATCTCCGGCGCCGAGGTCGGCTGCCAGGGCGAGGTCGGCTCGGCCTGCTCGATGGCCGCCGCCGGGCTCACCGAGGTGATGGGCGGCACCCCCGAGCAGGTCGAGAACGCCGCCGAGATCGGCATCGAGCACAACCTGGGGCTGACCTGCGACCCGATCGGCGGCCTGGTGCAGATCCCGTGCATCGAGCGCAACGCGGTCGCCTCGATCAAGGCCATCGCCGCCGCCAGGATCGCGATGCGCGGCGACGGCCGCCACTTCGTCTCGCTGGACAAGGCCATCAAGACGATGCGCGACACCGGCCGCGACATGCTCGACAAGTACAAGGAGACCAGCCGGGGAGGGCTCGCGGTGAACGTCATCGAGTGCTGAACGGGCCCCGGGTCGTGGACCGGGTCTTCGGACCTGGGACGAACGTCATCGACGTGTTGAGCGGACCCTGAACCGCGATGGGTCTTCGGACCCGGAAGAGTGCCGAGCGGTCCCGGATCGCGACGGGTTTTCAGACCTGGGACGAACGCCATCGGTGCCGAACGGGTCTTCGGGCCCGGAACGAACGTCATCGAATGCCGAGCGGGTCCCGGGTCGTGACGGATCTTGAACGTCGCCGGGTGCGAGCGGTCCCGGATCGCGGCGGGTCTACAGGGCGGCTTCCGCTCCCCGGGACGAACGCCGGGAGCCGGACGAAGAGCCCGAGGGGCCCGAGGAGTCCCTGGAAAGCATGCGGGAGGCGGGACCGGAAGGCCCTTCGGGACATATAACCCGATCGCTATCAAATTTCGCATCACGTGCAGGCTCCTCCGCTCCCGCGCCTATGCTGGGTGGCCATGTGCGCGGGATTCGGGAGGTCGCGGTGGTAACGGGAACACACCCGGCAAGCCGTTCCCATCGCTCCCAGCGCCCCGCGAAACCCTCCCTCCCCCTGCGGACGCTCCGCTTCCTCGGGTCGCACTGGCTCTTCATCACCGCCCTGCTGGCGGGCGGCGGCCTGCGGGTCCTCGCCATGCTCGGCTACCGGCCCGCCCTGTGGTTCTGGGCCGACTCCTTCGTCTACCTGAACGCGGGACTCGATCCCCGCCCCCTGGAGTCCCGTCCCGCGGGCTACGCGCTGTTCCTGTGGATTCTCAAGCCGCTGTCCAGCGTCCCCGCGGTCGTCGCGGTGCAGCACCTGCTCGGACTGGTCGTGGCCGTCTGCGTCTACCTGCTGCTGCGCAGGCTGGGCGGGCTGCCGGGGTGGGGCGCGACGCTCGCCGCGCTGCCGGTGCTGCTGGACGCCTACCAGATCCAGCTCGAACACCTCGTCATGGCGGACCTGCTCTTCCAGTTCCTGGCGGTGCTGGCGGTCACGCTGCTGCTGTGGCGGCGGCGCCCCGCGGTGTGGGTCGCGGCGCTGGCCGGAGCGCTGCTGGCCGCGGCGACCGTCACCCGCACGATCGGGCTGCCGCTGATCGCCGTGGCACTGGTCTGCATGGTGATCCGCAGGGCCGGGTGGCGGGCGGTCGTCGCCGCGACGCTGGCCGCCGCGATCGGCCTGGGCTCGTACGCGGCCTGGTTCAGGGCAGAGCACGGGACCTTCGGGATCACCAGGGGAAACACCTTCCTCTGGGCGCGGACGATGACCTTCGCCGACTGCGCCAGAATCCACCCGCCCGGCCCCGAGGCGGCCCTGTGCCCCGTCGAGCCGCTGGGACAGCGCGCGGCACCGCCCGTCTACATCTGGGACGCCAAGTCCCCGCTGAACAAGGTCAAGGGCAGCTGGGCGGAGCGGGACGCGCTCGCGGGCACCTTCGCCACCCAGGCGATCATGGCCCAGCCGTTCGACTTCCTCCGGGCGGGCCTGGAGGACGCGGCCCACATCTTCGACTGGACCCGGCGTGTCTACCCCGCTCCCGGTCCGCAGAGCGCCTACGTCTTCCCCGACACCGTGCGGCCCTTCTCCTCGGGGGCCGCCTCGCAGGGCAAGACCGCCGAGGAGCTGACCGTGGCCTACCAGGGCTCGTCGGGGGCGCCGGTGATGGCCGAGCCGTACGCGGGCTGGCTGCGCGACTACCAGGCGTACGGCTTCGTGCGGGGCCCGTACCTCGCGGTGATCCTGCTGGTCGGCCTGGTCGGCGTGCTGATGCGGCTGCGGCGGCTCGGCGGCGTGGTGCTGCTGCCGTGGGCCGCGGGGACCATGCTGCTGATCCTGCCGCCCTTCATCGCGGCCTTCGACCACCGCTACGTCATCCCCGCCCTCCCGCTGGCCTGCCTGGCCGCCGGGCTCGCCTTCGGGTCCAGGCACGAGGAGAGGGCACCGGAGGCCGAGGATCCGGACGAGGATCCGCCGGATGACGGCCCCGGCGACGACGACCCGTTCCAGGTCGCGGCGGTCGAGCGGCCGGTGTACGCGAGCCCCGTCAGGGAGACGGCGCACGGGTCGTACGACGGGCAGGCGTACGGGGAGACCTCGTACGGAGGAACCCTGCCCAGGGCCTCGTACGGCGACACGGCGGAACGACCGGCGTACGGCGCGACGGGGGAACGACCCGCGTACGGCGCGACGGGTGAGCGGCCGGTGTACGGGGGGTCAGCGGCGGCGAACGTGCAGGCGAACCAGCACGCCGAGTTCTACCTCCCCGAGCGCCCGTCGGACCTTCCCCACCGCGTCCCTGTTCAGCCGGGCCACAAGCTTGCCGACGTCGGTCGCGGGCGCGCAGCCCACCCCGATGCGCAGCCGCTCGTGCCGTACATACCTGACGCGGACACGAGTGAGCCCTTCGACTTCTTTAAGAGCGACCCCCAGCATGGCGGTCCCCGTCCCGGTCCGCCTGCCCCACCGCCCCCACCCCAGGGCGTGTAGCAGCCACCGCACCGCCAGGAGAGCCAGCGCCACCAGCAGCAGCGCGACCAGCCAGCCCAGCCACGGATGCGCGGCCAGCCAGCCGGGGAACCCCCGGTGCACGAGCCTGCCCCCGGGCGACTGGCCGGGAAGGTCGCCGCGCCCCCGCAGGAAGGCGTAGAGCCCGGCGCACACCAGCGTCGTCCCGGTGACCGCCAGGCCGATCCGGTTGCCCAGGTACGGCCGCATCAGGCCCCCTTCCTGCGCAGCCGTACGACGACGTCACCCGCGCACATCGCGCCCAGGCCCGCCAGCCGGTCGCCCACCGCCGCGCCCACCCGGCGCAGCACCGGCCCGGTCCGCTCGGCGTCGGTGAACACGGTGACCTCGACGATCCGCGACGTGAGCCGGACCCGCGCCCCGTTCACCTCGTCCACCGACTCGGCGGCCTCCCGCAGCGTGCGGCGCAGCCCGGACCTGGTGATGCCGATCACCATGTGCGGGTCTCCCGACTCCAGCGGCACGAGCCTGGTCCGCCCCGGCAGCGCGGCGAGCACGAGCATCACCAGGCCCGCCGCCATGGCGAGCATCGCGGCGGCGAACGTGGCGGGATCCGACCAGTTCCACGCCCCGGCGCCGTTGACGAGCCGCCGGTAGGGCACCCGCGCGAGCGGTGACTCCAGCAGCAGGCCCACCGTCACCGAGGCCGAGACCACCAGCGCGGCGGCCACCGCCAGGGCGGCGGGGACGCCCGCGGGGGTCCTGCTCGGCCTGAGCAACCGCACCGACCTGCGCCGGATGTCCTGGAACTGCTCGGCCGCCGCCTTGCCTCCCGAGCCGCCGGTGGTGGCCCCCGCGCCGCCGGTGCCTCCCGAGCCCGCCAGGATGTCCTGGAGAGTAGTCGTCATTCGGTCAGGTGTACGCGTTCCGGCAGGACCGGGCCGGGGATCAACCGCCCACTTGCACGATCTTGGGACCTCCCTGGCGGGAGCATTGACCACCCGGCCGACAATATGAATAGCGTTCACATTCACCGGGGCCGGGTTATCCTGCGGACATGGACGACCGCCAGCGTTACGACCGGGCCACAGCGCACCTGGACCCTCCCTTCGCCGTCCTCGACCTGCCCGCCCTGCGCGCCAACGCCGAGGGCATGGCCCGCCGCGCCGAGGGCAAGCCGATCAGGGTCGCCAGCAAGTCCATCAGGTCCCGGGCCGTGCTCGAACGCATCCTCGCCATGGACGGCTTCACCGGAATCATGGCCTTCACCCTCCCCGAGGCCCTCTGGCTCGTCTCCACCGGGATGCGGGACGTGCTGGTCGCGTACCCCACCGTCGACCGCGCCGCGCTCGCCGAGCTGGCCGCCGGGCCGACCGCGGCGCGGGAGATCACGATCATGGTGGACCGGGCCGAGCACCTGGACCTCGTCGAGTCCGCCGTCGCCGGAATCCGCGACCGCCACGAGATCCGGCTCTGCCTGGACGTCGACGCGGGCTACCTCGCCTTCGGCGGCCGGTTCAGGGCGGGCGTCCGCCGCTCCCCCATCCGCGAGATCGACCAGGCCGCCGACCTCGCCACCGAGATCGCGAAACGCCCCGGCTTCCGGCTCGTGGGCCTGATGGCGTACGAGGCGCAGATCGCCGGGGTCGGCGACAACCCCCCGGGCAACCCCGCCCTCACCCGGGCCATCCGCCTGATGCAGGCCAGGTCCAGGCGCGAGCTGATCACGCGCAGGGGCCGGATCGTCCAGGCCGTCCGCCAGGTCACCGACCTGGAGTTCGTCAACGGCGGCGGCACCGGCAGCATCGAGAAGACCACCAAGGAGAGGGCCGTCACCGAGATCGCGGCCGGATCCGGCTTCTTCCACCCCCGCCTGTTCGACTTCTACCGGGGGTTCACCGGCCGGCCCGCCGCCCTGTTCGCCCTGCCCGTCGTACGCCGCCCCGCCCCCGGCGTCGTCACCGTCCTCGGTGGCGGCTACCCCGCCTCCGGCGCCCCCGGCGACAACCGCCTGCCCCAGCCCTACCTGCCGTGCGGGCTGCGCTACGACTCCGACGAGGGAGCCGGAGAGGTCCAGACCCCCCTGATCGGACAGGCCGCCGAGGACCTGCGCGCCGGTGACCGGGTCTGGTTCCGGCACGCCAAGGCGGGTGAGCTCTGCGAGCGCTTCGCGAGCCTGCACCTGATCGACGGGGACGAGGTCGTGGACGAGGTCCCCACCTACCGCGGCGAGGGCCGTACCTTCCTCTGACCTCACCTTTTCCTCCGCGCTTGGAGGGCGGAGGCATGGGGCGGGTCCCGGCACACAGAACGAACGGGCACCCGCCGCTCCAGCGGCGGGTGCCCGTTCCCGTCATGTCCCAGCCCCACCCTCCGGGCACGATGGCCTGCGGTGCTCCCGCACCCGGAGGGGGCCCGGCCCCCGAGAGATCTCAGAAGCCCAGGTCGAGCTCTTCCCACTTGCTGCACTTGTAGGTCGACGAGCTGCGGTACTTGACCTGGCAGGTCTTGACCCGCACCTCACTCACGTCGTGCGCCGTGACACGGAAGCGCTTGGTGTCGTCGTAGCTGCACACCCTGTCGCGCTTGGCGACCTCCCAGTCCTCTTCACCGGACGAGATGACCTGGACCTCGACGTAGGCGCAGCGGCCGCCCTGGCGGAGGGTGCGCCTGTCACCGTCGTACAGCTCGCCCCGCAGCCTGAACGTGTTGTCCTCCTCCTCGTCACCCTCGACCGAGTACTCCGCCTCCAGCGTGGCCAGGCCGTTCCTGGACTCCTGCTCGAAGCTGTCGTCGAAGTCCCGCGCCGACGACGCGGAGGACGCTGCCGACACGGACGCCGGCGTCGCGGCGAAGGCGGCCGGAGCCACCGTCAGCATGAGGCCCGCGGTCGCCACCACCGCGATCGCGGATCGAATGATGCTTTTCATGGATTTACCCCTCCCTTTCACCTACTCGCGATGTTCCGCCAGCAGGAAAAAGGTCACATGAGTAAACCCCTACTCAATTCCGGGCCGCCGATCGATCCCCGGCGACATTCGGAACCCCCGGTTCAGCGACGACGACGCCGCCACAACATGACCACCGCGCCGAGCGCCAGCACCGCCCCCACCCCGATCAGGATCGGCGCCAGATCCGGCCGGTCGTCCGCCCACAGATCCTCGGGCTCGTCGGCGAGGCGGACCGGCTTCGGCCCCGCCGCACCGCCCACCAGGTCACCGACCTGGGAGACGAGATGCTCCGCGTTCGCCCGGACCTTCGCCACACTCCGCGCCGCGACCCGCTTGGGGCTCACCCGGTCCGCGATGGCGTCCACCGTCTGGGCCAACTCCGCGCGCGTGCGCTCGATCTGCCGCTCCAACTCCGCGGGATCGGTGTCCGCCATGGCTCTCCTCCCCTACTCCTTGACATTGATCAGTCTGTCAGGTCCTACCCACCCACGGCACTTCGGGCAGGCCGGTAAGTTGACCGGGGAACCATTCCTCGGAGGAACACCATGAAACTTGAGCCGGGCGACGCCGCCCCGGACTTCACGCTTCCCGCCGCCGACGGCACCACCGTGTCGCTGGAGACACACCGCGGCAAGCGCGTCATCCTCTACTTCTATCCCGCCGCGATGACCCCGGGCTGCACCAAGCAGGCCTGCGACTTCCGCGACAGCCTCGCCTCGCTCACCTCGGCCGGATTCGCCGTGCTCGGCGTCTCGAAGGACAGCCCGGCCAAGCTCGCCAAGTTCGTCGAGCACGACGCCCTGACCTTCCCGCTCCTGTCCGACCCCTCCCTTGAGGTCCACAAGGCCTACGAGGTGTACGGAGAGAAGACGATGTACGGCAAGACGACCGTCGGGGTCATCCGCTCCACCTTCGTCATCGACGCCGACGGCAAGATCGAGAAGGCTCTCTACAACGTGAAGGCGACCGGCCACGTGGCCCGCCTCCGCCGCGAACTCGGCATCGACTAACACCCTTTTTTACCATTTAATACGACGTGAGCACGCCCCAAGAATTGTCAGCCCCATTACCTAACCTTGGGGCGTGCCTTCCAAATACAAATACACCCCCGAAATGCTGGCGGAGGCCGCGGCCGACTCCCTCAGCATCGCCGACGTCCTGCGCCGCCTCGGCATCACCATCGCGGGCGGCAACCACGCCCACATCAGCCGCCAGCTGAAGCGCT
This sequence comes from Streptosporangium sp. H13245, assembly GCF_055690525.1. Lineage (NCBI taxonomy): Bacteria > Bacillati > Actinomycetota > Actinomycetes > Streptosporangiales > Streptosporangiaceae > Streptosporangium > Streptosporangium sp. H13245. The sequence continues at coordinate 78,984 of NZ_JBSZKT010000005.1, read as the reverse complement.
TCGGAATCGACACGTCGCACTTTCGCAGGGTCTCACCCAACAAGGGGCGACCCTCACCGCGACGCCGCCTTCCCGAACAGGTTCTGGTCGTACGACCGGAGGGCAGCCCGCGTTCGGACCCGGGGCAGCTCAGGCGCAGCTTGATCGCCATCGGGATGCCGTATCGCTGCGCGGGCTGTAGGATCGAGGGCGCCTGGCAGGGTCAGGCATTGACACTGCACGTCGACCACATCAATGGCGACTGGCTGGACAACAGAAAAGAAAACCTGCGCTTTCTCTGCCCCAATTGCCATTCACAAACAGAGAATTTCGCAGGAAAATCAAGGGGCCGTAGTCCAAAGGTAGAGACACACGGTTTAGGTCCGTGCAAGTTCGGGTTCGAATCCCGACGGCCCTACAAAACAATTCAAGATATCCCGGTCGGCATGAAGTCGATAGACACCAGCATAACAATATCTCCCCAGGATTCATTCTTCATAGAATACTGTCGGAGCGAAAAACGCTTCGCGTCGAGGTCCGCGGTCATACGCAGAGCCATTCAGTTGATGCGCGAATCCATCCTCGAAGAGGAGCAGGCGGCGTCCGGCGGGGCGGGTTCGCAAGGCTTCGGGGAGCCGCCCGCGTGAGGTCCGGTGTCGTCCGGGGGCACGATGCCCAGCGCCGGATGGGGAAACCCGGGCGGGTGGGGCGGTGGCTATCGGGCGCGGCCCGGAGGAAACGTCAGGGGAAAAACGTCAGGTCGCGCGGCCTGTCCTCGTGGCCGCGCGACCTGGCGTCGTTGTGATTGATCACCACAAACTATCTCCCTTTACTCACCCCGTAGGGCGCTCCCAGAAACCATGGTGCCCCAGAGACCGTAAAGGCTGTGTAAGCCGTGCCGAATGTGCGACCCGATGTGCGACCTGAGTCGTACACCGGGTTCCACCTTGAGGGGGAAGGGGGCTGATCTGCGCATACATATCGTAGTGATGTGTTCGGCAGACTACGCGCCTGGAGTGGGCGCCATCCCAGGATCACGGACGCCCTGTGGCTGATGCCGTTCCTGCTGGTCTCGCTGCTCAACGTCTGGACCGTCGGGGTGATCGACGTGGTGGCCTGGGGGGCGGAGAGGCTTGGGCTGTGGGGGTTCGCGGGGCTGACGCTGTTGTTGTTCGTGCCTCTGTTCTGGCTGCGTGAGCGTCCCGTCGCGGTTTTCGCGATCATTTCGCTGACCTCGTTCGTCCAGTGGCTCGTCGGGGTGCAGACTTTGTTCTTCAACCTGTCCGTGCTCGTCGCGATGTACGGCGTGGCCTCCCGGCGTCCGTTGCGCTGGGCGGTCGGGGCGGGTCTGGTGGTGGAGCTGGGGTTGTTCCTGGTGTTCGGGCGGGTGCCTCGGGGGCTTGACCTGAGTGCCTTCTCCACGGCGTCGGCGTTCGCGGCCGCGATCTGGATGGCGGGGATCTACGCGAACACTCGCCGCCGTTATCTGGAGGGCCTGGAGGAGCGGGCCGAGCGGGCGGAGCGGGAGCGTGATCAGCAGGCCAGGCTGGCGGCGGCTGCGGAGCGGGCCAGGATCGCCCGTGAGCTGCACGACGTGGTCGCGCACAACGTGAGTGTGATCATCGTGCAGGCCGACGGGGCGGGGTACGCGATCGACCGTGATCCGGAGCAGGCGCGCAGGGCGATGGAGGCGGTCTCGGCCACGGGTCGCAGGGCGCTGGCGGAGATGCGGCGGATGGTGGGCGTGTTGCGGGCCGACGGTGTTCAGGAGGAGTACGCTCCGCAGCCGAGCCTGTCGCAGCTGGACGGTCTGGTGGCGCAGGTGCGGGAGTCGGGGTTGCCGGTGGAGTTGCGGGTGTCGGGCGTTGCCCGGGAGCTTCCCGAGGGGGAGCAGCTGACGGTTTACCGGATTGTTCAGGAGGCGCTCACCAACACCCTCAAGCATGGTGGTCCGGACAGCAGGGCCGTGGTCGAGATGGAGTACGGGGTGCGGGAGCTGCTTTTGCGGGTGACCGACGACGGTCGCGGTGCCGCGACGCCGGAGCGTGAGGGCGGGCACGGCCTGGTCGGTATGCGGGAGCGGGTCGCGTTGTTCGGCGGGAGTGTGGAGGCGGCGCCTGTTCCGGGCGGCGGGTTCCGGGTGGTGGCGCGGTTGCCGATCGGTGACGTCGGGGCGGGGCGGGCGGCTTGACGGGGTACGCGGTGGACGACCGGGTGGATGGCGGGGCGTGCGGTGGGTGACCGGGCGATTCGGGTGATGCTGGTCGACGATCAGGAGTTGCTGCGCGCCGGTTTCCGGATGGTTCTCAGTGCCCATCCTGGTATCGAGGTCGTCGCGGAGGCGGGTAACGGGGCGGCGGCGGTGGAGGCGGCGCGGACGGTCGCCGTGGATGTGGTGCTGATGGATGTGCGGATGCCGGTCATGGACGGGGTGGAGGCGACGCGGCTGATCCGTTCGGTGACGGGGGGTCCTCGGGTGCTGATCCTGACCACGTTCGATCTGGACGAGTACGCGTTCGCGGCGTTGAAGGCGGGTGCGTCGGGGTTTCTGTTGAAGGATGTGCCGCCCGCCGATCTGGTGAGCGCGATCCAGTCGGTGCACAGTGGGGACGCGGTGGTGGCGCCGAGTACGACGCGGCGGTTGCTGGAGCGTTTCGCGGTGCATCTTCCCTCGGCGGGGGCGGCGGAGCCCGCGGTGCTGACGGGGTTGACCGCGCGGGAGCGGGAGGTGTTGGTGCTGGTGGCGAGGGGGTTGTCGAACATGGAGATCGCCGGTCGGCTGGAGTTGGCGGAGGCGACGGTCAAGACGCATCTGGGCCGGATACTGGCCAAGCTGAGCCTGAGAGATCGGGCGCAGGTCGTCGTATACGCGTATGAATCAGGGATCGTCACTCCGCATTCCGCCGACTAGCATGATCTGTATGACGGTTCCTGACGGTCGGCTCCGCGCGTCGCACGCCGACCGGGACGTGGTCATCGAGCAGTTGCGCGTGGCCGCGGGCGAGGGGCGGCTCACCCTGGAGGAGTTGGAGGAGCGGATCGAGCGGACGCAGTCCGCCAGGACGTACGACGACCTGAGGGTGCTCACCGCCGATCTGCCGCCGGACTCGTCGCTCGCCGTGCCGGGGGTCGGGGGCGGGGTCCTGGAGTTGCGGACGAAGAGCGGGCACTTGCAGCAGAAGGACTACTGGGTGGTCCCCGCGCGCATCGTGGCGAGTTGCACCTCGGGCAATGTGAAGATCGACTTCACCGGGGCGGTGTGCTCGCACCGCGAGGTGCTGCTGGAGGCGACCTGCGGGATGGGCAACATCCTGGTGATCGTGCCGCGAGGGTGGACCGTGTGGGTCGACTCTGTGACGACGAACATGGGCACGATCACCAACAAGGCCACCGACCCGGGACATCCGGACGCGCCGGTGCTGCGCGTCACCGGCAAGGTCGGCCTGGGCACCCTCAAAATCAAATACCCGCGAAAGTAGCCCCGGGCGAAAACTGCGAAAAACCTCCGCGGAACCCCCCGCGAAGGCGGCGCCCGAACGAAGACCGAGAAAAACCTCTGCGGAAGCCCCCGCGCAGGCAGGCCCCGGACGCAAGCGAAGGCTGAGGGCTGAGGAAACCCCCGGCCGACGGTGAAAGCCACGTAAGCCCCCGCGCAGGCAGGCCCCGGAGGCAGGCGGAGCCCGGGAGACCGGTGAAATCCCAAGCGCGCTGGTCGCTGTGGCCGTCCCGGTCACCCCCGTCGTCCCGGCCGCCTCGTCCGAATGGCCGAGGCCGCGCTACGACGGAGGTCGCGCCCGTCCTTCTTCGGGCCCCCGCACCGTGCCGTAAGACAGACCTAAAGCCTGATGGATCCCCCTTTGCTCATCAATACCGTTTGGTCCGTCATAACGCCATACGTTGTTGAGGAGAGCTGCCGTGACCATCACCGGAGAGGTCGGCGCGTGGGACGCGCGGGGAAGCGCGGTGCCGGCCGTGACGGCCAGGGGACTCACCAAGGTGTACGGCCGGGGGGACACCGCCGTGCACGCGCTGAGAGGGGTGGACGTCTCCTTCTCGACGGGCGCCTTCACCGCGATCATGGGTCCTTCGGGGTCGGGGAAGTCCACGCTGATGCACTGCCTGGCCGGGCTGGACACGGTGAGCGGCGGGCAGGTGCGCGTCGGGGACGTGGAGCTGACCGGGCTCAACGACAAGCAGCTCACCATGCTCCGCCGCGAGCGGATCGGCTTCGTCTTCCAGGCGTTCAACCTGCTGCCGACGCTGACGGCCGAGCAGAACATCCGGCTCCCGCTGGAGATCGCCGGACGGCTGGCCGACCCCGCGCTGTTCGACCTGGTCGTGGAGACCGTGGGGCTGCGTGACCGGCTGGGTCACCGGCCCTCGGAGCTGTCGGGCGGCCAGCAGCAGCGTGTCGCGGTCGCCCGCGCCCTGATCAGCAGGCCGCAGGTCATCTTCGCCGACGAGCCCACCGGCAACCTGGACTCGCGCAGCGGTGCCGAGGTGCTGTCCTTCCTGCGGACGTCGGTGCGCGAACTCGACCAGACGATCGTGATGGTCACCCACGACCCGGTGGCGGCCTCGTACGCCGACCGGGTGGTCTTCCTCCGCGACGGCCTGCTGGTCAGCGAGCTGACCGAGCCGAGGCCGCAGTCGGTGCTGGACACGCTGATGAAGCTGGAGGCGTGAGGTGCTGAGGACGACGCTGGCCGGGCTGCTGGCGCACCGGCTGCGCCTGGTACTGACGTCGCTGGCGATCGCGCTGGGTGTGGGCTTCATCGCGGGGACGTTCGTGCTGACCGACACCATCGAGACGGGTTTCACCGAGAAGTTCTCGGCGGCGGCCGACAGGATCGACGTCGCCGTGATCCCCCGGGCGGACGGGAACGGCGACGAGCCTCCGGCCGCCTCCGAGGCGACCCTGGAGAGGGTACGCGCCGTGGACGGCGTGGCCGACGCCCAGGGGCTGGTACGGGGCACGTCCGCGCTGCTCGGCAAGGACGGCAAGACCGCGGGTGACTTCCCCACCGCGGGGATCTCCCTGCCCGAGGGCGACCTGAACCGTACGTCGATCGTGAGCGGTACGGTCCCGAGGACCGCGACGCAGGCCGTGCTCGACGAGGGCACGGCCAGGACCAGGGGATTCAAGGTCGGCGACATCATCGCGGTGCTCGACGCGAAGAACGCACGGCACGAGTTCACGCTGGTGGGCCTGTTCGACCTCGGCCTGGACCAGGAGCTCGGCTATTTCGGCGCGGTCGGCTACACCACGGACACGGCCAGGAGCATGACCGGGCAGAAGGGGTACCGGGAGATCGACGTCGCCGCCGCCGAGGGCGTCACCCAGGAGGCGCTGCGCGGTTCGGTCGCCGCGGCCGTGGGCGCGGGTCACGAGGTCAAGACCGGTGAGCGGTACGCGGCGGACCTGGCCAGGTCCAACGGCGCCAACAGTGACTTCCTGATGCTGGGCCTGCTGCTGTTCGGCGTGGTGGCGATGTTCGTGGCCGCGCTGGTCATCTACAACACCTTCAACATCCTGGTGGCCCAGCGGACCCGCGAGATGGCGCTGCTGCGGTGCATCGGGGCGACGCGCGGGCAGGTGTTCGGGTCGATCGTGCTGGAGTCGGCCGTGGTCGGCCTGCTGTCGTCGGTGCTCGGCCTGCTGTTCGGCTACGGCCTGGGCGCGGGGGCGCTCGCCGTGCTGACGGCGTTCGACGCGCCGCTGCCCTCGGCCGCCGCGACCACCCTGACGCCGCGTACCGTCGTCCTGGGCCTGGTCATCGGCCTGGCGGTCACGGTCGGCGCGGCGCTGCTGCCCGCGCGGGCCGCGACGCGGGTGGCGCCGATCGCGGCGCTGCGCTCGCAGGCCGAGGAGCAGACCTTCAGGACCGGCCTGGTACGGGTGATCTTCGCGGGACTGTTCCTGGTCGCGGGCGTGGGCGCCACGGTGGCGGGGATGCTCATGAAGCCCGGCGAGACCGCGCTGGTGGTGGTCATGGCCGGTTGCTCGTTCGTCTTCCTGGCGGTGCTGACCCTCGGGCCGGTGATCGTCAGGCCGCTGTCCGCCTTCGCGGGGTGGGTGCCCGCCCGGCTGTTCGGCGTACCCGGCAGGCTGGCCGTGGACAACTCCCGGCGCAACCCGAAGCGGTCGGCGACCACCACCGTGGCGCTCACCGTGGGCGTGACGCTGATGACGGTCATCTCCGTGGTCACCGGCACCGTACGGGTGACGTACACCCAGCAGCTCGACGAGCAGTTCCCCTTCGACTACCTGGTGCAGACCCAGGAACGCGACTCGGGCCTGCCCCGCGCGATCGCCCGGGATCTGCGGACCAGGCCCGAGCTGGAGTCGGTCATCGCCTTCCGCGAGACCACCGCCAGGCTCGCGACCGGGACCGCGCGCTACGACGTCGGGACCTTCACCCCGGTCCCGGGCTTCAAGCCGCCGCTGGACGCGGGCTCACTCGACCGGCTCGGGCCGGGGACCGCGCTCGTCACCGAGCGCGTCGCCGAACGGCTCAGGCTCGGGGTCGGTGACCGGATCACCGTACGAACGGCGAAGGCGGGCGCGGTCGGCCTGACGATCGTGGGTCTTTCCGACATCGACGCGAGCCTCGCCAGCGTGACGGTGCCCGAGGGCGATTTCGACCGCTACTTCGGCGAGATCGGCGACAGCCGGGTGATGATCAAGCACCGGGACGGCGTCGAACCGGACCGGGCGCTCGCGGCGGTCGAGGCGGCGGCGGAGCCGTACCCGACGGCGAAGGTCGCCAGCTCGACGGAGATGCGGGGTCAGTTCGACGAGGCGCTCGACATGGTGCTGATGATCATCACGGGGCTGCTCGGCCTGGCGGTGCTCATCTCCCTGCTGGGTATCGCCAACACGCTCTCCCTGTCGGTCCACGAGCGCACCCGCGAGTCCGCGCTGCTGCGGGCGCTCGGCCTGACCAGGCCCCAGCTGCGGCGGATGCTCTCGGTCGAGGCGCTGGTCCTGGGGCTCATCGGCGCGCTGGTCGGCGTGACGCTGGGCGTCGCGTTCGGCTGGGCCGCCGCGCAGACGATGACCGACAACGTCATCTTCCAGCTGCCGGTGCCGCAGATCCTGTCGTTCGTGGCCCTGTCCGGCCTGGCCGGGGTCCTCGCCGCCGTCCTGCCCGCCCGGCGCGCGGCCCGCGCCTCGGTCGTGGGCGCGCTCGCGAGCGGGTGAGGCCGCCCGGACCGCGAACGGGATCGGAAACGGCACCGCACCCGGCCGGGCGGGACAGGACCGGAAAGGCCGAGCGGCTCGCGACCGGATCGGAAACGGCATCGCACCCGGCCGGGCGGGCGGAACCGGGATGGCCTCGCAACCGGGTGAGGCCCTGCCCGGCCGCGTGAAACCTTGCCCGGCCGCGTGAGGCTTTGCCCGGCCGCGCGAAGGCCGAGCCCGGCCGAGTAAGACCTTGCCCTGCCAGGTGAAGGCCGGATCTGGTGGCCGGGACGTCTCGCTATCGGGGGCGGCGTCCCGGCCACTGCTCGGCCACGGTCTCGGGGTTGAGCAGCGGCCGGATGACGATCTCGCCGGTGGCCCTGTCGATGACCACGCACCCGGAGCCGACGGTGTCGGGCAGCACGCTGGGATCGTCGGACTCGGGCTCGTTCGACCAGGCGACATAGCCCTCATTGAAGGCATAAATTCTGATCTCAACGGCGGAACCGGCACTGCGGACCCCGTTGAAGTACTCCTCCGCCACCGCCCTCGCCTGGTCCGGGTTCACCCCGTCCTCCTCGTCTCGCTCATCTCGCGGGAACCCGCCTCCGCGAAGTAAGCCGTCAGGAAAAGCGGCCGTGAAGCCGTCGGGAAGGACGGCCGTGAAGCAGCCGGGACAGGTGTGGGCAAAGCAGCCGGGAAAAGCGTCACAACCGCCGCCCCTCCCTGTCGATCACGACGCAGAACACGCCGGTCACCGCTTCGTACGGTGGTTCCACCGCCATGTGACCTCGCTGCGCGTCGATCCAGATCACCTCGCCGTCGAAGTTCACCGCGTTCCACGCGTGGCTGCCCCCGGCGGGCCAGCGGTTGATGATGACCGCGGAGGAGCCGTGCCCTCCGGCCAGCAGCGCCTGCGCGATCGGAAGGTAGGAGTGGCGCCCCTGCCCCACGTACTGGAAGCGCTGCCCCAGCCACCGCTCCGCCCTGGCCACTCCCCCGGCCTCCCCGCTGAGCAGCGGCTTGCCCACCCGGTCGTACTCGGGCCTGCGGGGCGCGGCCACCGCCGGGGAGCCGTACCAGGTGGAGAGCACCGACAGGGCGCAGTCGATCGCGTTGGTCGCCCGGAACGGGTCGTCCGCGGGCCCCGTCCCGTTGACCAGCCTGATCCACATGCCACGGGGGTCGGGGAAACGACGCGGGGTGCCCTGCTCGGTGAGGGGGACGGCCCGCAGCATATCCTCCTCGGTCTGCGGATCGGGCCTGGCCAGCCCGCCCGCCAGCCCGTACGGCCTGCACTGGTCCAGCCGTGCCGGACCCCAGCGCATCCGCTCCCGCTCACGCGGCGCCGGTGCCACGACCGGCACCTGGATCTCCAGCTCGAAGTCCCGCCACCGCTGCCCGTCCATCGTCACCACGGGGTTGTAGACCCCCGAGGCCAAACTCCACTCGTCCACGGCTCCCCCGTTCCCTGGCAGCCAGATAGTAGGGCGCCCCTCTCCACGAGAGAGAAGAGTTGACCATTTAAAGCCCGGCGCCCGCCCCGGGATGGGGCAGCGAAGAAGCCACCGCATAGCGAGAGTGATGGTTTGGGGCCCGTTCAGTGGTACGGGCCTCGTACGGGGCGGAAGGTCATAGCTACGCAGGAACGTGACTTAGATCTTCCTCCTCCCGATATCCTTGCGAACCGCCTTAGTTTTCCCTAACTTCATACTGCTTCGTTGATACTGGCCAAGATCGGCAATCTCTCCCAGATACACCTAATAAAAACACAGGCCCTGTGCCAGTAAACCCACAGCTCACAAAGTGTCGGCCCCGCACGCGCGGGGGTGGTCCGTGATCCCTGGCTCTGGTGTCCTGGTCATCCCTGTCGGCCCCGCACGCGCGGGGGTGGTCCCCCGCCACCGCCGCCGCGTAGGGCCTGCCATGCGTCGGCCCCGCACGCGCGGGGGTGGTCCGGTGGGCAGCCGCCGGGCCGCAGCCCGCGCGATGTCGGCCCCGCACGCGCGGGGGTGGTCCGCAGTGGCGGTCGTGCCCGCCCGCTTCCGAACCGTCGGCCCCGCACGCGCGGGGGTGGTCCGATCCCGCTGGCGATCGCAGGGAACCGCGACAGGTCGGCCCCGCACGCGCGGGGGTGGTCCGGACGCGCCGTGGCAGATCTTCAACCGGTCGGAGTCGGCCCCGCACGCGCGGGGGTGGTCCGCTCGACGCGAGGATCAGGGCCGGTGTCCGCGAGTCGGCCCCGCACACGCGGGGGTGATCCGACGTCCATCAGCCGCCCGGGGACGTCGCCGCCGTCGGCCCCGCACGCGCGGGGATAGCTCCTCCTTTGCCGCGTCGATACCGAGGGGCGTGGACAACATCCCGGGTCAGGTGACGTCGACCGTGATGGTGTGCCAGCCGGTGGCGCCGTTCGGGGTTATGGGGGCGCGGTCGCCGGTTTGGGTGTAGCCGGTGGCGTCGGTGGCGCGGACCTCGATGGTGTGGCTGCCGGGGGTGGCCTCCCAGTCGTCGAGGACCCACTGGCGCCAGGTGTCGGGGGTGGGGGCCGTGGCGAGGCGGGCCCTGCGCCATGGGCCCCGGTCGACGCGGACCTCGACCGCGTCCACGCCCTTGTGCTGGGCCCAGGCGACACCCGCGACGACGATCTTCCCCGCCGGGACGGTCGCGCCGTCCCTGGGCAGGTCGATGCGCGACTCGGTCTTGATCGGCCCCTTCGCGGACCAGCCCCTGGGGGTCCAGTAGGCCTCGTCCCGGTCGAAACGGGTGACCTTGATGTCGGTGACCCACTTGGTGGCCGACACGTAGCCGTAGAGCCCGGGGACGACCTGGCGGACCGGGAAGCCGTGGTCGACCGGGAGCGGCTGGCCGTTCATGCCGAAGGCCAGCAGGGCGTTGCGGCCGTCCATGACGACGTCGACCGGGGTTCCGGCGGTCCAGCCGTCGGCGGAGGTGCTGAGCAGCATGTCCGCGTCCTTCTGGACGCCCGCGTCGCGCAGCACCCCGGCCAGGCTGACGCCCAGCCAGCGGGCGTTACCGATGTAGGGGCCGCCGACCTCGTTGGAGACGCAGCAGAGCGTGACGTCGGCCTCGATCACGACGCGTTTCATCAGGTCGGCGAAGGTGAGCTCCACGGGCCTGTCGACCATGCCGTGGATCGTGAGGGTCCAGTCGCGCGGATCGACCTGGGGGACCACCAGGGCGGTGTCGACCCGGTAGAAGTCGTTGTTGGGGGTGACGAACGACGACAGGCCCTTGATCCTCAGATCGACCCCGGCGGGCAGCGTGGCGAGGGCCCTCGCGGGCGGGGGCAGCGTGATGCCGCCGCGCACCGCGCTCACCTCGGCCTGTCCCGAGAACGTGCGCCCGGCCACCCCCGCCACCCCGGCGAGGGCCACGCCGCCGAGCGCGCCGGTCAGCAGGCCCCGGCGGTCGAAGGCGCGCAGGTCGTTCCCGGCCCGCATGACGGGCGGGGTCGACGGATCACGGCGCTCCCCGGACCTCGGCAGCCTCTCCGGCCGGGGCGTCATCCCGGTGTCGTACGCGGCCCCCGCCGCACCCACGGCGTCGGCACCCGCACCGGGCACACCTCTGTACGGCTCAGGCGAGGCCGGGGCGTCGATCGGTACGAGGGCGCGGCGGATGAGCCATCGGAGGGCGAGCATGGCGGCGCCCACCCCGGCCAGCGTCGGGACGACGTCCATCAGTCCGGAGCCGGGGCGGGTCAGCACGGCGACGACACCGATGAGGCCGAATACGGCCAGGCCCGCCATCCCGTACCGCAGATCGCGGACGGCGGCCCTTCCCAGCGCGGCGGCGATGGCGGCCAGGATCAGGAAGATCCCGGCGAGCAGCACGGTCTTGTCGCTCTCGCCGAAGGTACGGATCGCCCACTCCTTGAGCGGGGCCGGGGTGAGGTCGACAACGGAGTTGCCGACCGCGACGACCGGGAAGGCGGCGGGGTTCATCAGACCCGCGACGAGCAGGGACACCCCCACCGCCACCGCGCCGGACACCAGGCCGATCAGCGCCGAAGCCCACGAGGGCATGCGCCTGTTGCTCTGCATACTCCGACGCTACGCCCCTACGGGGCCCCGGGTTCTTACGCCCCGATTACAGGCCCGGCCGGACGCCCGCCCGCTTTCCGTACGGGTCCCCGCAGCCACCCACCACCGTCGGGAGGAAGACGGATGATCACTTCCGGGCCGAGCCGGGAGATGCTTCACGAGCGGGTCTCAGGCGAGCCAGGCCCCTGCGGGCCTCAACTGGAGGGATCAAACAGCTGCTCCGGCCAGGCCGCCTCCCTGCGGGCCCTCGGCTGGAGAAATCAAACGGCCGCTCGGCCAAGGGTCGGTCCGGCTCTTGCGGGCCCTCGGCTGGAAAGAGGTCAGGCGACCACTTCGGCGATGATCGGGGCCAGGGCGCGGAAGGCGCGGCCTCGGTGGCTGATGGCGTTCTTCTCCTGGGCGGACAGCTCGGCGGTGGTGCGGGTCTCGCCCTCGGGGACGAGGATCGGGTCGTAGCCAAAGCCGCCGGTGCCGCGCGGGGCGTCGATGATCACACCGTGCAGGGCGCCCTCGGTCACCCGCTCCTCCCCCGACGGGAGGGCCAGCGCCGCCGCGCACGCGAAGTGCGCGCCCCGGTGCCCCTCGGGCACGTCGGAGACCTGCGCGAGCAGCAGGTCGAGGTTGGCCTGGTCGTCGCCGTGCTTTCCCGACCAGCGGGCGGAGAAGATGCCGGGCATGCCGTTCAGGGCGTCGACGCAGAGGCCCGAGTCGTCGGCGATCGCGGGCAGGCCGGACTGCTGGGCGACCGCGTGCGCCTTGAGCAGGGCGTTCTCCGCGAAGGTCAGGCCGGTCTCGGCGACGTCGCCGATCTCGGGGAACTCCTCAAGCCCGACGATCTCGACCGGGATCGAGGCGTCGGCCAGGATCCGGCGCAGCTCGGCGATCTTCCCGGCGTTCCGGGTGGCGAGGACCACTCGCGCCCGGGTCAAGCCGCTCTCGGCCTCGTTCGCACCGGACTCGCTCATGCCGAACCCCTCAGCCCAGAAGCTCCAGAACGTCCCACGCGGAAAAGCCCGCTCACGCCGGAAGACCCGCTCATGCCAGGGACTCCCGCTGGAGGCGGGTGAGCTCGGCGCACCCGGCCGCGCCGAGGTCGAGCAGTTCGTCGAGGGCGGCGCGGTCGAACGGCTTGCCCTCGGCGGTGCCCTGGACCTCGACGAACTCGCCGGAGCCGGTCATCACAACGTTCATGTCCGTCTCGGCGGCGACGTCCTCGGTGTAACAGAGGTCGAGCAGCGCCGTGGAGCCGACGACGCCGACGGAGACGGCCGCGACCGAGTCGACCAGCGGGTCTCCGCCGCACATCTTGCGCTTGCGCATCCACGCGACCGCGTCGACCAGTGCCACGTACGCCCCGGTGATGGCGGCGGTGCGGGTGCCGCCGTCGGCCTGGAGCACGTCGCAGTCGATGACGATCGAGTTCTCGCCCAGTGTCTTGTAGTCGACGCAGGCGCGCAGGGAGCGGCCGATCAGGCGGGAGATCTCGTGCGTACGGCCGCCGATCTTGCCGCGTACCGACTCCCGGTCGTTGCGGGTGTTCGTGGCGCGCGGCAGCATGGCGTACTCGGCCGTGATCCAGCCCTGACCGCTGCCCCGGCGCCAGCGCGGCACGCTGTCCTGCACGGAGGCGGCACAGAGCACCTTGGTGCCGCCGAACTCGACGAGCACCGAACCCTCGGCGTGCGCGAGCCAGCCGCGGGTGATGGTGACGGGGCGGAGTTGATCGGGAGAACGTCCATCTGCGCGAGCCATGACGTTCACCCTAGGTCATAGCGGACCCCGCTCCGTGCGAGTTCCATCCGCCCGCCGAACCCGCCGCGGGAGGCGTCCTCCATGACGCGGTCACGGTCGTTCCAGGGCACCAGGTGGGTCAGGACCAGGGTGTCCACGTCCGCTCTGGCCGCGTGCTCGGCCGCCTGGCGGCCGTTCAGGTGCAGGCCGGTGGGAAGGCCGGGTTTGTCGAGGTATGAGGCCTCGCACAGGAGCACGTCGGCCCCCGAGGCGAGCTTGACCAGCTCGGCGCTCTCGCCGGTGTCGGCGGAGTAGGCCACCGAGCGCCCGCCGTGGGAGACCCTGAACCCGTACGTCTCCACGGGGTGGTTCACCAGCGCGGCCGTCACCTCGAACGGGCCGACCTCGAACATCCCGGGCATCAGGCCCACGAAGTCGAAGGCCGTGTCGAGCGACGGCTCGTCCGGCATCGCGTAGGCGGCGTCCAGCCGCTCGCGCGCCCCCGAGGGCGCGTACACCGGCACCCTGGGCAGCGGGCCCTGGGACGAGTAGGTGCGCACCACGTGGTACGGGCACATGTCGAGGCAGTGGTCGGCGTGCAGGTGCGACAGGCATATCGCGTCCACGTCGTACAGGCCGATGTACTTCTGGAGCGCGCCGAGCGCGCCGTTCCCGAAGTCGAGCAGCATGCGGAACCCCTCCGCCTCCAGCAGATAGCAGGAGGAGGGGCTGTCAGGCCCGGGGAAACTCCCCGAGCATCCGATGATCGTCAATTTCACGGCGGCCTCCTACGGTTACTGTGCGGCGCCGCGTGTCACGGCGCGGGCGCCGGTGGCCGGTATCCGCCCCCCTTCGTCCGCCGATCCTCCGGAGCTCCCCCTACGGAGCGCCCGAGCACCGTCACACGCGATGCCCGTTGTTCGGAACATCCCCTACTACCGCCACTTCGACCGCCTGGATCTCCGGCCCGAGGAACCGTCGCCCGAGGTCGGCGAAGAGGCCCGCGTCGCCGGTGGCGCGGAAACGGTGTCCGGGCACGCCCCCTACGGCGGCCAGGCTCCGGTCGTGCAGGACGCGGTAGACGTCCTTGGCCGTCTCGTCGGCGCTGGACACCAGCGTGACGCCGTCTCCCACCACGTAGGAGATCGGCCCGGCGAGGAGCGGATAGTGCGTACATCCCAGGATCAGCGTGTCGCACCCGTCGGTGAGCACCGGCTCCAGGTACTCGCGGATGACGTCGATCAGCTCGTCACTCATCGTCTCCCCCCGCTCGACGAACTCCACCAGGCGCGGCGCCGCCACCCCGGTCAGCCGGACGTCGGGAGCCGCGGCGAACGCGTCGTGGTACGCCATCGACGCGATCGTGGCCCTGGTCCCGATCACCCCGACCCTGCCGTTGCGGGTGGCCCGTACGGCACGGCGCGTGGCCGGTTGGATCACCTCGACGACCGGGACGGAGTAGCGTTCCCGAGCGTCGCGGAGCACCGCCGCGCTGGCGCTGTTGCACGCGATCACCAGCATCTTGACGTCGTGCTCGACGAGGTGGTCCATCACCTCCAGCGCGTAGGCGCGAACCTGCGCGATGCTCTTGGGGCCGTACGGCTGCCTCGCCGTGTCGGCCACATAGAAGATCGACTCGTTGGGCAGCTGATCGATGATCGCTCTGGCCACCGTGAGACCGCCGACACCGCTGTCAAAGATTCCAATACTCGCTTGCGACACAGTTCCCAAGGCTAGGCGACCTGGGACGACCGATCACGGTAAGAATCCTCACAACGCCGATTACCAGCTCAGCCATGTATTTTTGATGACATTCAGCCCCGCCCGACACGGGCCAGCTGGCGGGACTGGGCGACCAGGCGTCCGGCCGAGTCCCAGACCTCGACCTCCTCGTCGAACCAGCCGTCGCTGATCAGGCGGCCTCCGGCCAGGAGGGTGAGCCAGCCGGGAGCGGGCAGGGCGCGCAGGTGCCAGGTGAGGTCGACCGTGGGGGCCCAGCCGCGCGCTCCGGCGGAGAAGACCACCGGCGGGAGGGCGTCCACGGCCAGCGCCAGCACGTACGGGTCGGGGTCCTGCGGCTCGGCCATCCGGAAGTAGGCGCGGGCCTCGGGCCTGCCGGTGGGCTCGCCGGTGAGCCAGCCGATGGTGGGAGGGTCGAAGACCAGCTCCATCTGGGCGTTGAGCGTCATGTTGGAGTCGGCCTTGGGCGCGGGCAGCGAGACGCACCGCTCGATCGGCGGCATCGCCGCCGAGGGCCCGTCCGTCCAGTCGGGGACGGCGTCACCGAGGGTCGCGGTCGTGACGAGTCCCTCGATGAAGGAGGCGCCGTCCTGGATGAGGGTCGCCCGGGTCATCGTGACGGTACGGCCGGTCTTGATCTGCTCCAGGCGCACCTGCGCGGGGCCGGGCCTGGCCGCGCGCGGGAACTGGACGGCCGTGGTCACCGGGTGCTCGTGCGGGGAGGCGTCCACGACCGCGCGCAGCAGCACGGCCATCAGGTAGCCGCCGTTGAGGGGACCGCCGATCGAGTATCCGGTGTCGAGGCACACGTCGTAGGTGGTCTCGTCCACCCTGATGGCCGCTGTCGCCTCGTCGAACTTCGTCATCCACGCCCCCGAACCTTGTTCTAGAGGGGTCACTCTACCCATTCCGCGCGGGCTTCGCCTCCCCGGGGTCGGCCCCGGTCCTCGGAGCCGCCGGAGTCCTCGGAGTCACCGGCGCCATCGGGAAAAACGGGAGGCCGCGATAAGGAAGAGACGGCAGTGACCTGCGGGAATGAGATGACAAAGGCGACAATGAGCCATAAAACCGCTCTGAGCAGGGGCTGATCGCACTTAGACGGGTCAATCACATAGTTAGTTCAATGCAAGCGGGTTGCTAGCAATGTGCACTAACTTCTCCCTGTCCGCGAAGTCCACATTGTGAGTGATCATGCCTGCCAACAATCCCCCCGACCAGTCGCCCGTACCGGGTCAGCAACCCGACAGGACGATCGCCTACCGTTGGAACGAGGGCGCGCAGCCAAACGACCAGCCGCACACACAGGCCTATCCGCAGAACGGCCAGCCCGGATACTCACAGCCTTCCGGCGGTTACCAGCAGGGGCAGCCCTACCCGCAGCAGGGCCAGCCCTACCAGCAGCAGAACCCCCAGCAGGGCTACCAGCAGCAGCCGTACGGCCAGCAGAGCTACGGCCAGGCCGGTCAGCAGAACTACGGCCAGCAGGCCGGGCAGCCGTACGGGCAGCAGCAGCCCGGCTACCAGCAGCAGCAGAACTACGGCCAGCAGGCGTACGCGCAGCAGCCCGGGAACTGGCAGCAGGGTCCCGACTTCCTGAGCGCCGGACCGCCCCCCGGACCTCCCGCCCGCAAGGGTGGTAGGGGCTGGCTGCTCGCGGTGATCGCCGCGCTGGTCGTCGCCCTCGTGGGCGGCGGCGGCTTCTTCGCGGTCAACCTGCTCAGCGGCGGCGGCGCGCAGCCGCACGACGTCCTGCCCGGCAACGCCCTCGGCTACGTACGCCTCGACCTCGACCCGGCCGCGAACCAGAAGGTGGCGCTGTTCACCATCGCCAGGAAGTTCACGGCCACCAAGGACTCCTTCACCGGTGAGGACCCGCGTCAGGCGATCTTCGACCTGATCAAGAAGGACACCAGCAGCCTCGGCAAGATCGACTACGCCGCCGACGTCGAGCCGTGGCTCGGCGTCCGCGTCGGCGTGGCCGCGCTGCCCCCGGCCAAGACCGGCGCCACCCCCGGCATCGTGGTGGCCGTCCAGGTCACCGACCAGGACAAGGCCACGGCGGGCATCGCCAAGCTGATGGGCGAGGAGAAGTACGGCATCGCGTTCCGCGACGACTACGCGCTGCTCGCCCAGACCCAGGCCGAGGTCGACAAGGCCGTCACCGCCGAGCCGCTGTCGGGGAACGCCAACTTCTCCGACGACCTGAGCGCCCTCGGCGAGACCGGCGTGCTCTCCTTCTGGGCGGACGCGGGCCAGCTGGCGAAAATGGCTCCCGAACTGGCGTCCCAGGACCCCGCCACCCTCGCCCAGATCAAGAACGTCCGCGTGGCGGGCGCCCTTCGCTTCGACGGCGAGTACGTCGAGCTCGCGGGCATCAGCCGGGGCGCCGAGAGCCTGGACATGGGCACTCCCGAGGCATCCAGGATCGGCACGCTTCCGGCCTCCACCGCCGGGGCGATCTCGATCTCCGGCCTCGGCGAGGTGATCGGCAAGCAGTGGGCGCAGGTCATGAAGTCGGCCGACCAGGCCGCGGGCGGCGGCGTCCAGCAGTTCGCCGACCAGGCCAAGCAGAAATACGGCCTGGCGCTCCCCGACGACCTGGTGACGCTGCTCGGCAAGAACATCACCCTCGCCCTGGACTCCAACGGCCTCGACGGCAACCAGCCGAAGTTCGGCGCGAAGGTCGTCACCGACCCGGCCAAGGCGCAGGAGGTCGTCGGCAAGATCGAGAAGTTCCTGGTGGACTCCGGGACGGCCACACCGCAGCTCGCCAAGGTCCCCGGCGACGGCGTCTTCGTCCTGGCCAGTTCGCAGGAGTACGCCGCCGAGCTCAACAAGGACGGCGCCCTGGGCGACAGCGAGACCTTCCAGCTCGCGATCCCCAACGCGGGCGAGGCGACCTTCGCCGCCTACGTCGACCTGGACAAGGTGGAGAGCTTCTATCTCAACGGCCTCCAGGGCGAGGAGAAGGCCAACCTCCAGGTGCTCCGCGCGGTGGGCATGAGCGGCACCCAGTCGGGCAGCGATGCGTCCTTCTCGCTGAGGCTCCTGTTCAACTGATCCACCCGTTCGATCGGGCTTCCGCGGGTCCCCCGCGGAGGCCCGGGAACGACAGAGGGCGGGCGTCCCACCGGGACGCCCGCCCTCTGGGTCTCAGGCCCAGAGCTGGCCTTCGAGCCGCTCCTCGGCCTCGTCCAGCGTCCCCTCGTAGGCGCCGGTGGACAGGTACTTCCAGCCGCCGTCCGCGACCACGAACACGATGTCGGCCCGCTCGCCCGCCTTGACGGCCTTGGCCGCCATGCCGAGCGCGGCGTGCAGGGCGGCACCGGTGGAGACCCCCGCGAAGATGCCCTCCCCGGCCAGCAGCTCGCGGGTACGCCGGAGCGCGTCGGCGGAGGAGACCGAGAAACGCGTGGTCAGGACGTCGGCGTCGTACAGCTCGGGGATGAAGCCCTCGTCCACGTTGCGCAGCCCGTACACCAGCTCGCCGTAACGCGGCTCGGCGGCGACGATCTTCACCTCGGGGACCCGCTCGCGCAGGAACCTGCCGACGCCCATCAGGGTGCCCGTGGTGCCCAGACCGGCCACGAAGTGGGTGACGGACGGCAGATCCTCCAGGATCTCCGGCCCCGTCGACTCGTAGTGCGAGCGCCAGTTGGCCGGGTTGCCGTACTGGTAGAGCATCACCCAGTCGGGATTCTCCTCAGCCAGGCCCTTGGCGACCCTGACCGCCTCGTTGGAGCCGCCCGCCGCGGGCGAGGAGATGATCTTCGCTCCCCACATGCGCAGCAGCTGGCGGCGCTCCTCGGAGGTGTTCTCCGGCATCACGCAGATCAGCTTGTAGCCCTTGAGCCGGGCGGACATCGCCAGCGAGATGCCGGTGTTGCCGCTCGTGGGTTCGAGGATCGTGCAGCCCGGCTGGAGGAGCCCGTCCTTCTCCGCCTGCTCGATCATCCACAGCGCCGGACGGTCCTTGATCGAACCTGTCGGGTTACGGTCTTCGAGCTTGGCCCAGATCCGCACGTCCGCCGAGGGCGAGAGCCTGGGCAGGCCGACCAGAGGGGTCCGGCCGACCGATTCGATCAGTGAGTCAAAACGCATGGTGTACGGCTTCCGCCTCGGGTTGACCTTGTGCTGACAGACCTGGGGCCGCGGGCCTGTGCCGTCCGTACCGCGGGAGATCTCGCGGTACGGACGGCGCGGACGACGCCGCGTGGCTAGCGGGAGCCTCCGGCCACGGCGGGCAGGACGGTGACCGTGTCACCGTCGGCGACCGGGGTCTCCAGCCCGCCCAGAAAGCGGACGTCCTCGTCGTTCAGGTAGACGTTCACGAAGCGGCGCAGCGCGCCCTTGTCGACCAGGCGCTCCTTCAGCCCGGGGTGCCGGGCCTCCAGGTCGCCGATGAGCTCCTCAAGCGTGGCGCCCTTGGCGTCGACGGCCTTGGCGCCGTCGGTGTAGGTGCGCAGGATGGTCGGAATGCGAACCTCGATGGCCATCGCGGGTCAATCTCCTTGTGTCGTCATGGGAGTAAAGCCCACCGGATCAGAACACCGGCGAGCACCGGAGGATTCCAGGAAAGCCGGTCAGCGACAGTCGTAGACGACGACGGAGGGCGTGTGCGCGAACAGGAAGTTCTGCACGGCCGCGACACCCGCGCGCCGTGCCCGAGGGCCGGGACGCGAGAGCACGACGTCCTCCTGGCTCGGGGCGGCGGTCAGCATGCTCACCAGTTTACCCAAAGGGTCCATTCGCCTCACGGCCGTACCGGCCACCGACGCCGTACGAATCCCGAACACCACCCGAACGCCGTCCGAACACCCTCGGACGCCGCCAAGACGCGAACCCCGGACACCCGAGGACAGAGCCCCGGACGCGAAAGCCGAGACATCCGGAGACGAAGGCCGAGCCCCTCTGAGACAGAACCCCGGCCGCGAAGGCCCGAGCGGTGACGGTCACCCGGAGGTGATCGTCACCTCCTCCTCGCTCACCACACCGTCGACGATCCGGTACGAGCGGAACTCGGCCTTCTCCCCCAGCTCCTCACGGGTGGAGACCAGCACGTAATGGGCGTTCGGCTCGGAGGCGTAGGAGATGTCGGTACGGGAGGGATAGGCCTCGGTGGCGGTGTGGGAGTGGTAGATGACCACCGGCTCCTCGTCGCGGTCGTCCATCTCCCGCCAGACGCGCAGCTGCTCCAGCGAGTCGAACCGGTAGAACGTCGGCGACCGCTCGGCGTTCTCCATCGCGACGAACCGTTCGGGAGAGTCGGAACCGACCGGCCCGGCGACCACGCCGCAGGCCTCGTCGGGGTGGTCCGCCCGAGCGTGCGCGATGATCCTGTCGACCAGTTCCCGAGAGATCGTGAGCATGACTGGAAGTTACCAAAGGGCGCGGACCAGGGTGTCCTGGAGGTAGGTCAGCCAGTCGTATATGACGTACGCCGGATAGCGGGGGTCGCTCTCCGGCATGTCGGCGATCTCGTCGTGCACCTCCTCGGTCACCTCCAGCCGGGTGCCGAGCGCGAGCCGGACGTCGTTCAGCGCGCGCATCCACGCCTGCGCCTGCTCCCTGGTCAGCTCGACCCGGCCGGGCTCCGCGCTGTCGAGCATCGTCTTGGCGTCGGCCCGCTTGCCCTCGCGCAGCGTCGCCTCGGTGTATCTGCGGAACTCGGCGGCGGCCTCGCCGTCCTCGTACGCCGAGGGGAACAGCCGGGCCAGCACCGGATCGTTGGACTGCTCGGAGGCGCCGATGCCGAGCGCCTTCTCCAGGGGGTCGTCACCGGTCTCCCCCGGCTCTATCAGGCCCAGGATCTGCGTGACCAGCGAGCGCAGGATCGACACCTCGGCGGCGTCGAAAACCGTGATCACGCCGCCCTCGGGCCCCGGCTTGAACCCCGAACTCATCTCTCGCCCACCATTCCTCGCGGGCTCCGCCCGAGGCCCGCCCGCCCTTCCGAGCCCGACCGCTTCAAACCCAGCCGCTTCAGCCCCGGCCGCCGTTCCAGACATGATCGCTTCAGGCCCGGCCGTCCGCCGCGCGGCGACGGGTGACACCGGGCCGTCCGCGCGCTCACGAATCCCGCTGGACGGTGGCCCACAGCCCGTACGAGTGCATGATCTGCGCGTCGCGCTCCATCTCCTCGCGGGTGCCGCTGGAGACCACGGCCCTCCC
The DNA here is from genome assembly GCF_055690525.1 of Streptosporangium sp. H13245. Taxonomy (NCBI): domain Bacteria; kingdom Bacillati; phylum Actinomycetota; class Actinomycetes; order Streptosporangiales; family Streptosporangiaceae; genus Streptosporangium; species Streptosporangium sp. H13245. The sequence goes on along the minus strand of NZ_JBSZKT010000005.1, from coordinate 58,110 downwards.
CTTGTGGTGCACGTCGAGCATCAGCTTCTCCGCCTTCTCCTTGGAATATCCGAAAACGGACTGGAAGACGTACGTCACGTAGGACATCAGGTTGACCGGGTCGTTCCAGACGATCGTCAACCATGGCAGATCGGGTCGTACGTCGATTGACGGACGCTCGACCTCCGTTGGAGCGGTGCTACCCACATTCACCAGTCTGCCCTACCCCGGGCTTAGTCTTCGACTCGTGACAAAGAGCATGAGCACCGCGTTGCTTACCGATCACTATGAGCTGACGATGCTTGAGGCGGCGCTGAGAAGCGGGGCCGCCTCCAAGCGGGCCGTTTTCGAGGTGTTCGCGCGCCAGCTGCCCGGCGGGCGGCGCTACGGGGTCGTGGCGGGAACCGGCCGGGTGCTGGACGCGCTGGAGTCCTTCCGCTTCGAGGAGGAGTCGCTGGCGTTCCTCAGGGACAACGAGGTGGTCGACGAGCCCACCCTGGAGTTCCTCGCCGGATACCGCTTCTCCGGGAACGTCGACGGCTACGCCGAGGGCGAGTGCTACTTCCCCGGCTCCCCGATCATGACGGTGGAGGGCACGTTCGCCGAGGCCGTACTGCTGGAGACCGTGATCCTGTCGATCCTCAACCACGACTGCGCGATCGCCACCGCCGCCACCCGCATGATCCGCGCCGCCGGGACCAGGCCCCTGATCGAGATGGGCTCGCGGCGTACCCACGAGGCTGCGGCCGTGGCCGCGGCGCGGGCCGCCTACCTCTGCGGGTTCTCCTCCACCTCCAACCTCATGGCGGGCCGCGAGTACGGCATCCCGACCGCCGGGACCGCGGCCCACGCGTTCACCCTGCTGCACGACTCGGAGGAGCAGGCCTTCCAGGCCCAGATCGCCTCCCTCGGCGCCGGTACCACCCTGCTCGTCGACACCTACGACGTGGCCCAGGCCGTACGGACCGCGGTGGAGCTCGCGGGCCCCTCCCTGGGAGCGGTCCGCCTCGACTCCGGCGACCTCGGCCAGGTCGCCCACGAGGTCCGCGAGCAGCTCGACGCGCTCGGCGCCCACAAGACCCGGATCATCGTCACCAGCGACCTCGACGAGTACGCCATCGCCGCGCTCGCCTCCGCGCCCGTGGACGGCTACGGCGTCGGCACGTCGCTGGTCACCGGGTCCGGCTCCCCCACCGCCGCCCTCGTCTACAAGCTCGTCGCCCGCGAGGACGCCGAAGGGATCATGCGGCCGGTGGCCAAGAAGTCGGTGGGCAAGCCCAGCCGGGGCGGGCGCAAGGACGCCTTCCGCGAACTCGACGCCGGGGGCACGGCGGTCGCCGAGCTGGTCACCGTCTCGGGCGAACGCCCCCCGGACGCCCGCCCGCTACAGGTTCCGCTGGTCGGGGACGGGGAGATCGTCGGCCGCGAGAAGCTGGACGCGGGCCGCGCGCGGCACCGCGAGGCCGTCACCGAGCTGCCCTCGAACGCCTACCAGCTGTCCCGGGGCTACGCCGCGATCCCGACCGTGTTTGACTGACCGCATGCCAACAGCACTGATCGTCGTCGATGTCCAGAACGACTTCTGCGAGGGCGGGAGCCTTCCGGTCGGCGGCGGCGCGGAGGTGGCCGCCGCCATCTCCCGGCACGCCGCCTCGCACGGCTACGACCATGTCGTGGCCACCCGTGACTATCACGTCGACCCCGGCTCCCACTTCGCCGCCGAACCCGACTACGTGACCACCTGGCCCGCCCACTGCGTCGCCGGGACACCGGGCTCCGACTTCCACCCCGCCTTCGACACCGGACGCGTCGAGGAGGTGTTCAGCAAGGGTGCCCACAGCGGCGCCTACAGCGGCTTCGAGGGCGCCGCCCCAGACGGTACGAGCCTGGCCGACTGGCTCGGCGAGCGCCACGTGGACGCGGTGGACGTCGTCGGCATCGCCACCGACCACTGCGTACGGGCCACCGCCCTGGACGCGGTCGCGCACGGCCTGTCCGTCCAGGTGCTGCTGGATCTCACCGCCGGGGTGTCCGCCCCGACCACCGAGGCCGCCCTCGCCGAACTCGGCTCCGCCGGAGCCCGCCTCACGGGAACTCCCGTGGTCCGCCCGGCCTGACGATCTTCTCAGCTCTGCGGCATCCCCAGAAAAAGGATCATCCGGTCGAGCTTCCCGTCCATGGCCCGGTAGTTCTCCTTCAACTTGCCGACGTCGTACGCCATAGCCCCTATGTGGCGCTTGACCCCGACCATGTCCTCCGTCAGGACCGCGACATCCTGTTTGACGCCGTCAAGATCCTCCTTCGTCGCACACTTCGCGACCTCCTGCCTGATCCCGTCGACGTCCCGCCTGACCTCGACAAGATCCTCCTTCGTGGCGCACTTCGCCACATCGAGCCGAAGATCGGTGACCTCCTGCCTGACCTCGGCGAGGTCTTCCTTGGTGGCGAGGGTGTCCATCCTTGTCATGATCTGCTCGAACATCGGAGCCACGTATTCCATGATCTCCGTACGGATAATCTCCGCCAACATGAACCCTCTTCTCGAACGAGAGTACTGAGGCACCGGTTGGAGGGGGGCCGGAGCAATTGCGGGAACAGGCTACCAAGAATGGTGACTCTAGGAATACGAACGATCACCGAGCGGGCATGAGCGGGTAAACAGAACCATCGCCGGTTGCGACAGGAGTATCACGGGGAGTTGATATCTCTTACTACCGGTGGTGACCTCATATGTTCGTGCTCGGCGTCTCCTGGCTGATCCTGACCCCGCTGTGCCTGTGGAACCTGTTTCGCGGAGGGACGCTGGTACGGCTGACGAGCGTGCTGTCCCTGGTCGCGCTGGAGGCGGCCACGGTCTGGGCCACCACCGTCGTCCAGGCTCCCGCGCCGACTCCGATCGCCGCGCCCCTGTCCCCGGCGGCCCGGACCGAGCCGCAGACCGAGCCCTGGATCGGACCCCGGCCTCAGGCGCCGACGCCGCCCCCGGAGGCGGCCCAGCAGGGCGCGCGGGACACCCGGGGAGCACAGGCCGGGCAGGGGGAGCGGCTCATCTGGAACGAGCCTGGCGAGCGGAACGCCTCCTGCCGGGGGCGGATGCCCGCTCCCGAGCGGGTACGGCTGGCTCACCGCCGGGGCGCGCCTCGGGGCGTGACGCTCTTCTGGAAGGCCAGGGCGGACGAGTGCGACACCGCGACCGTGGTCCTGCACCACAGGAACCGCACGATCAAGGTCTGGATGCGCGACGACAGGGCGGAGAGGCGTTCCTCCGGCGCCACCACGTGGCCCGTGAGCGTCGCCGGTGGCGTGGCCTCTCTGGAGGTGCCGCTCACGATGCCGGTGCGCGACACGGGGGCGTCCGGGGCGTTCAGGGCGATCGACGGGCGGACCGGCAGGCCGATCGCCCTCATCCGGCCGGGTCGTGTGCCGGAGGAGCCGTCCGCGGTCCGGTGATCCGGCCGGGCGAGACCCTCCGGGCCACCGGGTCGGGCGGGAGACCGCCTGACCCGGTGACCCGGTGAACGGATCAGTGGGAGCGCTGGGTGGCCCAGTGGCGGATCTTGCCGATCCGCTCCTGGATCTGCTCGGCGGAGGCCTGCGCGATGGCGGGCCCGCCACAGGCCCTGCGGAGCTCGGCGTGGATGACGCCGTGGGGCTGGCCGGTGCGGTGGTTCCAGGCGCCGACGAGGCCGTTGAGCTCCTTGCGGAGGTTGGCGATCAGCTCGTGCGGGGCGAGCTGCGGCTCCTTGGGCTCGGGCTTGTTCCGCTTGGCCTTCAGCTGGTCGGACTGGCGCTTGCTCAGCAGGGTGCGGACCTGGTCGGGCTCCAGAAGGCCCGGCAGCCCGAGGAAGTCCTCCTCCTCGGGAGAGCCGGTCTCCGCGGCGCTGCCGAACTCGCCGCCGTCGAAGAGGACCCGGTCGAAGGTGGCGACCGCCTCCAGGGTCTCGAACGGCAGCTCGTCGCCCACGACGTCGGGGTTGTCCTTCTTGCGTTGGGCGTCCTCCAGGAGGAAGTCGTCCAGCCCCTCCTCGGGGGGCTTGCGGTCGAGCACGTGGTCGCGCTCGGCCTCCATCTCCCCCGCCAGGCCCATCAGGGTCGGCACCGAGGGCACGAAGACGGACGCGGTCTCGCCCCGCTTGCGGGCGCGGACGAAGCGGCCGACGGCCTGGGCGAAGAACAGCGGGGTCGAGATGCTCGTCGCGTAGACGCCGACGGCCAGGCGCGGGATGTCGACCCCTTCGGAGACCATCCGGACCGCGACCAGCCAGCGCTGCTCGGAGGCGGAGAACTCCTTGATCTTCTTGGACGCCGTGGGGTCGTCGGAGAGCACCACCGTGGCGCCTTCCCCGGTGATGGTCCGGATGTGGCGGGCGTAGGCGCGGGCGGTCTCGTGGTCGGTCGCGATGACCAGGGCACCGGCGTCGGGAACGCCCCTGCGCACCTCGGTCAGGCGCCGGTCGGCCGCCCGGAGGACCTGGCGGATCCACTCGCCCTTCGGGTCGAGCGCGGCCCGCCACGCCTGGCCGAGCTGGTCCTTGGTGAGCGGAGTGCCGAGGGTCGCGGCGATCTCGTCGCCCGCGCGGGTACGCCAGCGCATCTCACCGGCGTAGGCGAGGAAGATGACCGGCCGGACGACGCCGTCGGCGAGGGCGGGGCCGTACCCGTAGGAGTAGTCGGAGAGGCTGCGCCGGATCCCGTCGCCGTCCTCGGCGTAGGTGACGAAGGGGATCGGGTTGACGTCGGACCTGAAGGGGGTCCCGGTCAGGGCGAGGCGCCTGGCGGCCGGTTCGAACGCCTCCCGTACGCCGTCACCCCAGGATTTCGCGTCGCCCGCGTGGTGGATCTCGTCGAAGATCACGAGCGTCTTGCGTGCCTCGGTGCGGGCGCGGTGCAGCGCCGGGTGCATGGACACCTGGGCGTAGGTGATGGCCACCCCGATGTAGTCGCGGGAGGTCGCGCCCTGGCTGTTCTTGAACTCGGGGTCGATCGCGATGCCGACCTTGCTCGCGGCGTCCGCCCACTGCTGCTTGAGGTGCTCCGTCGGTGTGACGATCGTCACAGCCCGGATGATCCCTCGGGACAGGAGGTCGCTGGCGATGCGGAGCGCGAAGGTCGTCTTGCCCGCACCCGGCGTGGCGACCGCGAGAAAGTCGCGCGGCTCACGACTGGAGTACAGGTCAAAGGCCTCCTGCTGCCACGCGCGAAGCTTCGGCGCGGTGCCCCAGGCGGCACGGTCCGGATATGAGGGCGAGAGGTGGGATGCGGCGAAAGTGCTCACAGTGTCCCCAGGGTAATCTGCGCCGCCGACAAGACGTGCCGATCGGCCGAGATCCTCGCCAAGCTCATCTCCCCGTGCTAGGAGTCCGCGACACGGAAAACACCGCACCGCCCAACCGAAGCCGCCCGCTCACGGAGCCGCCGCTCACGAATCACGAAGCCGGAGTCGCCCGCTCACGGAGTCGCCGCTCGCAGAACCACCGCTCACGGAACCGGAACCACCGGCGTACGGTGACAAAGCTGCCAATGCGCCCAAAGCCACATGACGCCCGTTCAGCGCAGGCCCGCGATCACCGTGTCGATCTCGGCCCTCGACACGGGATCGTCCGGCTGGGTCATCCCGACCACGACCACCGGGCGCCCTCCGGCCCCCGTGAGGAAGACCACCCGCAGGTACGCAGGCCGGTTCACCACGTCCAGATACTCCGCGCGCAGGGAACGGGTGTGCCCGGTGCGCGCGCCCACCGCGATCTGCGTGTCGTCCACGACCTTCACCTCGTCACCGTGGAGCAGGAGCCGCGCGTACAGGTCGCTGAGCTCGGCGGTGGTGGCGCGCACGTCGGTCGCGGGCTCCGCGGGCATGACCATCACGGTCGTGTTGACGCCGTCGCCCGCGGCCGAGGTGAACGCCGTGACCGGCGGCACCGTACCCGTGAACCAGCGCTCGGGCAGCGGGTAGCTGACACCCGCGACCGGATCGGTCACCCTCCCCGGCGCCGGGGAGGGCACCGCCCGCAGCGCCAGCACGAACACCGCGGCGATGACGCCGCCCCCCGCGGCCAGGGTGAGCAGCACGAGCAGCACGCGGCGCAGGCGTCCCGGACGGCGCTCGGGAGGGGCGATGGGCGTGCCGTACCAGCGGGCGGAGGGCGGGAGGTCGTCACCGGGCTCGGGGATGCGCGGCGGCCAGGTCAGGTGGGAGCGGGCGTCGGACGGCCCGTCCTCCGGCGGCGGCCAGGGGTGGTACTCGTCGTCCTCGGGAGCCGGCCAGGGGCGGCGCTCGTCGTCGAGGTCGGGGTCGACGGGCGGCCACACCTCGTCCCTGGCCGCCCGCGCGGCCCTGCGGGCCCGCCGGGACCGGCGCCCCCCGCCACGGCCGGGCTCGTCGGGCGGATCCGACCGGCGAGGTCGTTCGTGCACGGGACCTCCTCCCGGCGGTGACGGTCCTACCGTCCTACCACGCATCTCGCGGCCTTATCCGGCTATGGGTGATCGCTGTTACAGGAGTGACCAATGAGTCATGGGATGTCCCTCATACGCTGGGCCACGACGATCCCGAAGAGTCCGATGGAGGCCATCAGGGCGACGATCGTGGTGTAGCCGGTGGCGATGTCGTCGTGGCCGATCAGGTTGACCAGGACCCCGCCGAAGCCGATGGTGATCGCGCTGCCCAGGGTGTCGACGACCTGGAGCGCGGCGGAGTTGGCCCCCTGCTCGGCGTCGGGCGACTGGCGCATCGCGGTGACGTTGACACTGGTCATGCTGATGCCCATGCCGAACCCGGCGACGACCCAGGCGGGCACGGTGACCCAGCCGCTGACCCCGGGCACGAGCGCGAGCAGGGTCATCAGGACGCCCGCGGTGATCGCCGCGGCGCCGATCCGCACCAGCAGCGGCCTGTCGTACGAGCGGCGGGTCTGCAGGTAGGAGCCGGTGGTCCAGCCCAGGGCGCCGAGGGTGAGCGCGACCCCCGCCTCGGCGACGGAGAAGCCGTGCACCTCGGTGAGGAGCAGCGGGATGAAGGCGTTCACCCCGAAGAACGCCGAGGCGAGCACCCCGCGCATCATGATCGTGGTGGGCAGGCCCCTGCCGAACCTGAGGGCCCGGGGAGGCAGCAGCCTCGGCAGGCCCGCGGCGAGGACGGCCAGCCCCGCGACGGTGGCGATCCCACCCCGCACCGGGGCGTCGTGGAGGTGGCCCACGCCGTACAGCAGGACCCCGCCGCCGCACGCCGTGGCGGTGGCGGCCAGGGTCATCGCCAGCGGCCTGGAGCGGGGCCCTGTGGAGGGTGTGGGCGCCGGGGTGTCACCACCGGCGCGCAGCGCGGGCAGGAGCATCACCAGGGCGGGGACGACCAGCGGCACGATGCCGTAGAAGACCCACCTCCATCCCATGGCCTCGGCGATGAGGCCGGTGAGGCCGGGCCCGATCAGGGCGGGGAGCACCCAGGCCGCCGACAGCGCGGCGAACACCCGGGGCCTCGCCTCCGGGACGTAGACCCGCGCGATCATCACGTAGATCGCCACGATGACGGCGCCGCCGCCGAGGCCCTGCACGACCCGCGCGACGATGAACAGTTCCTTGGACCCGGCGGCCCCTGCCATCGCCATACCGGCCGCGAACAGCCCCACGCCGAGCAGGAACGGCCAGGCGTGTCCCCGCCGGTCGGACCAGAGCCCGGCGACGACGTTGGCGAGCAGGCAGGAGATGAGGAAGGCCGAGAAGCTCACCCCGTACAGGTCGAGGGCGTCGAGGTCCTCGGAGACGGCGGGCATGACCGTGCCCACGGACATGCCCTCGAAGGCGATCAGCGTGACGACGAGCAGGATGCCGAGGGAGGCGGCCCGGTACTCGGGACCGAAGATCCGGGGAGATTCGTATGGAGCGTCGACTGTCTTCGGTGCTGTCACCCGTCAAGGGTAGTGTTCGCCCCCCGGCCTCGGTAGACGGCCCACATCTCCTGCATCCTGACGGCCTGACCGGCGGTGAACCCGGACATGCAGCGGTCGTCGGAGTAGTCCATGAAGTTGTGGACCGGGTCGGGCCCGCCGCCCTTGCAGGTGTCCTTGACCGGCGGGCACCCCTCGGTGGGCTGTCCCTCGGACTCGGTGTCGGCCACGCCGTCGCCCAGCGGCTCGCACCCCTTCTCGAAGGTGTGCAGCAGTCCGAGCCAGTGCCCGATCTCGTGGACTCCGGTGTATCCCCGGTCGAAGCTGCGCATCGCCCCGCCGGGCAGGCTCCGCCAGTCGACGACCACACCGTCGAGGACGGGCTCCTTGACGTACCCCTGGGGGTAGGTGGAGTAGCCGAGCACCAGCTCGCCGAGCTGGGCGAGATAGAGGTTGAGGGTCTCGGGACCGCCCCTGCGCATCCGCTTGATCATCCGCTCGTGGGTGACGGGCTCACGGAACCAGGCCGCGTTGACCGTACGGGTGACGCCGTCCAGCCTGAACCGGATCCCGGTGTCCGCGCCGCCGAGCCGCCCGGAGTAGGCGGCGTTGAGCGTGACGATCTGGGCGCGTACCGCGGTGTCGGGCGCGCCGAGGCGGCCGTCGGTGATGACGTGCACCCAGGTGGGCACGGTGATGGGAAGCACGGGCCGGAGGGGGTCGGGCCCACGCCGCCCGCCTGCGGGCGCGGGGGACGACGCGGACGCGTGTCCCGGCACCGCGGAGCGGGCGGCCCGGAGGGGGAGGGCGCATTCCGGCGGCCCGGACGCGGCGCCCCCGCCTAAGACAACCCGAAGTACCGGAACGGCCGGAGCGGGAGGAGAGGCGCCCACCGTGAACAGGCATGCGGAAACAACGGCGATCGCACGCCGAAACATGGACTCCCCCGACAGATCCCAGGCACTGGTCGTTCGCCGCCCCCCGGCGGCACCCCGACCGTAACCTCATCTGTGGCGATCACCCATGAGCAACACTCACTCGTTGTTGCTGTCTTCGCCCTTCGGCAGGCCCGAGTAGATCTCCTTGCACTCCGGGCAGACCGGGAACTTCTGGGGGTCGCGGTTCGGCACCCAGACCTTCCCGCAGAGCGCGCGGACCGGGGTCCCGCTCAGCGCGCTCTCCATGATCTTGTTCTTCTCGACGTAGTGGGCGAAGCGCTCGTGGTCGCCGTCGCCGTGCGACAGGTCCGGGCGGACGTCGCTCTCAGGGAGAATCTTCGTACTCACCCTGGCGATTTTATGCCCGTACCACCGCGCCCGGGGCATCGGCGGCCGGTGGGTCGCGGAACACGACCCACCGGCGCGGGCACGACGGGGCCCGATCGGCCCGCCGGACGCCGAAGCCGTGAAGGGGCGTCAGCCCATGTGGACCGGGGCGCCCTCGGTCTTGCGGCCCGCCCGGACGAACAGGGCGAGCAGCGCCGCGAGGACGGCCACCCCGGTGCTGATCGTGAATCCGAGCTGCATGCCCTCCAGGAAGGACGTGTGCACGACTCCGGCGATGGCCTGCGCGACCGGCTCGGGCGTGCCGGGGGCGGAGACGGCCTGGGCGTAGGAGGCGGCCTGGTTGACCCCCGCCATCTGCTCAGGCGGGAGCGGCGGGAGCTTGGCCGCCGTCCAGTGTCCGGGGAGCACGTCGGCCACCCTGGCCGCGACGATCGCGCCGAGCACGGCGGTGCCCATCGAGCCGCCGACCTGCATCGCCGACTGCTGTACGCCGCCCGCGACGCCGCTGAGCTCCTCGGGGGCGTTGCCCACGATGATCTCGGTGGCGCCGACCATCACCGGGGACAGGCCGAAGGCGAGCAGCGCGAACGGGATCGCGCTGTCGACGTACTCAGACTCCAGGCCCAGGCGGGAGAGCAGGAACATGGACACGGCCGTGATCAGCATGCCCGCCGAGATCGTGATCTTCGGGCCGAACCTCCCGATCGCGAGGCCCGCCAGCGGCGAGGCGACGATCATTCCCGCGCTCATCGGGAGCATCCGCAGGCCCGATTCGAGCGGCGACAGGCCGTGCACGCCCTGGAAGTAGAAGGTGAGGAAGAACATCGCGCCGAACATCGAGAACGCCATCAGCACCATCAGCACGGTGCCGATCGCGACCGATGCGTTGCCGAACAGGCTGAGCGGGATCAGCGGCTCGGCGGCCCTGGTCTGCCAGTAGACGAACGCGGCGCCGATCACCACGGCGCCCGCGAGGAAGCCGAGCGTCCTGGCGTCGCCCCAGCCGTACTCGGGGGCCTTGATGATCGCCCAGACCATGCAGAACATCGCGCCGGAGAGCAGGAGCACGCCGAGCCAGTCGATCCTGGACAGGGAGGCGGCCTTGCTCTCCTTGATCACCAGGAGCCCGACGATCAGGGCGACGATGCCGACCGGCACGTTGACGAAGAAGACCGACTGCCAGCTGACGTGTTCCACCAGGAGGCCGCCGACGATGGGGCCCGCGGCGCTGGACAGGCCGATCGTCGCGCCCCAGACGCCGATCGCCATGTTCAGCTTCTCGGCCGGGAAGGCGGCGCGGAGCAGGGCGAGGGCCGCGGGCTGCAGCAGGGCGCCGAAGAGCCCCTGCAGGACGCGGAAGGCGATCAGCCAGGTGATGGAGTCGGACAGCCCGATGGCCAGGGAGGTGAGCGCGAAGCCCGCGATGCCGATCACGAAGAGCCGCTTGTGCCCGAACAGGTCGCCGAGCTTGCCCGCCGTGATCAGGAACACGGCGAGCGCGAGCAGGTAGCCGCTGGTCACCCACTGCAGGTCGGAGAGGGAGGCGTTGAGCGCCCTGCCGATCACCGGGTTGGCGATGGAGACGACGGTGCCGTCGAGCATCACCATCATCACGCCGAGCGACACCGCCAGCAGCGTGAGCCACGGGTGCCCCTGCCTGGACGGTCTGCCCGGATCCGGTGGCGGCGCCGTCGCCACCGTCTTGGCCTGTGCCATGGAAGGGTCCCCCTCGTGCTCTTTCGTCCGCCCCCGCTTGGGGCGTCAACCCCCGGTAATTTATGACAGTCACTGACAAGTGACAAATCCTTTGAAGATTCAGCCGGTGACTTATGGCAGACTGTGAATTCTACGTTTCGAAGGGGTGACGAGTATGGGTCGGCCCGGCCTACGGGAGCGCAAGAAGCAGAGGACGCGGCTGGCCCTCATCGACGCCGCCCTCGACCTGTTCCAGGAGCAGGGGTACGAGGCGACGACCGTCGACCAGATCGCCGCGACCGTCGACGTCTCGCCCCGCACGTTCTTCCGCTACTTCGCCACCAAGGAGGACGTCGCCCTCTCCCTGCTCGACGACGGGCAGGAGGTCATGTTCGCCGAGCTGGCCGCCCGGCCCGCCGACGAGCCGCCCTTCACCGCGCTCTCGCACGCCGTGCGCGCGATGGTCACCGTGCTGGAGGAGGGGGACCACGACGACACCGCCCGGTTCCTCAGGGCCCAGGAGGTGATCGACGCCACCCCGGCGCTCTTCGGCGGAAGCGTGCGCCGTCTGATGGAGAACGAGCGGCGGCTGATCGTCGAGCTCGCCCGGCGCGAGGGCGCCGGCCCCGACGACCTCCTGCCCCACTTCGTGGTGGCACTCTTCACCACCGTCACCCGGATCGGCTTCGAGTTCTGTGAGGCCACCGGCCTCGGCGGCGTCAGCGCCCTGTCCACCCGGCTGGAGTCGGCCCTCGCCCTGGCCGAACGCTCCCTGCGTCCCGGCTGGGACCGGCCTGTCACCTGATCCGTGACTGTCCAGAGGCCCGTCCGGCTAGTTCATCGACGGGTCGTCGGGACAGGTGGCCACGTAGGCGAGCTCGCCCCGCTGGCGGCGAAGGACCGCCCGCCACAGCGACTCGGGCTCGTGGTGGAAGGTGTCGCCGGGCTCGGAGTCCACGACGTACCAGGCGCCCTCGCCGATCTCGCTCTCCAGCTGGCCCGCCGACCACCCCGCGTACCCGGCGAAGATGCGCATCTGGGCGATCTCCCCGGCGAGGATCTCCGGCGGCGCGTCGAGGTCGACGGTGCCGAGCCTGGAGACGGCCGCGGTGCCCGCGTGCAGCCGCCGCCAGCCGAGCGGTTCCTGCCCGCTCGGGACGGCGGCCAGCGCCAGGGCGCTGTCCGTCTGGACGGGGCCGCCCTGGAACAGCACGGACGGGCCGGTGACCATGGTGTCCCAGGTGGGAAGCACCTGGGTCACCGAGATGTCGCTCGGTCTGTTGAGCACCACACCCAGGGTGCCGCCGTCGAGGTCGTGTTCCAGCACCAGGACCACGCTGCGCCGGAAGTTGGGATCTTCCAGTTGCGGGGTCGCCACCAGAAGCCCACCGACGTAGATCGCCTCCGCCATACCTCCATCATGAGGGGTGAACCCCCTTTCGCGCTGCTCCACCCGCTGTTCCGATGGTCCGGACCCGCTCAGTGTCACGTGACGCGCATGTGAGGGCACTCCCCGGAACGGAAAGGGCTTCCGGGGGAGACGAAAACCTCGGAGAACCTTCGGAAAGCCGCCGTCACGCCTCCGTCATGCCCGTACGGGCCCGGCCACCGGCCGACTCGCGCACGGCCGCCGCGACGGCGCCCGACACGTCCGGGTGGAACACGCTGGGCACGATGTAGTTGGGGCCGAGCTCCTCGGTGGTCACCACGGCGGCCAGCGCCCTGGCCGCGGCGAGCAGCATCTCCTGGCTGACCACGGTGGCCTGGGCGTCGAGCAGGCCGCGGAAGACGCCGGGGAAGGCGAGCACGTTGTTGATCTGGTTCGGGTAGTCGGAGCGGCCGGTGGCGACCACGGCGGCGTGCTCGCGGGCGTCGTCGGGCGAGACCTCGGGCTCGGGGTTGGCGAGCGCGAAGACCACGGCGTCCTTGGCCATCGTGGCGATGTCGTCGCCGTTGAGGATGCCGGGCGCGGACACGCCGATGAACACGTCGGCGCCCTTGACCGCGCCGCGCAGGTCACCGGAGTAGCCCTCGGCGTTGGTGTGGTCGGCGATCCACTGGAGCGAGTCGTCCAGGTCCTGGCGGCCACGGTGCACGGCGCCCAGGTAGTCGCAGACGACCAGGTTGCGGGCGCCCGCCGCGAGCAGCAGGCGCAGCACCGCCGTACCGGCCGCGCCCGCGCCCGCCAGGGCGATGCGGACCTCGCCCAGGTCCTTGCCGACCACGCGCAGCGCGTTGGTGAGCGCGGCCAGCACGCAGATCGCGGTGCCGTGCTGGTCGTCGTGGAAGACCGGGATGTCCAGCAGGTCGCGCAGCCGCCGCTCCACCTCGAAGCAGCGCGGCGCCGAGATGTCCTCGAGGTTGATGCCGCCGAAGCCGGGGGCGATGATCTGCACCGTCCGCACGATCTCGTCGACGTCCTGGGTGTCCAGGCAGATCGGCCAGGCGTCGATGTCGGCGAACCGCTTGAACAGCGCGGCCTTGCCCTCCATGACGGGGAGCGCGGCGGCCGGGCCGATGTTGCCCAGGCCGAGCACCGCCGAGCCGTCGGTGACGACGGCGACGGTGTTGCGCTTGATGGTGAGGCGGCGGGCGTCCTCGGGGTTGCGCGCGATGGCCATGGAGACCCGGGCGACGCCGGGCGTGTAGGCCATGGAGAGCTCGTCGCGGTTGCGCAGCGGCACCTTCGACCGCATCTCGATCTTGCCGCCGAGATGCATGAGGAAGGTCCGGTCGGAAACCTTGTGGATGACGACGCCCTCGACGCCCTCCAGCTTGTCGACGATCGCCTGCGCGTGATCGGTGTCACGCGCGGCACAGGTGACGTCGATGCGCAGCGTTTCGTGTCCGGCGGTGGTCACGTCGAGCGCGGTGACCACACCTCCGGCGGACTCTACGGCATGGGTGAGCTGGCTGACGGCATTGCCGCCGGCGGGCACCTCCAGGCGCACGGTGATGGAGTACGACACACTCGGCACGGTGGCCACAGCCAATCCGCTCCTTTGCGACTGACTTTGGTTGGGATGGCTTCCATCGTGCCATCTCGTGACGGGTGTGCGCGCCGTACCGGCCGACCTGCGCATATAGATGCGGTTACGACATACTCCATACCACCCGGCCCCCGGCGGGAGCCGCGAGCCGGGTGCCGGAACCGCCGATCGCTCAGAACAGGGCGCTGGCCAGGTTCCTGCGGGCCCTGCCGATGGACGGGTCGTCGCCGGGGAGCGTGTCGAACAGGCCGAGCAGGTGCACCCTGGCCGTGTCGCGGTCGGCGCCCGAGGTGCGGCGCACCACGTCGACGAGCCGGTCGAAGGCCTTGTCCACCTCGCCGGAGAGCATCTCGAAGTCGGCGGCCAGGAGCTGGGCCTCGATGTCGGCGGGGTCGGCCAGGCGGCTCTGCACACCGGCCGGGTCGACGTCCTGCGTCCGGCGGATCAGGCCGAGCCCGGCCAGGCCCAGCTTGGCGTCCTGGTTGTTCGGCGAGCGGGCCAGCAGCCGCTCGTACGCGGCCACCGCGCCGTCGAGGTCACCGGCGTCGACGGCCTGCTCGGCGGCGAGGACGTCCGGGTCGACCGGGGGCTCCTGGGGCCGCTGCTCCTCGTCCGCGTTCGCGGCCTCCTCGCCGGGGGGCGGGAGGTACTGGGCCAGGGCCTCCATCAGCTGCGACAGCCAGTCGCGCAGCTGCGGCTCGGTGGCGATGCCCGGGACGACGGCCACCGGCTGCCCCTGGAAGATGGCGTACAGGGCGGGCACGTTCTGCACCCGGAGCGCCTGGGCGATCTGGGGGCTGAGCTCGACGTCGACCCTGGCCAGGACCCACCGGCCGGAGTTCTCCGCGGCCAGTTTCTCCAGCAGCTGGCTGTACTGCTTGGCCTGCTCGGCGCGGGTGACGGTGAGCTCCAGCAGCACGAGGCCGTTCATGGAGCGTTCGACGACCTCGGTCGCGAAGTTGGCGTCGTCGATGTCGATGACCGGCGCCGGGGCACCGCCGGTCTCCTGCGCGACGGTCTCCCGCCGCGCCTGTGCCTCGAGTGCCTGCTTGCGGGCGCCGAGATCGACGGCGCCGTGGAGCGATCCGGGTCGAGTGAAGTCCGCTGGGCTCATGACTCCAATCCTGCCGTATCCCGGTCGATGCCCCGACGCGTCACCGCTAGAAGCGGGCCGGTTCGGTGTAGACGCCCCACTCGTCGCGCAGCGCGTCGCAGATCTCGCCCAGCGTGGCCTCGGCCCTGGCCGCGTCGAGCATGGCCGGGATCATGTTGCCCTCACCCCTGGCGACCTGCACCATCGTGGCCAGGGCGGCGTCCACGGCCGCCTGGTCGCGGGAGGCGCGGCGCCCGGCCAGGACGCGGTTCTGCTCGCGCTCGACCTCGTGGCTGACCCGGAGGATTTCCAGCGGCTCGTCGATGGAGGCCGTGTGGCAGTTCACCCCGACGATCCTCTTCTCGCCCTTCTCCAGCTTGCGCTGGTAGTCGAAGGCCGCCTCGGCGATCTCGGACATGAACCAGCCGTCCTCGATGCCGCGCAGGATGCCCGAGGTCATCGTGCCGTCCGAGCCCATGTCCCTGATCCTCGTGAAGATCGCCTCGGCCTCGGCCTCCAGCCGGTCGGTCAGCGCCTCCACGTACCAGGACCCGCCGAGCGGGTCGGCGACGTTGACGATCTCGGTCTCCTCCATGAGCACCTGCTGGGTGCGCAGCGCGATCTCCGCCGCCTTCTCCGAGGGCAGCGCGAGGACCTCGTCCAGCGCGTTGGTGTGCAGCGAGTTGGTGCCGCCGAGCACCGCCGCGAGCGCCTCGACCGCGGTACGCACCACGTTGTTGTACGGCTGCTGCGCGGTCAGCGACACACCGGCCGTCTGGGTGTGGAAGCGCAGCCACTGGGCCTTGTCGGTCTTCGCGCCGTAGACGTCGCGCAGCCACCGCGCCCAGATCCGCCGGGCGGCCCTGAACTTGGCGATCTCCTCGAAGAAGTCGATGTGCGCGTCGAAGAAGAAGGACAGGCCCGGGGCGAAGACGTCGACGTCCAGGCCGCGCGACAGGCCCAGCTCCACGTAGCCGAACCCGTCGGCCAGCGTGAAGGCCAGCTCCTGGGCGGCCGTGGACCCGGCCTCGCGGATGTGGTAGCCGGACACGCTGAGCGGCTTGTACGCGGGGATCTCGGTGGCGCAGAACTCCATCAGGTCGCCGATCAGCCGCAGGTGCGGCTCGGGGGCGAACAGCCACTCCTTCTGCGCGATGTACTCCTTGAAGATGTCGGTCTGGAGGGTGCCGTTGAGCTTCCCGACGGGCACCCCCTGCCGCTCGGCGGCGACGACGTACATGCAGAAGATCGGGACGGCCGGGCCGCTGATCGTCATCGAGGTGGTGGTGTCGCCGAGCGGGATGCCGTCGAAGAGCAGGTCCATGTCCAGCGCGGAGTCGATCGCCACGCCGCAGTGGCCGACCTCGCCGAGCGAGCGCGGGTCGTCGGAGTCGCGGCCCATCAGGGTCGGCATGTCGAAGGCCACGCTCAGCCCGCCGCCGCCCGCGCCGAGGATCATCTTGTAGCGCTCGTTGGTCTGCCTGGCGTTGCCGAACCCGGCGAACTGCCGGATGGTCCACGCCTTGCCCCGGTAGCCGGTGGGGTGCAGGCCCCGGGTGAAGGGGTACTCGCCCGGCCAGCCGACGCGCTCCATGCGCGGATCGCCGCTCTCGGGCCCGTAGACCGGTTCCACGTCGATCCCGGAGAGGGTGCGGAACTCCGCCTCGCGCTTGCGCGCCCTGTCGAACCGCGCCTGCCAGCGCGCCCGCCCCGCCTCGACCCGCTCGGCGTCCATGGCCAACCCCCTTGTACGGCATGTGGCTTCTTATCCGGCTTGTGGCCTCACCCAGATACTAGGACGTCCTAGTAATTCTTGGCCAGGCGTGGGGGCACACAGGGGCACACAGGGGCCGGACGCGGCGCCGCCGTCAGTGGCTGAAGTCGCCCGCGGCCACGCGGAGGGTCCTGAACAGGTCGAACATCTGCTCCAGCTTCGCCTCGTCGTACATGGGCATGGCGAAGTCGGCGTCCATCAGGTCGGCGGTCGCCAGGCGGACGGTCTCGCGGCCCCGTTCGGTGATCTCGGCGAGCACGCCCCGGCCGTCGCGGGGGTTGGGCAGGCGGCGCACCAGACCGGCACGTTCCAGGCGGCTCACGGTGTTGGTCACGCTCGTGGGGTGGACCATCAGGCGCTCACCGATCTTGGAGAGCGGCAGCGCCCCCGTCTTGCTGAAGGTCAGCAGCACCAGCGCCTCGTACCGGGCGAAGGTCAAGTCATGCGGTTTGAGCAGCGTGTCCAGTTGCGACAGCAGGATCTGGTGCGCTCTCATGATCGATGTGACGGCGGCCATGGCCGAGGAGGGCCCGAAGTGAACGCGCCACGTCTCCGCGGCACGTTCGATGGGGTCAAACGGGAGATTCAGCTGACCTGTAACCACAGGGCTACGGTAGCGCGGCCTCATCCCGATTCGCCCGTATACGTAGAGTCACCGGGCTGATGGCTTCACCAAGAAGCCGGACGCCAAACGTCACGCTCCGTTATGGTTCCCACATCGAATGGTGAGGCCGTGGCCAAGTGGCCGCGATGACTCAGTCCGGCCTGCGGGGGACGCGAGCCGGACCGGTGCCGAGGGGACCGGCATCCGCACATTCACGGCACGGGGGGTGCTTGATGAACGACAACTTGACGGCGTTCGAACGCCGGACGGGCTTCGGCCACACCGACGCGGCGTGGGTTCACACCACGCCCACCGGTGCGTGAGCACAGGGGCGTTTCACGCGAAGAACTCCAGCAGAGCGGGTTGATGGCCGTCGCCATCCTGCTCGTGCTCGGGGTGGTCGCGGCGTGGAGCGTCCTGGTTCCCGGTGTCAGCGCGTGGGAGAACATCATCGTCGCGGTGATCGGCTCGCTCCGGCTGACCGGCCCGGTGGCGGCGGCGTTCGCCGCCTGGGTGGCGGTACGCAGGCGGCGCGGGACGCGCGGACGGGCGATGACCCCGTGGCAGGCCGTGCGGGCGCCCCTGGCGATCCTGGTGGTGACGGGAGGCGCGTTCACCGCCACCGTCCTGGTCCTCGCGGTCAGAACCATGATCACGGAGCAGGCCGGGCGGCTGCTGCCCAGCGGCCTGGTGATGGGCGCGGCCGGGCTGGCGCTGTACGTCGTCATCGGCTGGGTGACCGGCTGGCTGATGCCGTGGACGATCACACCGGTCCTGGCCGGGCTCGGCTGCTACAGCCTGTTCACCTGGCTGTCGCAGGGACCGGCCTGGGGCGACCGGCTCGCCCCGGCCACCCGGGAGCCGTACGACCCGTTCCAGGGGCTGAACGCGGCGGCGTTCACCGACCAGACGCTCTGGCTGGTGGGGATCAGCGCGGCGCTGCTGCTCGGCTGGGCCGCGGTCGTGACGCGCCAGGCCCTGGTGCTCGCCGCGGCGCTGATCGCGGTGCTCGCCGCGGGGACCGGCATGGCCAGGCTGTTCACCGAGCAGCAGCCGGTCTCGGCCCAGCAGGTCGTCTACAGCTGCCAGGAATGGCCGATCATGGTCTGCGTGCACCCCGGGATGCGCGCCGGCCTGCCCGAGCTGGGCTCGGAGTTCATCAAGATCGCGTCCCGGCTGGCGGGGACGCCCGGGGAGTTCTCCCGGGTGGAGCAGCACCCCCGGCGCGACACCGCCCCCGTCGCGGCGGGCGTGATCGCGATCCACGTCGACGATCTGGCGGCCGGGTTCGCCGAGAAGGCGGCCGACGAGTTCGTCGACGGCCTGGCCGCCCGGTGCGACACCAGCCCCGCGTCGGGGTACCGCGACATCGTGGCCGCCTGGCTGCGCGGCGAGCCGCTTCCCGGCGGCCCGCTCCCCGAGCACCGCTACGCCGCGGCGTGGTTCTCCGGGCTCACGGACGTCCAGCGGCGCGACTGGCTGCGGCTCTACTACACCGACTTCACCGGCTGCCGGCTACAAAGCACTCACTTCGGGGGACAGGCCGGGCAGACCTCTCAGACAGGGCAGAGCGGGCAGGGCGCGGGGGGCACCTCGACCGGCCCCGAGCCCTCGCCCGGCACCGTCGACCAGGCACCCGGCCAGGCGCCCGGCGGGCCCCCGTCCCCCGGGGCGATCGTCCCGACCGGCCCCTGGCGCGTGCCCTTCGCCGAAGGCGGCGTGCTCCCGTCGCCACGGGGATAGGAAGATCGGCATAGGCTCCGCGTGAGAAGGTCGCCGTCCGGGGAAGGAGAGCGCTGTGAAAGCCTCCCAAGAAGCTCCGCCCGCCGCACCCCCGGCGGCGCGCCGCGGGCGCGGCTGGCGTTTCCTCGCCGGGCTGCTCGTCGTCGTGGTCCTGCTCGTCGTGGGAGCCCGCCTCACCTGGTCGTGGCTGAACCCCTTCGGCGAGGAGACGGTCGACCGCAGCCAGCCCGTGCTGCTGGAGTCCATCCACAACCTCAGCCGCTTCGAGGCCGCCACCGGCAACTTCCAGGTCGTGGTGGACCTGGAGAAGGACGCGGCCTTCCTGCCCGACGCGGTCAAGGGCAGCAGGACGCTCTTCGTCGGAGCGGGCGGCGTCGACGCCTACGTCGACTTCGGCGGCATCGCCGGTAACGCGCTGACGGTCTCCCCCGACCGCACCGAGGTCACGATGAGGCTGCCCCGCGCCCAGCTGGAGAAGCCGAACATCGACAACAAGCGCTCGTACGTCTACGCCCAGCAGCGCGGCCTCTTCGACCGGGTCGAGGACCTGCTGTCCTCCTCCCCCGCCGACCAGCGGGAGCTGTACGTCCTCGCCGAGAAGAAGATCGCCGAGGCCGCCCAGGCCAGCGACCTGCGCAACCGGGCCGACCAGAACACCAAGATCATGCTTGAGGGCCTGCTGCGGGGCCTCGGCTTCGAGAAGGTCACCGTCAAGTTCGCCGACGAGACCTGAGCCCCGGCACCCGAGCCCCGGTTTTTCGGGACGAGGGTGGCCGGGGCGCGCGGACCCCGTTCAGCTCGTGGCGGCCAGGAGCTCGTCCGCCGCGGTGTAGGGGTCGAGCCCCGCGTCCAGGACGCGGGCGGCGAGGGCGTCGAGGCGCCGGTCGCCGTGCAGGTGGGCGAAGCGGGAACGCAGGGTGGTGAGGGCGATCGCCTCGATCTCGCCCCTCGCCCTGGCGTGGCGGCGCCGGACGAGCTCGCCCGACGCCTCCAGATAGGCCAGGTGGTCGCCAAGGGCGTCGACCACCTCCTCACCCCCCTCGCCCCGGTAGGCCACGGTCTGCACGATCGGCGGCCTCCACGGCCGCTCGACCAGGGCGATCATGTTGCGGAGCTCGCGGACGGTGGCCTGGGTGCCCTCGCGGTCGGCCTTGTTCACCACGAACACGTCGGCGATCTCCAGGATGCCCGCCTTGGCCGCCTGGATGCCGTCGCCCATCCCGGGGGCGAGCAGCACGACGGTGGTGTCGGCCAGCGAGGCGATGTCGACCTCCGCCTGGCCGACCCCGACGGTCTCGACGAGGATGACCTCGCACCCGGCCGCCTCCAGGACGCGCAGCGCCTGCGGCGCGGCCCACGACAGCCCTCCCAGGTGGCCCCGGCTCGCCATCGACCTGATGAACACGTCCGGGTCGGTGGCGTGGTCCTGCATCCGGACCCGGTCGCCCAGCAGCGCCCCGCCGGTGAACGGCGAGGACGGGTCGACGGCGAGCACACCGACCCTCATGTCCCGCTTGCGGAACGCGTGGACCAGCATCCCGGTCGAGGTGGACTTGCCGACGCCGGGAGAGCCGGTGAGCCCGATGATCCGGGCCCGGTACGGCCGGTCGGCGCAGAGCAGTCCGGTGATCTCCCGCAGCCTCGGGGAGCCGTTCTCGACCATGGAGATCAGCCGGGCCACGGCCCTGGGCCTGCCCTCCCTGGCCATCGCGACCAGGTCGGAGACCTCCGCGGTCATGCCGAGGGCACGCGGATGATCAGGGCGTCACCCTGGCCGCCACCGCCGCAGAGGCCCGCCGCGCCGAGGCCGCCGCCCCTGCGCCTGAGCTCGTGGGCGAGGGTGAGGACGATACGGGCGCCGGAGGCGCCGATCGGGTGGCCGACGGCGATGCCGCCGCCGTTGACGTTGACCCTGTCGAGGGGGACGCCGAGTTCCTTGGCCGACTGGAGGACGACCTGCGCGAAGGCCTCGTTGATCTCCAGCAGGTCGAGGTCGGCGGCCGAGAGGCCCTGCTTGCCGAGGGCGTGCCTGATCGCGTTGGCGGGCTGGGACTGGAGCGAGTTGTCGGGCCCGGCGACGTTGCCGTGGGCGCCGATCTCGGCCAGCCAGTCGAG
Organism: Streptosporangium sp. H13245; assembly: GCF_055690525.1. Lineage (NCBI taxonomy): Bacteria > Bacillati > Actinomycetota > Actinomycetes > Streptosporangiales > Streptosporangiaceae > Streptosporangium > Streptosporangium sp. H13245. The sequence continues at coordinate 36,948 of NZ_JBSZKT010000005.1, read as the reverse complement.
GCCGAGCTCCTCGGCCCTCGCCCTGGACATCACGACGACCGCGCAGGCCCCGTCGGAGATCTGCGAGGCCGACCCGGCGGTGATCGTGCCGTCCTCGGTGAACGCGGGCCGCAGCCGCGACAGGATCTCGGCGGTGGTGTCGCCACGCACGCCCTCGTCGGCGGAGAAGACCACCGGCTCGCCCCTGCGCTGCGGGATGGCCACCGGGACGATCTCGTCGTCGAGCGTCCCGTTCTTGATCGCGGCGGCGGCGAGCTCGTGGGAGCGGGCGGAGTAGGCGTCCTGCTCCTCGCGGGTCAGGCCGAGGCGCGCGTTGTGCCGCTCGGTGGACTCGCCCATGGCCACCTGGTCGTAGGCGTCGGTGAGGCCGTCGTGGGCCATCGAGTCGACGATGCCCGCGGCGCCGTACTTGACGCCCCTGCGCAGGCCGGGCAGCAGGTGCGGAGCGTTCGACATGGACTCCATGCCGCCCGCGACCACGATGTCGAACTCCCCGGCGCGGATGAGCTGGTCGGCCAGGGCGATGGCGTCCAGGCCGGAGAGACAGACCTTGTTGATCGTCAGGGACGGCACGGTCATCGGGATGCCCGCCTTGACGGCGGCCTGGCGGGAGGGGATCTGACCGGCGCCGGCCTGGAGCACCTGCCCCATGATCACGTACTGTACGGCGTCGGGGGCGACGCCGGAACGCTCCAGCGCGGCCTTGATGGCGATGCCGCCGAGCTCTGCGGCCGACAGGCCGGACAGTGAGCCGAGCAGCCGTCCGATGGGCGTGCGAGCTCCGGCGACGATGACGGAACCAGACATTTGACGAGCCTCCCTGGCGGGGCTTGGGGGGACTTTGCCACCATACCCATGAGTACATCAGCGACCGCCATGGAGGATGTCCCTATGTTCATGCGCATCGATCATGTGGGAATCGCCTGCCACGACCTTGAGGAGAAGATCGCTTTTTTCGAGCGGACCTTCGAGCTCACGGTGGTGGCCCGCGAGGTGAACGTCGAGCAGGGAGTGAAGGAGGCCATGCTGCACATCGCCGACGGTGAAGGCGGTGGATCTTATATCCAGCTCCTCGAACCGCTCGGCCCCGACACGCCGGTCGGTAAATTTCTGGCAAAGCGCGGGGAAGGTGTTCACCATGTCGCCTTCGGTGTCCCGGACGTTGTGCAGGCCCTGGAGAAGATCGGCGGCAGGGGCGTCCGGCTGCTCGACCAGCAGCCGCGCCACGGCTCGCTGGACTCCTCGATCGCCTTTCTTCATCCCAAAGACGTCGGAGGAATGCTCACCGAACTCGTACAGGCCTCGGAAAGGCAAGCCAGGCCCACCCCGAATGCAAGAAACGCTGATACGTAACAAGTCACGCATAAAGCCGGACGAGACCGCCAACTTGGCAACGGCGGAGTACGCTGGCGTACCACCGGACGTGGATCCCGCCCCGGCTCCCGCTTCGGATGCCTGAAACCCCCGTCCGGCCCGTGTAGCCGTCTCGACAACCCAGGATCGAGCCTCCATGCAGTCCGACATCGACGCCCAGCTCAACAATTTCTTTGAAGACGCCCCCGCTCGGGAATTCGACGTGGTGCTCCGTGGCTATGACCGGCACCAGGTCCACGACCACCTGAAGCAGCTCGACGGCGAGCTCCGGCAGTCCCGGGAGCAGGTTCAGGGCCTGCAGCGGGATCTGACCGACTCCCAGCGCCAGCTCCAGGAGCAGGAGCGCCCGACCTACTCCGGGCTCGGTGCCCGGATCGAGCAGCTCCTCCGCCTGGCGGAGGAGCAGGCGACCGAGCTGGTCCAGGCCGCCAGGTCCGAGGCGAACGAGATCAAGGCGGCGTCCAAGGTCGAGGCAGCCGACCTGCGCGCCGCCGCGGAGAACGAGGCGGCCGAGAAGCGCGCCCTCGCCACCCGCGAGGTCGACGAGATGCGCACCAGCGCGGAGCGCGAGGCCGAGGAGATCCGCTCGACCGCCCGCCGCGAGGCCGACGAGCTGACCGCCACCACCGAGCGCGAGGTCTCCAAGCTGCGCGCCACCGCCGACCACGAGGTCGCCGAGAAGCGCGCCGACTCCGAGCGTGAGATCGCCAAGCTGCGCACCACCACCGAGCGCGAGGTGGCCCAGCTGCGCGCCTCGACCAAGCGTGAGCGCGACGAGGTCCTCACCACCGCCAAGCGCCAGGCCGACGAGATGCGCGCCCAGGCTCAGCGGGTGCTTGAGGAGTCCGAGGCCAAGCGGGCCCAGGACGAGGCGGAGTTCGAGATCCAGCTCGCCGCCAGGCGCGAGGAGGCCGAGCGCCAGGAGGCCGAGCGCCACGCCAACGCGCAGGCCGCGGCCCAGCAGCTGACGGCCACCGCCGAGCAGCGCGCGGCCACCGCCGAGCAGCGTGCCACCAAGGCCACGCAGCAGGCCGAGCAGACCCGCCGCGAGGCCGACACGCACGCCAAGCAGCTGCTGGCCAACGCGCGCAAGAACGCCGATCAGGTCGTGTCCGAGGCCAAGACGAGCGCCGAGTCCATCGTCTCCGAGGCGAAGGCCGAGTCCGAGCGCAGCCGCTCGGTCGCCCAGCGCCAGGTCGACGAGCTGACCCGTCAGCGCGACAGCATCACCAGCCACCTCGCGCAGCTGCGTCAGCTGCTCGGTGGCGCGCCGCTCCCGGCCGCGGAGCCGGAGCCCGCGATCGCCGCGGCACCGCCGAAGCCGGCCATCCCCGCCGCCACCAACGGCGCGGAGAAGCCGGTTCCCGCGCCCGCCAGGGCCGAGACGAAGGACGACGACGCGGAGTGGTGGCAGGAGTAGGCGGCCGCTGATCCGGGGCGTTGGCGACGGCTACGGGAGAGCCCGGCGACCTTCACGGTCGCCGGGCTCTCTTCCTGTCCCGCCGTAGCGGTCTATCGGCTTCCCGTCTCGCGTAACGGTCCACCGGCTTCCTGTCCCGCCGTAACGGTCCACCGGCTTCTCGTCTCGCCGTAACGGTCCACGGGCGGATCGAGGACTATCCGGTCCCATCCCCGGGTGACGAAGCGCCCGGTGGACGTGGCCCCGGCGGTCACCGTCATCGCCGCGCTGTCCGGCGGGGGCGCTGCCAACCATCCCATTCCGATGGCCGCGACGACCGCGCCGCTCATCCGCGAGGCGGTGATCCTCCGGCGAGCTCGGCGACGAAGCCGGACACCGCCCGGTTGAACGCCTCGGGCTGCTCGATCGCGCTGAGGTGACCGGCCTTCTCGATCACGGCCAGCCGCCCGTCGGGCACGGCCTCGACCATCGCGCCCGCGTCGGCGGGCGGGGAGATCTCGTCCTCCTCGCCCACGATCACCAGGACGGGCGCCTTGAGCGCCCGCAGCGTGTCGAAGGAGTCGGGGCGGCCCGCCATGGCCCGCTGCGCCCAGGCGACGGCCGTCGGCGGGGCCGACTGGACCAGCCCGCGCACCCGCCCGAACACCATCGCCCTGCGCCGTACGGTGGTCTGGCCGACCAGCCCGGGGAGCACCTCCTCCAGCAGGACGGACGTGCCCTCCTCCAGCACCCCGGCGGCGATCCGCTCGCGGTTGGACCTGGCGGCCTCCGGGTCGGCTCCCGCCTTGGTGTCGGCGAGGATCACCCCCCGCAGCCGGTCGGGGTGGCGGCGGCACATGGCCATCGTCACGTAGCCGCCCATGGACAGCCCGCCGACGACCGCGCGGTCGATCCCCTCGTGGTCCAGCAGGCGCGCGACGTCGTCGGCCATCACGTCGAGGGAGGGCTCGTCCTCGCCCAGCGGCGAGCCGCCGAAGCCGCGCAGGTCGGGGGTGATGACCTTGCAGACCGAGGACAGGCCCTCCCGCTGGGCCAGCCACATGGCCGATGACAGGGGGAACGCGTGGAGGAGGACGACAGGAAGCCCCTCTCCCGCCGACCGTGTGTACAGCTGCACGCAGTCCACCGTATTCCCGGGGCTCCCACCTGACACCCCCGATTCCACAGCCGTTTGTGACGTTGTGGTAACTCCGCCGTCAACGAACGGGACCAGCCCGGCGATACGGCGACGAAGATCCCGTGAGGGGTCCGAACCGGACAGGGTCCTACGAGCCGGGAGCCTCGGTGGGCAGGGGGTGGGCGGCCGGGTTCACCCGCAGGACGATCCGGTCGAGGACGATGCGCACGTACGGCTCGCCGACCCACAGGTGCTTGGCGTCGTCCACCCCGACGACCTCGGCCTGGGGCACCCTGGCGAAGCGCTCGCGGGCCTGCTCGGGGCGCAGGTAGTCGTCGAACTCCGGGATCATCGCGGTCAGCGGCCGTCCGAACTCCGCCCACGCGTCGAGGTCGGCGTCGGTGGCCCGGTGCAGGGGCGGGGAGAGCAGGATCGCGCCCTCCACCAGCGGGTCGCGGCCCCACTTGAGCGCCAGCTCGGTGCCGAAGGACCAGCCGAGCAGCCAGACCCGGGGCAGGTCGTGGAAGTCGGCGTACTCCAGGGCGGCGGCGACGTCCAGCCGCTCGTCCTCTCCCCCGCCGAAGGCGCCCTGGGAGGTGCCCTGCTCGGAGGTGGTGCCGCGCGTGTTGAACCGCAGCACGGCCAGGTCGGCGAGGGCGGGCAGCCGGTTGGCCGCCTTCTTGTAGACGTGGCTGTCCATCATGCCGCCGTGGGTGGGCAGCGGGTGCAGGCAGACCAGCGTGGCCACCGGGGGCCGGTCGGCGGGAAGGGCCAGCTCGCCGACGAGCGTCAGACCGTCGCCGGTGTGCAGCTCGATCGGCTCCCTGCGCGCGGGCAGCACCGTAGAGGCCCGAATCTCCATGTCTCTCCTCGAATCCGCTTCGACCGGTCACCGGCCGGTGTGTCCGCTCCGGCCACGGCCGGTCAGTATCTGCTTCGGCCGGGACCGTGCCTGGCCCGGTTGCGCCAGCACGCGGTGTGCCAGTGCCTGCGCTCGTCCTCCCCGCCCTGCCAGGCGGGCCAGCTGACCAGGTGCGGCAGGCCGGGCCTGATCTCCTGGTCACAGCCGGGACAGCGGTAGACCTTGTCCGCCCCGCCGCCGGTGACCCTGCGCACCTGCCAGTCACCGTCGGGCCACTCCTCCGTACGGTCGACGCCCGGCACGGAACCGCCGACGGGGCGGGCGAGGCCCCGGTTGCCACCGCGGTCGAAGGGGTCGGCGCGGCGGGCCCTGCGGGGGCTCACGACAGGTCTCGGAGACCCCGGGCCCCCGCCGCCTCACAAGTGCTCGTCATCGCTCTCCAACCCCGCCCACAGGTCCGCCCCACATGGCGAACCGCCGTTCCGGCATCGCAACAGTCTCCCAGAGAGGTACCGGCTACCCCAAAAGCTGGGTCGATAGCCAAAGAACGGATAGAAAGTACTTGAATGATAGTTGAGTAACAAGTACCGTTTGAACGCATGAGCAGAGGAGGAGACATGAAGGAGGAGCTAACTCCGGAGGAGGCCCTGCGGCGGATCGGCGAGGTCGGCCGGCGCACCCGGCGCCCCGCGCGTGTCGTCGGCCTGCTCTACACGGTCGTCGGCCTGAGCACGATCGTCTACTGGCCCGTCATGTTCCTCGGCCCCGTCTGGTCCAGGGCCGCGGCCGGGATCGCGTGGATCACCCTTACCGTCCTGTTCGCCGGATACCTCGGCGGCATGAGGGTTCAGGACCCGGAGGTCACCTGGGCCAACAAGACGAAGGGCCCCGTGACGATCTCGTACGTCGTCCTGGTCATGATCGTGTTCCTCTTCGGCACGTTCCTCCTCCCCGACGCCCCGGGCACCGGCTGGAGCGCGGCGCTGATCGCGCTCGCGGTCTGCGCGAGCGTCCCGCTCCTCTACGCGGCGTGGCGTGTGCTGCGGGCGGAGCGGTGAGCGAGACGAACAGCGCGAACAGCGCGAAGGAGACGGACCCCCCGAACCCTGCCGCGGGCGACGGTACGGGCGGCAACACGGGCAAGGCCGCACGCGGCACGGGAAACACCGGAGGCGCGGGAAACGCCGGGAGCGCGGCGCGCGGCGCGGGCTCGCATCCCCGGCACGACCTCGACGACGTCATCCACGCGCCCGTCCGGCTGTCGATCATGGCCGCCCTGTCGGTCACCGACAAGGCCGAGTTCCGCTTCCTGCGCGACACGATCGAGATCAGCGACTCACTGCTCTCCAAGCACGTCATCACCCTGGAGGAGGCCGGCTACGTGAACGTGGAGAAGGCCTTCGTGGGTAAGCGTCCACGCACCTGGCTGGCCATCACCGACGAGGGCCGCCGGGCGTTCCATGACTACGTCTCCGTGCTGAGACGCCTCACCGAGGGATCCTCCCAATGATCGAGATAGACGACCTGCACAAACGATACGGCGACAAGACCGCCCTGGGCGGTGTGACGTTCTCCGTGAGACCGGGCGAGATGTTCGGTTTCGTCGGAGCCAACGGCGCGGGCAAGACCACCACGATGCGGATCCTGATGGGCGTGCTCACCGCCGACTCGGGTTCCGTACGCCGCGACGGCAAGGTCCTGACGTTCGACGACCGGCGCCGGTTCGGCTACATGCCGGAGGAGCGCGGCCTCTACCAGAAGATGAGGGTCGCCGAGCAGGTCGAGTACTTCGGCAGGCTCAGCGGCCTGACCTCGGGCGGGGCGAGAAAGGCCACCGGCGACCTGCTCGAACGCCTCTCGCTCACCGAGCGCGCGAACGACGTGGTGGACGCGCTCTCCCTGGGCAACCAGCAGCGCGTGCAGCTCGCGGTGGCGCTGGTGCACGACCCGGAGGCGCTCATCCTGGACGAGCCCTTCTCCGGGCTGGACCCGCTGGCCGTCGACGCGCTGGCCGAGGTGCTCGCCGAGCGCCGCGCCGCGGGCGTGCCGGTGCTCTTCTCCAGCCACCAGCTGGACCTCGTCGAGCGGCTCTGCGACTCGGTGGGCATCATCTCCGCCGGGCGCATGGTGGCCAGCGGCGCGGTCGAGGACCTCCGCGACCGTGAGGGACGCGGCCGGCTCAGGGTGGTCGTCAGGGACGCCTCCCCCGGCTGGGCCGCCGCACTGCCGGGAGAGGTCGTCGAGAAGGGCGACGAGGTCCTCGTCTCGGGCGTCGAGGACGACGGCCAGGAGATCCTGCGCCTCGCGATCAAGGCCGGAAGGGTCGACCACTTCGGCTGGCAGCGCCCCACACTCACCGAGATCTTCAGGGAGGCCGTCGCATGAACGGGCTGTGGCTGGTCGCGCGGCGGGAGATCGTCACGCGCGGCCGTACGAAGGCGTTCGTCATCGGGCTCGTGGCCAGCGTCGTCCTGGTCGGGGCGGTGGCGTTCCTGCCCAAGCTCTTCTCCGGGCCCGACTCCTACACCGTGGGACTCACCGGGGCGCGGTCGCAGGCGCTGGGACCGGCCCTGTCCGGCGCGGCGAAGGACGTGGAGCTCACCGTCAGGGAGTTCCCCGACGAGGCCGCCGCGAGCGGCGCGGTGAGCGCGGGCGACGTGGACGCCGCCGTGGTGGACGGCCGCAGGGTGCTCGCCGACGGCGAGGTGGACCGCGAGCTCGGCCTGCTCTTGGAGACCGCGAACCAGACCACCCAGACCCAGCGGCAGCTCGCCGAGGCGGGCCTCGACCCCGCCAAGGTGGCCGAGGCCATGCGGGTCGCCCCGCTGGAGCAGGTCTCCGTCGGCGCCGACGCCCGCTACGCGGGCGTGCGGGTGGGCATCGCGTCCCTGCTGGTCATGGTGCTGTTCTTCCTGCTCATCTACTCCTCCATGTACGTCGCCATGGGCGTGGTCGAGGAGAAGGGCAGCCGGATCGTGGAGATCCTGCTGACCTCGGTCCGGCCCTGGCAGCTGCTCGGCGGCAAGATCGTGGGACTCGGCGCACTCGCGCTGGCCAACATGGCCGTGATCATCGTGGCCGGTCTCGGCGCGGCGGCGGCGACCGGGCTCGCGGCCGACCTGCCCCCGGGCATGACGGGCATCGTGGTCAGCGCCCTGTTCTGGTTCATCCTCGGATACGCGTTCTTCGCCGCGATGGCGGCGGCGCTCGGGTCGCTGGTGTCCAGGCAGGAGGACGCGAACAGCGTCCTGACCCCGATGACGATGCTCATGATGATCGCCTACCTGGTCGCCTACTTCGCCGCGGTCCAGCCGAACAGCCCGGTGGCAAAGATCCTGTCCCTGGTGCCGCCGTTCTCCTCGATGGTCATGCCGGTCAGGATGGCCGGGGGCGAGGTGCTCCTCTGGGAGATCGCCGTGGCGGCGGTCCTGATGCTCCTGGCGACGGTGGGCACCCTGCTGCTCGGCGCCCGCATCTACAGCCGCGCGGTCCTGCGTACGGGCGCCCGCGTCAAGCTCTCCGAGGCGATGCGCTGACCCTCCCGGCGTGGCTCCCCGGACCGTACGGCCGGGGAGCCCGTCTCCGCCCGCCAGGCCGTACGGACGCCGTCAGGTCTTGAACCGTCCGGCCGGACATCGAGTCATCGGGCCGACCGGACGGATCACGGGGATCCGGGCCCCGTCCGGCCGATAGGGTTCGGTCATGCGTCTGGTCATAGCGCGGTGCAGCGTGGATTACGTCGGGAAGCTCACCGCCCATCTTCCGATGGCGCCCCGGCTCATCCTCATCAAGGCCGACAGCAGCGTCTCCATCCATGCCGACGACCGGGCCTTCAAGCCGCTCAACTGGATGAACCCGCCGTGCAAGCTCCGCGAGGAGGAGGGCACCTGGACGGTGACCCACGGCAAGACCGGTGAGAAGCTCGTCCTCACCATGGAGGAGATCATCCACGACACCAGTCACGAGCTGGGCGTGGACCCGGGCCTGATCAAGGACGGGGTCGAGGCCCACCTCCAGGAGCTGCTCGCCGAGCACATCACCACCCTGGGCGCGGGCTGGACGCTCGTCCGCCGCGAGTACATGACGGCCATCGGCCCCGTCGACATCCTCTGCCGCGACCACACGGGCGCGTCCGTCGCCGTGGAGCTCAAGCGCCGGGGGAACATCGACGCGGTGGAGCAGCTCACCCGCTACCTGGAGCTGATGAACCGCGACCCCCTGCTCGCCCCGGTCGCCGGAATCCTGGCCGCCCAGAGCATCGCCCCCCAGGCCAAGACCCTGGCCGAGGACCGGGGCATCCGCTGCGTCACCCTCGACTACGACGAACTACGCGGCATCGAACGCAACGACACCCTCTTCTGACAACCACGGGCCTCGCCGGTTCAACGCGCTCGGCGCGAACCAGGCTCGGACCGTGCCGCCCCGGCGGTCGGCCTTCCGGCGGGAATGTCCACGACGCGATCCCGCGACCGGGGGACGCCTGCTCCGTCGGTCACGCTCCCCGGCCGGGTGCCAGGTGCGGGGTGTGCGTCCTGACCGCTTCGAACAGCCGGGCCTTCGACGGATTCACCATCGCCTTTCCGGCAACGGTCACGGTCGGTACGGTCTCGTTCCCGTCCGCGACCGAGCGGACGAACGCCGCCGCCTCGGGATCCCTCCAGATGTTGACCTCGCTGTAACGCAGCCGCGTGAAGCGCAGGCGCGTGCGCAGCTTCATGCAGTACGTGCAACCGGGGCGCCAGTAGATGACCACGCCCCGGTGGTCGGCGTTCTCGTACGACGTCGTCCGGCCCCAGCGGGGCAGGTTCGTGACGACGAGCAACGCGATGACGAGAACAAGGAACGCGAAGAACATGAGGGAAGTATCCCAAGTCGCTCGTGACCTGACGGCATGGACCCCGCAGACCCAAGCACTCCGCGCGAACGTGGCCCTCGCCGAATCCGCGCTCCGCGCGAACCAGGCTCGGGCCGTGCCTCCCGGCCCCCGCGCTCCCCGGTCGTTCTGTATGTAGCTCTCCGTCTGAAGCAGGCCGGGCACGAACTCGGCCTCGTACACCCGCAGCGACGTCGCCTCGGACTCCAGCCCCACGTACGCCTCGAACCAGTCGGGCACCGCCTCTCCGTACGTGTGCCACCACCCGCGCTACCGCGCCTCGCGGGCGAGTGTCAGGAGCCGGTCGGATTCCGGTGCCCGTACGTCGTAGACGGCGATCAGCGCGCGGACGTCGCTCGGCTGGGCTCGCACCAGCCAACGCGGCGCACGCCCGTACCGAACTACTCTCAGCAACGATTCGGTTACGCGTGGGGGAAGTCGCCGCGTTCAAGAGCGCGCGGCCGGTGAGTGCGGCCGGGGTTACCGGTGGCCGGTCACCGGCGGCAAGGTCGTCTGGTGCGTGATCGGGTGATCCCGGCGGCGAGAGGTCACGTATCGAGGGATGACGGCCCCCGCGTCCTCCGTTCGGTGGACATGGGGCTCCATCGAACGTTGGTGCCGCAAGATCCGGGCGGGCGCGACGCTTGGGGGCATGGAGGACACAGCGGTAAGAGTGAGAGGCCTGACCAAGCGCTACGGCGACGTCCAGGCCGTCGGGGGGATCGATCTCGACATCCGCGCGGGCGAGGTGTACGCGATCCTGGGCCCGAACGGGGCCGGGAAGTCCACCACGGTGGAGATCCTGGAGGGGCACCGCGCCCGGGACGCCGGGGAGGTGAGCGTCCTGGGCGTCGACCCCGGCGAGCCCACCCGCCTGTGGCGCTCGCGGATCGGCATCGTGCTGCAGACGGCCAACGACGTGGCCGAGGCGACCGTACGGGAGACCGTGCGGCACTTCGCGGGCTACTACCCCGGCGCCAAGGACCCGGACGAGGTGATCGAGCAGGTCGGGCTGACGGAGAAGGCCGACCAGCGCATCCGGAAGCTCTCGGGCGGCCAGCGGCGCCGGGTGGACGTCGCGCTGGGGGTGATCGGCAACCCGGAGCTGCTCTTCCTGGACGAGCCGACCACCGGGTTCGACCCGGAGGCCCGCAGGCAGTTCTGGGGGCTGATCGAGGGCCTGGCCCGTGGCGGTACCACGATCGTGCTGACCACCCACTACCTGGACGAGGCCGAGGCGCTGGCCAACCGGGTGGCCGTGGTCGCCGGGGGCCGGATCGTGGCCGAGGGCGAGCCCAAGACCCTGGGCGGCAGGGCCACCGCCAAGGCCGTGGTGAGCTGGTCCGACGAGGGTGAGCGCCGCTCCCTGGAGACGGACACGCCGACCAGGACGATCCTGGAGCTGACCGGCCGCTTCGACGGCGAGGTCCCCGAGCTGGCCGTGACCCGCCCCACCCTGGAGGACGTCTACCTCCGTCTCATCGAGACCCCCGCCTGATCATCCCCGTCCGAACGCAGACCGATCCCCCGAGGTGATCAGCCAGATGAGCCAGACCCTTGCCCGACCTTCCGCCCCGGCCGTCGAGGCCGGACTACCTTCCGCGATACGGCTGGGGCTGTCGCGGACGGCCGTCGAGACCAGGATGTTCTTCCGCGAACGAGACGCGGTGATCTTCACCTTCGCCTTCCCGATCGTCATGCTGGTGCTCTTCGGTTCGATCTTCTCGGCCGATCTGGAGGGAACCGGCCTGACCGTCTCCCAGCTCTACGTGGCCGGGCTCATCGGGACCGCCGCGATGACCGGGTTCCAGAACCTCGGGATCAACGTCGCGATGGACCGCGACGACGGCACGCTCAAACGGCTCGCGGGCACCCCGCTGCCCCGGTCCTCCTACTTCATGGGCAAGGCCCTCAGCACCCTGTTCGTCTCCTTCTTCCAGGTCGTCATCCTGATGGCCATCGGGGTCGCGCTGTTCGGCCTGAAGCTGCCGTCGGAGGCGTTCCGCTGGGTGACCTTCACCTGGGTGTTCGTGCTCGGTGTGATCAGCTCGTCCCTGCTCGGTGTCGCGATCAGCAGCCTGCCCCGGTCGGCCAAGAGCGCCAGCGCGGTGATCGCGATGCCGTTCGTGGTGCTGCAGTTCATCTCCGGGGTGTTCATCCCCATCGGTCAGCTGCCGTCCTGGGTGGTGAACGTCGCCTCGATCTTCCCGCTCCGGTGGATGTGCCAGGGTTTCCGATCGGTCTTCCTGGGTGACGCCGGAGTCACACTTGAGGTGATGAAATCGTATGAACTCAATCGGATCGCCCTGGTTCTGGGAGCCTGGGTAGTCGGAGGACTGGTGCTGTGCCTGCTGACGTTCCGCTGGAAGAGCCGCCGCGACGGATGAACCGGGCCGACCGCGCCGAACCTCCCGGCCGGGGAGCGGGTTCCCACGCGTGGGAGTCGCTGCGTGGCTGGGAGGTGCTCCTGGTCATCGGGACGCTCCTGCCGACCGTGTGCGTGGCGACCGACGCCGTACCCCTGCGCGAGCAGGTGATCGTGGCGGGCTGCCTGATCACGGTCCTGCCGCTCTATCTCCTGCTCGGCCGCCCCGCGATCGTCGCCGAGGACCGGCGGCGGGGGGCGCTCTACATCGTCCTGCTGGTCGTGCTGTTCACCCCCGCCGGGCTCAGCGCGTCGTACGCGACCTTCGCCCTGTTCGGGCTCTGCCCGCAGTGCTTCATGGTCTTCCCCGCCAGGCGGGCGATGATCGCCGTGACCGCGCTGAACCTCTCCCCGGCGATCCGGTACGTCTTCCTGTCCGGGGCGCCGGAGCCGTTCAACTTCCTGATGGTCACCACCATCGTCATCTTCTTCTCCGCCATCTTCGGCATCTGGATCGAACGGATCACCCGGCAGAGCGAGGAGCGGGCCGCGCTCATCGAGGAGCTGGAGAGCAGCCGGGCCAAGGTCTCCATGCTCTCGGCCGAGCGCGGGGCGCAGGCCGAGCGCGAACGGCTCGCCGTGGAGATCCACGACACCCTGGCGCAGGGCTTCACCAGCATCATCATGCTGATCCAGGCGGCCGAGGCGCAGCCGGACCCGTCCCGCCACCTGGCGCTGGCCATCCGGACCGCCCGGGAGAACCTCACCGAGGCCCGCCTGCTGGTCACCACGCTGAGCCCGGCACCGCTGGACGGCTCGACCCTGGACGAGGCGCTGCGGCGGCTGACGAACCGCCTCGGCGAGGAGACGGGCCTGTCCACCGGGTTCGAGGTGCACGGGGAGTCCCGGCCGCTGAGCGCCCCGGCCGAGGTGGTGCTCGTCCGCGCCGTCCAGGAGGGCCTGGCCAACGTGCGCAAGCACGCGGGCGCGAAATCCGTCGCGGTCTCGATCGCCTACGGGGACGGCTCCGTACGGCTGGAGGTGCGCGACGACGGACGCGGTTTCGAGCCGTACGACGGCCAGGGGTACGGCCTGCGGGGCATGCGCGCCCGCGTGGAGCAGGTCGGCGGGACCCTCTCCGTGACGGGACTCCCCGGCGAGGGAACCGTGCTCGAGGTGGTCGTCCCCGCCGACCGGCCCGCCCTCACCGCCGACGACCCCGGCGACTCCGACCTCCCCGATCTCCCCGACGTCCCTGACATCTCCGGCGTCTCCGGCATCTCTGGCGTCTCCGACGTCCCCACCGGCCGGACCGGCCGGGCCCAAACCGAACACGTCGGCCGACGTGACGGCACCGACCGGCTCGACCGGCCCGGCCAGAGGGTGTGACACATGCTTCGCGTGATGATCGTCGACGATCACCCGGTGGTCCGCGAGGGCCTTCGGGGCATGCTGGAGGCCGACCCCGGGATCACGGTGGTGGGCGAGGCGGCGTCCGGGGACGAGGCCGTCGTACGGGCCGGGGAGCTCACACCGGACGTGATCCTGATGGACCTGCGGATGCCGGACGGGGACGGGGTGAGCGCCACCTCGCGCATCCTCACCGGGCGGCCGGAGAGCCGGGTGGTCGTGCTGACCACCTACGAGACCGACGCCGACATCGTACGGGCGGTCGAGGCCGGTGCGGCGGGATATCTGCTGAAGGACACCTCCAGGGCCGACCTGCTCGCCGCGATCCGCTCGGCGGCGCGCGGGGAGACCGTGCTGTCGCCGTCGGTGGCGACCAGGCTGGTCACCCGGATGCGGGCCCCGGTGGCCGAGTCGCTGTCGCCGCGCGAGACCGAGGTGCTCTCCCTGGTGGCCGGGGGGCTGACCAACGCGGAGATCGGCAGGGCCCTGTTCATCAGCGAGACCACGGTCAAGACCCACCTGCTGCGCGTCTTCGGCAAGCTCGGCGTCTCCGACCGCACCGCGGCCGTGACCACGGCCCTGGACCGGGGCCTGCTCACCCGCTAGCCTCCCTCCGCCGGGCGGTCGCGGACCACGGCCGGGGCCCCCGGCCGCCCGCGACGAGCCGCACGCCGTTCACCCGTCAACGGAAAGAACTTGACCGACTACTCAGACTTGTCACCTTCTTGCACGGAGGATGTAAGCAATAACACAGCAACTCTTCCACAAAAAGGATCTTGCACCCATAATGGTTGATTCCGGGGGCCAGAACCATGAGGTGGAAGTGATAAAGCGAGTATCTGTCAACCTCACGCTGATCCGCGGGAGCTTGACATGAACGGACGGTCCTACCGGGGAATGTCGGCGGACGAGCGGCTTGCCGAACGCAGGGAACGCCTGATCTCCGCGGCGTACATCCTTTACGCCGATCCCGGATTCCCCGAAACGACGATCGAGAGGTTGTGCGCCGAGGCACGCATCTCCAACCGCGCCTTCTACGAGTGTTTCTCAGGGCGCGACGAGCTGATGCAGACCGTGTACGACCGGTGCGTGCGCGAGACGCTGGACGCGATGTCGAAAGCCATCGAGCAGGCCCCCAACACCCTGGCCGACCGGGTCAAGACGGGTCTCACCAGCTACATCGGCTTCGTCACCGACGACAGGCGCCGCGCGCGGATCATGCATCTGGAGGTACGCAGGGCGGGCGACTGTCTCGTCACCTCCAGGCAGTCGGCCGTCGCGGCCCTCATCAGGACGATCGAGTCGAACGTCGCCGACCTTCCGGAGGTGACGAAGGCCAACCAGCGGCTCCTCGCGCTGGGCATGATCGGAGCGATCCAGGAACTGCTCATCGAGTGGGTCCTGGCCGACGACCCGCCTCCGGTCGCCAAGCTGATCGACACCGCCACGCACATCTTCCACAGGTCCTTCGTGACCTGACTTCAGGCACAGGACGAGGACGGGCCCGCCGGGCCCGTCCTCCGGCATGTCCCGGCGCCGCCCCGAACCCCGGCGGCTTGTCCGGATCAGGCCACCGCGGCCACGGGAAGCTCGACGGCGAGGACCCGGTTGAGCCGGGTCACCGCCAGCACCCGCATCACCCTCGGCGGCACCCCCCGCAGGATGAGACGGCGTTCCGCGCCCACGGCGCGGCGGTGCGTGCCCACCAGCACCCCGAGACCGGTGGCATCGATCATCTCCAGCCTGGAAAGATCCACGATCAGGTCACCGCGCCCGGAGTCGACCGCCTCGTGCAGCCTCGGGCGCACCCGGGCGACGGTTCCCACGTCGAGACGGTTCCCGACGCCGACCACTTGGGCCCGGTGGTTACCAGGGACGCGCATACCTCCTCCTCACGCCCGGCCACCGAGGAGAGGCGGCCCGGCACAACGGCGATGCGTCACGTCACCACGGCGAGCAGGTCACGCACCGCATTCATACGATGTCAAAACGCACAAGAAGGTACGAACCTCCTTCGCTCTCGACGCCACCCTCCGGGCTTCCAGCGTCACCTCTTCCGGCGGACATGGGAGTCCCTTGCCCGAATCAAAGGAGAAAACGCGGTTTAAAGCCAACCTTTCTGCTGAGCCGCCCGGATCGCGGTGATCCGGTTGGCCGCGCCGAGCTTGGCGATGGCGCTGGACAGGTAGTTGCGTACGGTGCCCTGGGTGAGGTGGAGCGCGGCGGCGATCTCGGCGACCGAGGCCCCCTGCGCGGCCAGTTCCAGGGAGCCGCGCTCGCGCTCGGTGAGAGGGCTCTCCCCCGCCATCATCGCCGAGGCGGCCATCTCCGGGTCGAGATAGCGCCCGCCCGCGTGGACCTTGCGGATCGCCGTCGCCAGCTCGTCGGCGGAGGCGTCCTTGGGGATGAAGCCGCGCACCCCGGCCGCGAGCGCCCGCCGCAGGTGTCCGGGCCGCCCGAAACTGGTCAGCATCAGCACCGCGTGGCCCGGCAGCGTCTCGGCGACGCTCAGCCCGTCCATCCCCGGCATCTCGATGTCCAGCACGACGACGTCGGGCCGGTGCTCCAGCACGGCCGCCGTCACCAGGTCCCCCCTGGCCACCTCGGCCACCACCTCGATGTCGGGCTCCAGGCCGAGCAGGGTGGCGATCGCCTGCCTGACCAGGTGCTCGTCGTCGGCCAGGAGCACCCGGATCACCGCACCGCCCCGGCGGGACGGCCCGGCGCCGTGGTCGTCGTCCGGGTCATCACTCTCCCTCCAGCGGAACCGTCGCCCGCAGCCTGAACTCCCCGGGGCCGCCGGGACCCGCCGTGACGGCTCCGCCGATGGCGGCGACCCGCTCCGACAGCCCGACGAGGCCGGTACCGCCCCGGCCGTCCATTCTGCCCACCCCGTCGTTGGTCATCTCCAGCACGACACTCCCCTCGCGAAGCGTGATCGTGATGCCGCACCTGGTGGCGGAACTGTGCCGCAACACGTTGGTGGTGCCCTCCCTGACCACCCAGGCCAGCAGGGTGGCCGTCCCCTCGGGGACCCGGTCGCGCGGCGTCTCCAGCGTGCAGCGGATGCCGCCCGCCTCCAGCACCGCGGTCATCGCGCGCAGCTCGGCGACGAGGTCGACCGTCCGGTAGCCGCGTACCGCCGCGCGGATCTCCTTGAGCGTCTGCCGCGCCAGGATCCGTACCTCGCCCATCTCCACGGCGGCCCGCGTGGCGTCCACCCCCGACAGCTTGGCGGCCACCTCGCTCTTGACGGCGATCGCGGAGAGGCTGTGCCCGACCAGGTCGTGCAGGTCGCGGGAGAAGCGGAGCCGCTCCTCGGTGACGGCCAGCCTGGCCTGCGCCTCCCTGCCCTCCTCCGCGGCCCTGACCGTCCGCCAGAACCAGAGCTGGATCCGGTTCGCCCACGGCGCCGACACGGCCACCGCGAGGTAGGCGCCGATGGCGGGCGCGGCGATCTCCGCGTACGGCGGCGCGACCTCGGCGAGCCCGGGACCGGTTCCCGGCGGCGCGAGAAGCAGGCCGACGGCGGTCGCCACGACGGTGACGACGACCGTGGCGGACCTGCTCACCAGCAGCGCGACACCCGACGCCCAGGCCGGGCCGAGCAGCCCCCAGGACCAGGGGTCGCCGTTCTGGGTCAGCAGGAGGATCAGTACGACCACGGCCGAGGCGACGATCTCGCCCCTCGCGGCGACGCCGTCCACGGCCGCCTTGAGGATCCTCATGTAGAGAACGGTGAAGATCACCAGGCCCGGCATCCCGACGACCAGCAGGAGGAGCCCGGGTCGTTCGTCCCCTCCCCCCAGCTCACCGAGGGGACCGGCCCAGGCCAGGACGATGCCCATGGTCAGGGTGAAAATGGTCATCCGGCGGAACCGCTGGAGGGGAGACCGCCGCTTCCTCAGGGGAGGCACGGAGGGGATGAGACGCGCGAGGCGCCCCATCCCGTTTTTAACGATCTCAACTGACATCTCGTTACGAACGTTAGCCGTGCCGGGGCTCCCAGCGGAACAGCCACCGGGCCAGCAACCCGGCCACCACGATCCAGCCCAGCAGGAGCCCGAAGGAGGGCAGCGCGGCCACCCACTGTCCTCCCATGCTCAGCGCCTCCCCTCCCCCGGAGAGGTGGTCCCCGCCCAGGAAGGCGGTGCGCGCGATCTCCACGACCGGGGTCGCGGGGAGCAGCGCGGAGACCTGGCCCAGCACGCCGGGCAGCGTGTCGGCGGGGAACGCGATCGGGGCTCCGACCAGCACGACCATGAGCACCGGCAGCACCGTCACCTGGGCGAGCTCCGCGTTCGGCGTGAGACCCGAGAAGGCGGCGGCGAGCAGGCAGAACAGCGTGACCCCCAGGACCGCGACGGTCGCGAGCATCGGCACGTTGGCCACCGCGATCCCCTCGGACCGCTGCATCCAGACGGCCAGGAGCGCCACCTGGGCGAGATAGAGCACGAGCGCCCCGAGGGCGGCGCCGCCGAGGATCGCCGGGCCGGACGGCTGGCCCGCGCGCAGCCGCTTGAGCACCAGTTCCTCGCGCCGGGCGGTGAAGGAGTTCACCAGGTTGATGAAGACCGCGAACACCAGCATCAGCCCCGGCAGCCCGGCCAGCACGAAAACCCTCCCGGCCACGCCGTCGATCTTCTCGGCGCCGACGGCCTGGGTGTACACCCAGGCCATCAGGAGCGGCAGCAGGAGCACGTTGAACAGGACCGTGGTGTTCCTGCCCACCAGGGTCAGGTCGATCCTCGCCAGCCGCACCGCGTGCAGCACGTCGGCTCTCATGATCGCTCGCCTCCGCTCCCGGTTCCCGCCGCCACCGGACCGTCGCCGGTGCCCTCCCCGGCCACGCGCATGAAGACGTCCTCCAGGGTTCCCCGGCGTACGGCGAGCCGTTCCAGGGTCTCGCCCCGCGCGTCGGCCCAGTCCAGGAGCCGCCGGACCGCCGCGTGCGCGCGAGCCTCCGCCCGCGCGCCGGTCAGGGTGTAGGTGACCCCCGTACCGGCCGCGTCGCCGCCGTCGCCGCCGTAGGTCAGCACCGGGGCCACGTCGCCCAGCGAGGGAAGATCCCCGAAGACCCAGGAGATACCGGGGAGGCGGAAGGAGATCCGGTCGCCCGACCCGGCCACCACCTCCTCGACGGTGCCCTGGAGGTGGATCCGGCCCTCGTGCATGATGGCCAGCCGGTTGGCGAGGCGCTCGGCCTCCTCCAGGTAGTGGGTGGTGAGCAGCACCGTGGTGCCCCCCGCCCGCAGGTCCTCGATCACCTTCCAGGTGGCGCGGCGCGCCTCGGGGTCCATGCCGGTGGTCGGCTCGTCCAGGAAGAGCACCTCCGGCCGGGAGATCACCGCCAGCGCGAGGTCGAGCCTGCGCCGCTGGCCGCCGGAGAGCTGCCGCACCCGGGTCTTGGCCTTCCTGCCCAGCCCCGCCGCCTCCAGCGCGTCCACGGTCCCACGCCGGTTCCCCGAGGTCTCCGCGCGGCCCGCGTCCCGGCTCAGCCCCTCCCAGAGGCCGACGGTCTCGGCGACCGTGAGGTCACCGAGGAAGCCGCCCTCCTGCAGCATGATCCCCACCCGGGGCCGCAGCCTCCGGCGCTGCCTGACCGGGTCGAGCCCGAGCACGCGGACGCTGCCACCGGTGGGGGACCTGAACCCCTCCAGGACCTCCACCGTGGTGGTCTTTCCGGCGCCGTTCGTGCCGAGCAGGGCGAACAGCTCGCCCCTCGGGACGGTGAAGGAGACACCGCGCACCGCCTCGAAGTCCCCGTACGCCTGCCGGAGCCCGCCGACCTCGATCACGTCGCCGAGGCCGGCGGTCGCGGCGCCGGGTGGTTCCGTCACCTGTGGTGTTGTCATGGCGACAATCGTCGTCTTCCCGCGTTTGAGCAGGTAGTCGTTGATATCACCGGAAAGGCAGTGATCTTTAAGATCTTTTGGATGACAAATGTCAACTACGGGCGGGGCGGCAGCGCGGGACGCCGCCGCGAGGGCCGGGTGGCGGGGTCGGGCGGGGTCGCCGCCGGGCGCTCGTCCAGCGCGGCCAGCGCGAGCCGTACCGCCTCCTCGATCTGCGGGTCCCTCCCCTCCGCCCAGTCGTCGGGGGCGATGTCGACCTCGACGTCGGGATCGACGCCGTAGTTCTCCACGCCCCAGCCCAGCTCCTCGAACCAGAAGGAGTACTTGGGCACGGTGATGTGCGAGCCGTCGACCAGGCGGTGGGCGTCCTCGATGCCGATGACGCCTCCCCAGGTACGGGTGCCCACCACGGGCCCGAGCTTGTGGATCTTGAAGGCCGCGGTGACGATGTCGCCGTCGGACCCGGCGTTCTGGTTGGTGATCGCGACCAGCGGGCCGCGCGGCGCGTCCTCGGGATAGGTGATCGGCGTCATGCCCCGGGGCAGGTCCCAGGCGATGACCCGGCGGATCAGCTTCTCGATGACGAGCTCGGAGGTGTGACCGCCTCGATTCCCCCGTACGTCCACCACGAGCCCCTCGAAGGTCATCTCCCTGCGCAGGTCGCGGTGGAACTGCGCCCAGCCCTCGGCCACCATGTCCGGGATGTGCAGGTAACCGAGGCGCCCGCCGCCGAGCTCCCTGACCCGCGCCCGGCATCCGGCCACCCAGTGCTGGTAGCGCAGGCGCCGGTCGTCACGGAGCGGCGTGACGACCACCCGGCGGCCACCGACAAGGGTCAGCTCGACCGGCTTGTCGGCGGCACCCACCAGCAGCCGCGCGGGCCCCTCGGGCGGCACCGGGCGGCCGTCGACCGCGAGCAGCGCCTCTCCCGGCTGGACACCCGCCCCGGGACCGGCCAGCGGCGAGCGGGCGTGCACGTCGGAGGACTCGGCGGGCAGCACCCGGTCCACCCGCCAGCGGCCGTCGTCGCCCCTGGAGAGGTCGGCGCCGAGCAGCCCGATCGGCTCGGAGGCCGGGTAGCCCCAGGGCGCGGCGTCGACGTAGGCG
Organism: Streptosporangium sp. H13245; assembly: GCF_055690525.1. Classification (NCBI taxonomy): domain Bacteria; kingdom Bacillati; phylum Actinomycetota; class Actinomycetes; order Streptosporangiales; family Streptosporangiaceae; genus Streptosporangium; species Streptosporangium sp. H13245. The sequence continues at coordinate 16,565 of NZ_JBSZKT010000005.1, read as the reverse complement.
TGCGAGCTGCCCAGCTCCCCCAGCACCTCCCAGAGCAGGTCGGCGAAGTCGTCGGCGGTGGCGACCCGGTCCACCAGCGGCCGGTACTCCTCCAGCACGGCCTCCCACTCGACGTCGGCCATGTCCTCGACCCAGAAGTCGGCGCGCATCCGGCGGCCCGCCTGGGCGTAGGCGTGCCGCCGCAGCGCCCGGGGGTCGGCGGTGATCCGGATCCTGGACAGGTCGACGGTCGCGTCGTCGCCGTTCTTGCCGCCCGGCTTGCCCCCCGCGGGGCGGACCGTGAGCGTGCCCTTGTCGCTGACGACGAGCTGCGTGCCGTCACCGCTCACCCGGTACCAGTCGAGCTTCTCGACCACTTCCTCCCACTTGCGCTTGACCAGGTCGTAGCGGTCCAGCGCCGGGCGGGGCGCCTCGCCCCCCACCTCGCCCCGGTCCTCGCCGAGTTCCCCCGCCAGCGGCTCCCGCAGCCAGACGAACCCGCCCTTGACCGCGCGCAGGTCCGAGTAGCGGCCCTCGGGCACCGGCACCTGCACGACCCTGGCGGCGATGCCCTCCAGGTCCACGGTGGCCGCGCCGTCGTCCTTCTTGTCGTCGTCGCCGGAGCCCGAGCCGGACTCGGCGGCCCGCCCCGCGGAACTGGGCGCGAACGGGGACGGCGTGGCCGCGGACAGCGGCACCAGGTAGGGCCGGTAGCCGAAGGGGAAGGACATGTCGAAGGAGTGCGCGTCATAGACCGGGTCGAAGCCGCGCCGCGACAGGAACGCCAGATAGTCCCCCGCGAACGCGGGTGAGATGTCCACGAACCGGCCGTCGGTGACGTCGGTGACGACCCGGTCCGCCACCCTGGCCAGCCTGATCCTGCGCAGCTGGGTGCCGTCCGGGTGCGACCAGGCCAGCCAGGCCGAGTCGGGCGACCAGGTGAGCCCCTGGATCTCCCCGTCGGCCCCGGCCAGCTCCACGGCCTCCCCCGAGGCCACGTCGACCAGCAGCAGCCGCCCGTCCCTGGCGGTCACCGCGATCGTGTTCCCGTCGGGCGCGACGGCCAGGTCCCCGACCTCGCCCAGCGCGCCCACGGCGATCCTGCGGCTCTCCCCGCCCCCCGCCGGGACGATCTCCAGCCCCTGTGTCTCACCGTCGTCGAAGACCCACACCACGCGGTCGTCGCCGAGGATCCGAGGCCGCCCCGCCGACAGGCCGGTGCTGAGCTGCCGCGCCGGGCCGTCCCGGTGGGTCACCCAGTGCACCGTCCCCTGGACCTCCACCGCGCTGGCCCGCCCGGTCGCGTCCACGGCCAGGTCGTGCAGCCGCCTGCCCGCGTGGACCTGGTATGGCTGCCGTCCGCGCAGCGGGGAGCCGAGGGTGACGTCGAGCTTGCGGGCCTCGGCATCGAGATCGTCCAGGAGGTAGAGGTCCCCGGCGTTCTGGTAGACGATCCGGGTCCCGTCGGTGGTGGCGTGCCGGGCGTAGAAGACGTCGTGGTCGGTGTGGCGGCGCAGGCCGGTACCGTCCGGGTCGCAGGAGTAGAGGTTGCCGACGCCCTCGTGGTCGGAGACGAAGACGAGCCGTCCCCCGACGAGCATCGGGTCGGCGAGGTGTCCGTTCAGATCCGCCAGGATCCGGGTGAAGTCGCCGTCACCGCGCCGCACCCACAGGCGGCCCGCCGTGCCGCCCCGGTAGCGCTTCCAGGCCGCCGGGTCGCGGGGAAGCCCCCCGGCCAGCAGCGCCACCGCGTCCCCCGTCACCGACAGGTCGTTGACCGGGCCGTACGGCAACCGCTCGACGCGTCCCTCACCGAGCACGTAGGCCCAGGTCTGCGAGGTGGACGGCTGGCCGGTCGCGCTGATCGCGAGAACCTCGCCGCCCGGCGTCCAGCCTCGGGTGCGCGTCCGCGCGTCCCCCCAGTAGGTCAGGCGCTCCGCGGAACCGGACTCCAGGTCCGCCAGGTAGACCTCGGGAGCGCCGTCGCGAACGCTGGTCCAGGCGACCTTGGTGCCTTCGGGCGAGAGGCGGGGGTGGCTCGCGGGGGCCCGGTCCGAGGAGAGGCGCCACGCCCGCCCGCCGTCCGCCGGGGCCGCCCAGACGTCGTCGTCGGCGACGAAGGTCAACGTCTCGTGGGAGATGTGAGGGAATCGCAGGTAGAAACCAGAAACCATCGACAAATCATATTGTCCACTATCAGGTTAATCAGGAGAGTTTTTCCTGCCGATACGCTGAGCCACATGACGCGAGCTGACAGAGACAAGCCGGTGGTGCTCTCGAAGATCTACACCCGGACCGGAGACGACGGCACGACCGCGCTCGGCGACATGAGCCGCACCCGCAAGACCGACCCGCGCCTGGCCGCCTACGCGGACGTCGAGGAGGCCAACGCCGCGATCGGCGTCGCCCTGGCCGCGGGCACCCTGGAGGCGGACGTCACCGCCCTCCTCACCCGGATCCAGAACGAGCTGTTCGACGTCGGGGCCGACCTGTGCTCCCCGGTCGTGGAGAACCCCGAGTTCCCGCCGCTGCGGGTCGAGCCCTCCTACGTCGAGTGGCTGGAGGCGCGGTGCGACGAGTTCAACGAGCGCCTCACACCGCTGCGCAGCTTCATCCTGCCCGGCGGCACCCCGGCCGTGGCCTGGCTCCACGTCGCCAGGACCGTGGTCCGGCGGGCCGAGCGGACCGTCTGGTCGGCGCTGGAGGTCCACGACGACGTCAACCCGCTGACCGCGAAGTATCTCAACCGGCTGAGCGACCTGATGTTCATCCTCTGCCGGGTGGCCGCGAACGGCGACGAGATCCTCTGGAAGCCCGGCGGCACCCGCTGAGCGACCAAAAACCCGGGCGAGCCAAGCACTGAACGGGACCGGCTCCGCTCAGGCGACGTCGAGATAGGCGCTGGGCGGGGCCGACTCCAGCCAGGCGACGAAACCGGTGAGGGCCCGGTATCCCATGGCGAGCTCGAAGGCGTCCTGCCCGTTGCGGCACTCGATCGCCGTCACGCCCTCGATGAACCCGAAGAACTCACCGGACCCGACCTTGCGACGCCCGGAAACGACAAGGCCGCGCCTCACGATGACGTGGCGCGGCCTTGGAAGCAGACCTATGAGCGGGATCCAGTTGAGATGGCCGTCGGCGTAGCGGGCCACACCGACCCGCCAACCTCGCTCCTTTGACAGGGAGCGCAGGCAACAGAGCACCGATCCCCGGGAGCGGGTCAGGATGAGAACCCGGAGTCCCAGGAGGGCGACGAGCAGCCCCAGCACGATGAGAACATCCACCACCATGTCTGCTCGCCCCCCAAAAGCGCGTACAGCCTAAGAAGCAGAATTTATCCGACTTCTTCCCCGGCCGCGCGCAGCCGGGCCCTGGCACGCTTGGCCTCGGAGGCCGCGTCCGCGTCTTCCTGGTTGGACTCGACCGAGGCCTGGGCCCGCTCCAGCGCGTTCTTCGCGCGGGTGACGTCGACCTCGGAACCCAGCTCGGCCAGCTCGGCCAGAATCGACACCTCGTCGTCGGCCACCGAGAGGAATCCTCCGTGGACGGCGGCGACGAGGTCGGCTTCGCCGTCGCCCCGCTTGATCGTCAGCAGACCGCCCTCGACGAGAACGCCGAGCACGGGTGCGTGCCTAGGCATGATACCGATCTCGCCGTCGACGGTCTTGGCAATCACCATGTCGGCCTCACCGGACCAGATCTCACGCTCCGGGGAGACGACGCCTACTCGCAGCTTCGCCACTTTCTCTCCAGTTCCTTATCGAACCAGGCGCCGGTACGGCCGCGTGACCGTACCGGCGCCGAAGGCGACTAGCGGGCGAGTTCCTTGGCCTTGGCCACGGCCTGGTCGATGCCGCCGACCATGAAGAACGCCTGCTCGGGCAGGTGGTCGTAGTCGCCGGCGCACAGGCCCTTGAACGAGGCGATGGTCTCGTCCAGCGGCACGTTCTCACCGGGCTGGCCGGTGAACGCCTCGGCGGCGTACATCGGGTGGGACAGGAAGCGCTCGATGCGACGGGCCCGGTTGACGGTGACCTTGTCCTCTTCCGAGAGCTCGTCGATACCGAGGATCGCGATGATGTCCTGCAGTTCCTTGTACTTCTGCAGGATCCGCTTGGTCTCCTGGGCCACGCGGTAGTGCTCCTCGCCCACGATCAGCGGGTCGAGGATCCGCGAGGTGGAGTCGAGCGGGTCCACCGCGGGGTAGATGCCCTTCTCCGAGATCGGCCGCGAGAGAACGGTCTGCGCGTCGAGGTGCGCGAACGCGTTGTGCGGGGCCGGGTCGGTGATGTCGTCCGCGGGGACGTAGATCGCCTGCATGGAGGTGATCGAGTGACCGCGGGTCGAGGTGATGCGCTCCTGGAGAACACCCATCTCGTCGGCGAGGGTCGGCTGGTAACCCACCGCGGACGGCATACGGCCGAGCAGGGTGGACACCTCGGAACCGGCCTGGGTGAACCGGAAGATGTTGTCGATGAACAGCAGCACGTCCTGCTTCTGGACGTCCCGGAAGTACTCCGCCATGGTCAGGGCGGAGAGCGCGACGCGCAGACGGGTGCCCGGGGGCTCGTCCATCTGGCCGAAGACGAGGGCGGTGTCCTTGAGGACGTTCGCCTCCTCCATCTCCAGCCAGAGGTCGTTGCCCTCACGGGTGCGCTCGCCGACCCCGGCGAACACCGAGGTGCCACCGAAGTTGCGGGCGACCCGGCGGATCATCTCCTGGATCAGAACGGTCTTGCCCACGCCCGCGCCGCCGAACAGGCCGATCTTGCCGCCCTGCACGTACGGGGTGAGCAGGTCGATGACCTTGATGCCGGTGGTCAGCATCTCGGTCCGCGACTCAAGGGTGTCGAAGGCGGGCGACGGGCGGTGGATGCCCCAGCGCTCGTTGATCTGGAGGGAGGAGGTCTCGACGTCCAGCGACTCACCGAGGGTGCTCCACACGTGGCCCTTGACGACGTCGCCGACGGGGACCGAGATGGCCGCGCCGGTGTCGGTCACCGGGGCGCCACGGGTGAGGCCGTCGGTGGGCTGCATGGAGATGGCGCGGACGAGGTTGTCACCCAGGTGCTGGGCGACCTCCAGGGTCAGGACCTTGGCCTCACCCTGAAGCTCGACGTCGACCTTGAGGGCATTGTAGATCTCGGGCATCGCCTCGACGGGGAACTCCACGTCGACGACGGGACCGGTGACCCGCGCGACGCGGCCCACGCCGGTCTCAACAGTCTGTGCAGTCATTTCACTCTTTCCCCGCTGCGGAGTCGGCCAGCGCGTTCGCGCCACCGACGATCTCGCTGATTTCCTGGGTGATCTCGGCCTGGCGGACCTGGTTCATCTTCTGCGTGAACACGCGGATGAGCTCGTTGGCGTTGTCGGTGGCCGACTTCATCGCCCGGCGGCGCGAGGCCTCCTCGGAGGCCGCCGACTGGAGCAGCGCGGTGAAGATGCGCGACTCCACGTAACGCGGCAGCAGCGTGTCGAGAACCTCGCCCGCGGTGGGCTCGAACTCGAAGTACGGCAGCGGCGTGTCGGGCTGCTCCGTGCTCTCCTCGACCACCAGCGGGAGGATCCGCTTGACCACGACCTCCTGCGTCAGCATCGAGACGAACTCGGTGGAGACGATGTGGATCTCGTCGAGCCCGTCCTCGGCCGAGAAGGCCTCGATCAGGGCGCCGGCGATCTCCTTGGCGTCGGAGTAGGCGGGCTTACGGGAGAACCCCGTCCACTGCCCGCCCATCTCACGGTTGCGGAAGGTGTGCCAGGCGACGCCCTTGCGGCCCGTCACGAAGGGCACGGGCTCGACGCCCCTGTCCCTGAGCAGGTTGCCGAGCGCCTCCGCCTCACGCAGGACGTTGGCGTTGAAGCCACCGCAGAAACCGCTGTCGCTGGTGACGATCAGGACGGCGGCCCTGGTGGGCTGCTCCTTGGCCACCGTCAGCGGATGGTCGGTGGTGGAGGTGTTGCTGACCACGCCCGTGACGGCGCGAGTGATCTCGCGCTCGTACGGCACGGCGGCCTGCATCCGCTGCTGTGCCTTGACGATGCGGGACGAGGCGATGAGCTCCTGGGCGCGGGTGATCTTCGCCGTGGACTTGACCGACTTGATCCGCCGCCGCAGCAGTCTTAGCTGGGCACCCATCGGCTACTTCTTCTCTGCCGTGCGGACTCGCTTCGTGATCTTCTCCTGGCCGACCTCGCCCTCGCCGAGCGCGGCGACCGGCTCGTCGTTGACCAGGTATTCACCGGAGGAGGTCTCGAAGCTCTTCTTGAACTCGGTGATCGCGTCCTTGAGGGCGGTCACCGTGTCGTCCGACAGCTCCTTGGTCTCGCGGATGCTGTCGAAGATGCCCTTCTTCTCGCGGCCCAGGTAGTCGTGGAAGTCCGCCTCGAAGCGGCGGATGTCCTCGACCGGGACGTCGTCGAGCTCGCCCGTGGTGCCGGCCCAGACCGAGACGACCTGCTTCTCGACCGGGAACGGGTTGTACTGGGCCTGCTTGAGCAGCTCGACCAGGCGCTGGCCGCGCTCCAGCTGGGCACGGGAGGCCGCGTCCAGGTCGGAGGCGAAGGAGGCGAAGGCCTCCAGGTCACGGAACTGCGACAGCGACAGGCGCAGCGTGCCGGCGACCTTCCGCATCGCCTTGACCTGCGCCGAGCCACCGACTCGGGAGACGGAGACACCGACGTTGATGGCCGGACGCACACCCGCGTTGAACAGGTCGGTCTCAAGGAAGCACTGGCCGTCGGTGATCGAGATGACGTTGGTGGGAATGAACGCCGAGACGTCGTTGCCCTTCGTCTCGATGATCGGCAGACCGGTCATCGAGCCGGAGCCCATGTCCTTGGACAGCTTCGCGCAGCGCTCAAGGAGGCGGGAGTGCAAGTAGAAGACGTCGCCGGGGAACGCCTCGCGGCCCGGCGGACGGCGGAGCAGCAGGGAGACGGCGCGGTAGGCGTCGGCCTGCTTGGTCAGGTCGTCGAAGACGATGAGGACGTGCTTGCCCTGGTACATCCAGTGCTGGCCGATGGCCGAGCCGGTGTAGGGCGCGAGGTACTTGTAGCCGGCCGGGTCGGACGCCGGAGCGGCGACGATGGTGGTGTACTCCATCGCGCCCGCCTCCTCAAGGCGGCCCTTGACCTGGGCGATCGTGGAGCCCTTCTGGCCGACCGCGACGTAGACGCAGAGAACCTGCTTGTCGGGGTCGCCGGAGAGCCAGTTCTCCCGCTGGTTGAGGATGGTGTCCACGGCGACGGCGGTCTTGCCCGTGCCACGGTCACCGATGATCAGCTGGCGCTGGCCGCGGCCGATCGGCGTCATGGCGTCGACCGCCTTGAGACCGGTCTGCAGCGGCTCCTTCACCGGCTGGCGCTGAACCACCGAGGGGGCCTGGAGTTCGAGGGCGCGAAGGCTCTCGGACTCGATGGCGCCCTTGCCGTCCAGGGGGACGCCCAGCGGGTCGACCACCCGGCCGAGGAAGCCGTCGCCGACCGGCACGGACAGGACCTCGCCCGTCCGGCGGACCGACTGGCCCTCCTCGATCTTGCTGAAGTCGCCCAGAACGACGACACCGATCTCTCGGACGTCCAGGTTCAGTGCCAGGCCACGCGTGCCGTCCTCGAACTCAAGCAGCTCGTTCGCCATCGCCGAGGGAAGGCCGGAGACATGGGCGATGCCGTCGCCGCAGTCGACGACGGTCCCGATCTCCTCGCGCGCGGCACCTTCCGGCTCGTACGCCTGGACGAAGCGCTCAAGTGCGTCCCGGATCTCATCCGGCCGGATCGTAAGCTCCGCCATCTCTCTTCAGTCTCCCTATTCGCCTAGCCGGCCAACCGGCGGCGGACTTCTTCGATTCGTCCCGCGATGGTGGTGTCGATGAGGTCGTCCCCGATGTGGACCGAGAACCCTCCCAGCACCCGCGGATCCACCTCGACGTTCAGATGAACGTCGCGGCCGTACGAGGTGCGCAGCCACGTGGCGAGACGCTGCTTCTGCTCCTCTGAGAGCGCGACGGCGCTGCGCACCACCGCGACGAGGCGCTGCCGCTGGGCGGCGACCAGCTTGCCGAACTCCCCAAGCCCACTGTCCAGGCTACGTCCTCGCGGATGCAGCACAAGCTGGGTGACCAGCCGGAGCGAGGTGGGGGCGACCTTCTCGGCCAGGAGGGAGTTCAGAAGCTCCCGCTTGGCCGCCTCGGGGGCCGCCGGCGCCGTGAGGGTCCGGTGCAGCTCCAGGTTCGAGGCGGCGATGCGCCCGAACCGGAACAGCTCGTCCTCGACGTCGTCGAGCCTGCCCTGCGCCTCCGCCTCGGCCGAGGCCGCGACGACGCCGAGACGCTCCAGGGAGTCGGCCAGGTCGCCCGAGCGCGCCCACTTGGCGGACACGGCCGCGACGACCGTCTCCAGCGCGGCGTCGCTGATCTTGCCCTCCAGCAGCACCCGGACGATCTGCGCCTTCTGGGCACCGGGACGCGCGGGGTCGGAGAGGTTGCGGCGGAGCCCGTGCTCGCGGTCCAACAGGTCGGCGACCGAGAACAGCTCGTCGGCCAGCGTGCCGAGATCGGCGCTTCCCGCGACGGCGTTGAAGCGCTCTTCGACCTCGGCCAGCGAGGTCCTGCTCAGACCTCTCATCAGCCGCTCACCGACACTCGCGCGTCACGCCTGGTTCGCCGCGTCATCAGCGGACCGCCGCGCTGCTCGACTCGAGCTCCTCGAGGAACCTGTCGACGGTACGGCGCTGGCGCGCCTCGTCCTCCAGGGACTCGCCGACGATGCGGCCGGCCAGCTCGATCGACAGGCGGCCGAGCTCCGTGCGGAGCTGGGCGAACGCCTGCTGGCGGTCGGCCTCGATCTGCAGGTGCGCGGCCTCGACCAGGCGGCGGGCCTCGGCCTGAGCCTCCTCGCGGAGCTCCGCCTTGATCTGCGCGCCCTGCTCACGGGCCTCCTCACGCAGCCGCGAGGCTTCGTGACGGGCTTCGGAGAGCTGGTCCTTGTACTGCTTGAGCAGCGCCTGGGCCTCGGCCTGCGCGTCCTCGGCTCGCTTGATGCCGCCCTCGATGGCGTCTACACGCTCGGCCAGCGTCTTCTGGATGCGAGGGACCAGGAGGCGACCGACGAAGAAGAGGACGAACAGGAATGCGAATCCACCGACGACCATCTCCGCCAAGTTCGGGAGGAGAGGGTTCGCCGCTTCCTCTGCCGCTAGCAGATTCATAAATGCTGCCTTCCGTCAGGGCCGGTCGTCTTTCAGGCCCGGAAAACGAACGCGAGCGCGATACCGATCAGCGCGAGCGCCTCGGCGAAGACGAAGCCCAGGATCATGTTCTGGCGAATGAGGCCGTAGGCCTCGGGCTGGCGGGCGATGGCCTGGACGCCCTGGCCGAAGATGATGCCGATGCCGACGCCGGGGCCGATCGCGGCGAGGCCGTAGCCGATGGAACCGAGGTTGCCAGTCACTTCGGCGAGCAGACCACTAGACATGCTTTGATTTCCTTTTCTATCGACCAGTGGAGTGTCCACCGGGGTTTTTTTCGGTAGGGCGGAAAAATTCAGTGCGCGGCGTGCAGCGCGTCATTGATGAACATGGCGGCCAGCAGCGCGAACACGTATGCCTGCAGCGCCTGGATGAACAGCTCGAAGGCGGTGAGCAGGATGGTCATGATGACCCCCAGCACGCCGAGCGGAGCACCGAGCGGAGACAGCTCGACAAACAGGAAGTGCCAGCCGACCTCGGAGAACAGCGCGACGATCAGGTGACCGGCCATCATGGTGGCGAACAGTCGAACCGCGTGCGTGATGTGGCGCAGGAAGAAGGTCGAGATGAGCTCGATGGGCGCGACCAGGAAGTAGATCCACGTCGGCAGGCCGGGCGGGAACATCACGTTCTTGAAGAAGCCGATGGGACCCTGGTGCTTGATCCCCAGGTACATCACCAGCACCCATACACCAAGTGAGAGAATCGCGGGGTAGCCGATCCGTGACATCACGGGGAACTGTACGAAGATCACGGAGCCGAACAGGTTCATGATCCAGACGAAGAGGAACATGCTGAACAGCAGCGGCATCCACCGGTCGCTGTCCTTGCCCAGGTTCGGCCTGGCGATCTGCTCCCGGACGAACACGTAGGCGAGTTCGCCCACGTTCTGCATGCCTCTCGGCACCAGCTTCGGGTTGGAGAAGGCGCTGTAGACGAGTCCCATGACCAGCAGAGCCCCGACCAGCGCGAGCAGGGCGGGCTTGTTGAACCAGGCCTGACCTTCGACGAGCGGCGGCCAGTCGAACAGGCCGAGCCCCGGAGCATGAAACTCCTCGGAGGCGAGAGGCGTCAGCGCGGCGCTCACTCGGCGTTCCCTTCGTCGTATTGATTGGTCAAGAAGTCATCCGGCGACCACCTTGGGCAGGCCGACCAGACGGGGAGTGCGAACGGGGCGAGGAGGCAGGGCTCAGGGGCTCCGGCAGGCCTTCCCCTACTTTTGTTTGTCGCGCACGCGACAATAGCAGGCGCGACTCTGACTAGTCATATCGGACCAGCCTTCAGGGGATTCCCTGTCAGATGTCCGGTGGCGACCAGCCCTGCCCCGTCTGTCGAGGCGAGTGTAAGGGACATTCGACATAAGACGCGACATGTCACCTCTTCTCTTCGATCAAGCCGGGGACCTTGGCGTCGGGGTCCACGTAGAGCATGCGGAGCCGCATGAAGCCACGCGCCTCACCGGCGGTCCAGCAGATCGTGCAGGCGATGACGGTCAGGGCGAACGCCATCGGGCTCCACACCGTGGCGTCCGCGAAGAAGTCCAGCATCACCGCCAGCAGGAGGATCTTCGCGAAGTAGCTGACCATCGCCGCGGCCATCATCATCGTGGGCGAGATCCGCGCCGCGTAGGCGACGGCGACCAGGCTGATCGTGAAGAAGGCCACCACGACGACGATGCCGATGCCGGCTCCCAGCGCCCCCTTGCCACCCGCGAGGAACGCGGCGACGACGACAGCGATCAGACCGAGGAGGGCCGTGGGGATCAAGGCCGCCCTGAGAATTCGGAGATCGTTATCCTGCATCGGTGCTCCAGATGGGGGTTATCAAGCGAGCGATTGCTACCTCACAGGGCTCATCCTGGTGAGCGACTGCTAGTGAAAGCTATCACAAGCTCATGGAAGAGCGCCTTTACCTGCCGTTTCAAGTAAACGATCAAGGAGTCGGCGAAGCGGTTCAAAGCGGCGTCTCAGGGTTTGAGAAACCCTGCCGGGGAGCGCTGAGCGACAGGTCGGGCAGCACCGACAGCGTGGCCGTGTCGTCACCGGCGGCGACCGTACGGGGCCCCTGGGGCTCCGAGGGGTACGGGTGGGGCCTGACCCGGCCCGGCGGCTGCTCACCGGGCCGCGCGTGCCGGCCCGGCCCCTCCTCGGGGCCCGCGGAACCAGCGGGACCGGTAGGGCCGGTGGGGACGGCGGGGTCGAGACCGCCACGCCCCTCGGCCCCGCCGAGGTCGCGGCGGGCGCGCCAGCGGGGCAGCGCCATCATCACCAGCACGCCGATGGCGAGCAGCACGGTCAGCGGGAACAGGATGAGCGGGACACCCTCGATGGACAGCGCCACGACCGCGAAGGCGAACAGGAAGGTCCAGGCGTACATGATCATGACGCTGCGGCGGTGCGAGTGGCCGATGTCGAGCAGCCGGTGGTGCAGATGCCCCCGGTCGGGCGAGAACGGCGACAGGCCGTTGGACGTGCGCCGGATCACCGCCATGATCAGGTCCAGCAGCGGGAGCACCAGGATCGCGACCGGCACGAGAAGGGGGAGGATGACCGGGAAGCGGTTGATGCTGCTGGAGTCGAGCGGTGTGACCAGAATCATCGTGGAGGCGAGGACCAGCCCGATCAGCATCGCCCCCGTGTCGCCCATGAAGATCTTCGCCGGGTGGAAGTTGTGCGGCAGGAAGCCCAGGCAGATCCCGATGAGCACCGAGGCGATAACCGCCGTCGCGTTGATGCTGGTGTTGCCGTAGTCCTTCGACAGGGCCACCGAGTACGTCCACGTGGCCATCGCGGCGATGCCCACGATCCCCGCGGCCAGCCCGTCGAGCCCGTCGACGAAGTTGACGGCGTTGATCATGACGACCACGATCAGGATCGTGATCAGCGGGCTCAGCGTCGAGTCGAGGATGGTCTGCCCGCCCAGCGCGGTGGGCAGCGGGAGCCACGGCAGGCTGACGCCGAAGGTGACGAGCACCCCCGCGGCGCCGATCTGCCCGGCGAGCTTGACCAGGGCGTCCATCCCCAGCCAGTCGTCCAGGAAGCCGGTCAGCGTGATCAGGCCGCCCGCGGCGATCAGCGCGATCACGGTCTTGCCCTGGCCCTCGGCCGCCAGCTTGCCCCCGGCGTAGGGCAGCTCCCCGGCGATCAGCAGACCGGCGACGAGACCGCCGTACATCGCCAGGCCGCCGAGCCTGGGCGTCGGCGTGGTGTGCACGTCACGACTGCGGACCTCGGGCATGGCACCGATGCGAACGGCGAAAACGCGGACCAGCGGAACCAGCAGGTACGTCACCGCGGCCGCGACGAGCGCCATGAGTAGGTATTCGCGCACGGAACCAGTTTCGCGGATAGTCCGGCCACCTGTGACCGGAAAACGACACAGAACAGCTCATAGTTCGCTGGGATATATCTGATGGGTCCTCGTCAGCACCGCGACGCGCTCCCGTATCTCCCCCGTCGCGTCCGGGTTGCGGATGACCTGCGCCACCATCGAGGCCACCTCCTTCATCTCCTCCGGCCCCATCCCCTGGGTCGTGACGCAGGGGGTCCCGGCCCGGATCCCCGAGGTCACCGTGGGCGGCTCGGGGTCGTACGGGATCGCGTTGCGGTTCAGTGTGATCCCGGCCTCGTGGCAGCGCCGCTCGGCCACCGCGCCGGAGATCCCGACGTCGCGCAGGTCGATCAGCGTCAGATGGCTGTCGGTGCCCCCGGAGACGGGCCGCATGCCCTCGGCGGCCAGCGCGTCGGCCAGCACCTGGGCGTTGGCCACCACCCGCCGCGCGTAGTCCGCGAACTCCGGCCGCAGCGCCTCGCCGAACGCGACCGCCTTGGCCGCCACCGCGTGCATGAGCGGGCCGCCCTGTACGAACGGGAAGACCGCCCGGTCGATCCTGGGCCCCAGCTCCTTCGTGCACATGATCCCGCCGCCCCTCGGCCCGCGCAGCGCCTTGTGCGTCGTGAAGGTCACCACGTCCGCGTACGGCACGGCGGAGGGCAGGGCCCGCCCGGCCATCAGGCCGACGGTGTGCGCGACGTCGGCGAGCAGCCAGGCGCCCACCTCGTCCGCGATCCCCCGGAAGGCGGCGAAGTCGATCTCACGGGGGTAGGCGGTGGCGCCACAGATGATCATCTTGGGCTGGTGCCGCAGCGCCAGCTCCCTGACCTCGTCGTAGTCGATCAGCTCGGTGTCCCTGCGCACGCCGTACGCCACGACGTCGAACCAGCGTCCCGAGAAGTTGACCTTGGATCCGTGCGTGAGGTGGCCGCCGTGCGACAGCTCCATCGCCAGCACGGTGTCGCCCGGCTGGAGCAGGGCCGCGTAGGCCGCCAGGTTCGCCGAGGCGCCGGAGTGGGGCTGCACGTTGACGTGCTCGGCGCCGAACAGCCTCATGGCCCGGTCGATCGCGAGCCGCTCGGCCCGGTCGACGACCTCGCATCCGGCGTAGTAACGCCTGCCGGGGTAGCCCTCGGCGTACTTGTTGGTGAGCGTCGAGCCGAGCGCGGCGAGCACGGCGGGCGAGGTGAAGTTCTCACTCGCGATCAGCTGCACGCTCCCGCGGAGCCGGTCGAGCTCGTCGAGGAGCACGCTCGCGATCTCCGGGTCCTCGCGCTGCAGGAGACCGAAATCCGGCCCGTAGTACGGTTCTGCGCCCATGTCTCACACCCCGAAGACGACGACTCACCCCCACTGTAAGCCCGCCCTCCCCGGTTATCCCACGTCAGGGACGTGCCGCCCCGGGAAAGCGTGTTGCGGGGGAGCACCGCCACCGGGAGGCCCGCCTCACGAGAACGCGTGCGGGGCTCCGGCGCTGACCGGCACCCACCTCGGCGTGTCGGCCGCCTGGTCGCTGATCGACGTCAGGATCGCCTGCCGGTAGAGGCCGAGACGGGTGCGCCACTCCGTCATGTCCTCGACGTAGCGGCCGGAGACGGGGGCGTCCCAGACGTCCCTGCTCCTGGCGAGCTGGTAGGCCTTGTCCAGGCTGGCGGTCAGCGTGTCGAGCACGGGGAGCACCTGCCTCCACATCATCACCAGCCGCTGGTAGTCGGGGTTGAACTCCCACGACGTGACGGCGTCCGGAGACGGCAGACCGGCGTTGGCCGAGGCAGGCGGAGTCTCCCCCGGCTGCAGCGGCTGCGGTGCGGGTGGATCCACGAACATCACAGGCTCCTCACCCTCGCTGACACGCTTCCTGCCCCCTGCTCACTCGCCCGCCGCTTCGTATCTCGCCGCCCGGTCCCCACCGCCGCACGCTCGCGGCGCCTCACGAGGCTCCCGGCCCCGTACGCGCGGCGCCTGGGCGCTCACGATCGTGTTCCCGGCACTCCCGGCCTCGCGTTCGCGGTGCGGCGGTCACCCGCCGCCGCCCGGGGGCGGGATCGGCCGCAGCGGGTCTCCCGGTTCGACGTCGCCCGCCGGGCCGTCGGGCCGGATGTCCATGGGCACCCAGGCGCCCTCGCCCCAGGTCTCCCCGTCGGGCACGCTCACGCCCGGCATCTCCAGCGGTTCGATCTCGCGGGCGTTGTCGGCGAGCGTCTTGAGCGCGTCGAGATCGAGCGGTCTCGCCTCGGCGGTGACGACGTCACTGCCGTCGTTCGCCCACCGGGCGGCCGAACCCCCGTCGGACCGCGCGTCGGACTGCGCGGCCGGTTGCGTGTCGGGGTGCGGGTTCGCCTGTGTGCCCGGCTGTGTGTCGGGTTGCAGGCCCGGCTGCGGGTTTGCCCGCGTGTCGGGTTGCGCGCCCGGCTGCGGGTTCGCTTGGGGGTCCGGTTGTGCGGCCACACCACCGGGAGCCGCCCCCGCCGCCTGCCCGGAGACCCCGTCGGTCCCCTGCGCCACAGCGGAAACCGCGTCGCCGACGGACGGCACCGGCGCCACGGCGGGCCGCGTGGCCGCCTCGCCCGAGTTCGTGCCCGCCGTCTGGATCGCGGGCTCACCGGAGGCCGTCCCGGCGGGCCGGGGCGCGGCGTCACCGGTGGACGGGGAGCCTCCCTGCGTATCGGCGGGCCTGGGCGCGGCGGGCTCGCCGGAGGTCGTACTGGTGGACTGGGGGGTGTCGCCACCGGTGCCCGGCGGCTGGACGGTCTGGTCCGTGGTCGGACCTGCGGTGTCGAGGAGCGGGTGCACGGGCCTGGCGGAGTCGAGCGGGGGGTGCGGGTCGACCCAGCCGGGCTGCCCCGCGGTGACGGAGGCCCCCTCGACGGTGGGCATCTCCAGCGGCGGGATGTCCTCGATGTTCTTCAGCAGCTCGTCGACCTCGGCGGCCGTGGGCGCGTCGAGCGGGATCTGGAGCACCCTCACCCCGTCGACCTCCACGACCTTCGCCCTGGAATCGCTCTGGTCGATGTCGTCGGGATGATCCTTCTTGGGAGTGTCGAGGATGGTCTCGCCGGACGAGCCTCCCCCGTCCCTGGGCGAGCGCTCGTCGCCCTTCGAACCCGCGTCACCCTTGGCGTCGGGCGCGTTGCCCGTGGAATCTCCGCGCGGCGTCGTCTCGTCACCCTTCGAACCGGTGTCGTCCTTGGCGTCGGGCGCGTTGCCCACGGAGTCCCCGCGCGGCGTCGTCTCATCGCCCTTGGAACCGGTGTCGCTCTTGGCGTCGGGCGCGTTACCCGTGGAGTCTCCACGCGGGGTCGTCTCGTCACCCTTGGAACCCGCGTCGCCCTTGGCGTCGGAATCGTTCACGGGCACGGTGCCGGTCGAATCCTGCCCGCGCGGCGTCGTGTCGTCCGCGTTGATGATCTCGGGCCGCGTGTCGGTCCCGGGTGGCTCCGGCGCGGGCGGGGAGTCTCCCTGCGGCGTCCCGGGCGCGGGGACGGTGTCCTGGGGAGCCTCGGGCGTACGCGGCAGGTCGGGCGTCTCGCGGGGCGCGGTGTCGACGGGCCCTCCTCCCTGCCCCTGCGGGTTCTCCCCCGGTCCGGGAATCGCGGGCTTCAGATCCTCGGCCCTCGGCGTCTCCGGCCGCGCGTCGTCGGCCCTCGGGACGTCCGGTGCGGGCGCGGAATCCTGCCTGGGCGTCTCCGGCGCGGGGGCGCCCTCGGCGTTCGGCGTCCCCGGTACGGGCGCGCCCTGGGCACTCGGCGCCTCCGGGACACGACCCGGCGCGGGCCGGGTGTCCTCGGCCCCCGGCGCGTCCGGCACGGACTGGGAGTCCGGGGCGTCCGGGGTGTACGCCTCCGGCGGGGGCACGGAATCGTCCCCCGGGGCCTCCGGCACGGGATCGGGCCCGGGAGGCTCGGGACGCGGCTCCTCGGCCCTGGGGGGCTCCGGCGCGGGGTCGGGGTTGGGAGGCTCCGGTCTCGGCTCCTCGGCCCTCGGAGGCTCAGGAGTGGGATCGGGC